>JBHEKP010000323.1:0-15593 GCA_041859375.1 Candidatus Hydrogenedentales bacterium | reverse complement strand
GCGCCGACGCGCACAATGCCGTCTTCGTCGAGGTTCTTCAGAGCGTCTTCGCCGACATTCGGGATGTCGCGCGAGATCTCTTCGGGGCCAAGCTTCGTGTCGCGGGCTTCGACCTCGTATTCCTCTATATGTATAGATGTGTAGAAATCTTCTTTTACCAGCTTCTGCGAGAGCAGGATGGCGTCTTCAAAGTTGTAGCCCTCCCATGAGACGAAGGCGACTACGACGTTGCGTCCGAGAGCGAGTTCGCCCTCTTCGCAGGCCTGCCCGTCTCCGATGATCTCATTGGCGTCGACATGCTGGTTTGTATAGACGATAGGACGCTGATGGATGACGGTGCCTTGGTTGGAGCGCCTGAACTTCGGCATCTTGTATTCGTCGTGTCCGCCGTCGTCAGTATCTATCTCGATCCTGTCCGCGTCGACGTAGGAGACCGTACCGGCGCGTCTTGAAACTACGCAGGAACCTGAGTCCTTCGCTATGCGGTGCTCAATGCCCGTTCCTACTATCGGCGAGTCCGGGAATACGAGCGGAACGGCCTGACGCTGCATGTTGGAGCCCATCAGCGCGCGGTTCGCGTCGTCGTGCTCCAGGAAGGGAATGAGCGCGGCGGCCACGGACACAAGCTGCTTGGTGGACACGTCCATGTAGTCCACCTGCGCCGGGGAAACGCGCGGGAAGTCGTCGCGGTGGCGGCAGAAGACCAGCGGGTTTTGGTAGCGCCCCTTGTCGTCCACGGGCGCGTTGGCCTGGGCGATGTGGTAGTTGTCCTCGTCGTAGGCCGAGAGCATCTCCACCTTCTTGGTGACCCGGCCGTTCTCCACCTTGCGGTAGGGCGTCTCCAGGAAGCCGTACTCGTTGATGCGCGCGTAGGTGGACAGCGAGGCCATAAGGCCGATGTTCGGACCTTCGGGCGTCTCAATCGGGCAGATGCGGCCGTAGTGGGTCGGGTGCACGTCGCGCACCTCGAAGCCCGCCCGCTCGCGGCTCAGGCCGCCCGGGCCGAGCGCGCTCAGGCGGCGCTTGTGGGTCAGCTCCGCCAGCGGGTTGATCTGGTCCATGAAGTGGGAAAGCTGGCTGCGGCCGAAGAAGTCCTTGATGACCGCGTTCACCGGCTTGGGGTTCACCAGGTTCTGCGGCGTGAGGTTTTCCTCGTCCTGGTAGTTCATGCGCTCGCGCACGGTGCGCTCCATGCGCACCAGGCCGGTGCGCACCTGGTTGGACAGAAGCTCGCCCACGGCGCGGACGCGGCGGTTGCCAAGGTGGTCGATGTCGTCCAGCACGCCCTCGCCGCCGCGCAGTTTCACCAGGTACTGGAGCGTGGCGACCACGTCCTCGCGGGTCAGCGTCTTGACCGACTGGTCCTGCTGGAGGCCCATCTTGCGGTTGATTTTGTAGCGGCCCACCGCCGCGAAGTCATAGCGGCTCGGGTCCGAGAAGAGCTTCTGGAAGAAGGTTCGGTAGGTGGCGGGCGTGGCGGGGTCGCCGGGCCGCACCTTGGCGTACACCGCCTGCATCGCCTCGTCCTGGGTCATGATGTGATCCTGGCTCAGCGTGTGGACGATGGCCGGATCGCGCTGCACCTCGCCGGGGTTCAGCAGCAGGATTTCGTTGACGTGGGAGGCGATGATGCGGTTCAGCGACTCCTTCTTCAGCTCCGTGGCGGCGTCGGCGAGAATTTCGCCCGACTCCGGGTCCACCACGTCGGTGGCGAGCCAGCGGCCGATGATTTCCTCGGGCTCGGCCGACTTGCCGTTCACCTTCAGCTTGTTTCTGCCGATGCTGACCGTGTCAAAGGTGTAGAACAGGGCGAGCAGCTCCTCGGGCTCCACATAGCCGAAGGCCTTGAGGAAGGTCGTCACCGCCAGCTTGCTGCGCCGGTCGATGACCACCCACAGGTAGTCGTTCAGGTCATACTCGAATTCAAGCCAGGCGCCGCGGTAGGGGATGATCCGCGCGCACAGCATCATCTTGCCGTTCGGGTGCTGCCGGCGCTCGAAGGACACGCCCGGCGACTTGTGGAGCTGGCTCACGATGACGCGCTCGGCACCGTTGATGATGAAGGTGCCCGTGGGCGTCATCAACGGAAGCTCGCCGAGGAACACGTCCTGTTCAACCATCATCTTCTCGCGGAGTTCGCCCGCGCCCAGCTCCTCATAGCGCACCAGCCGCAGCAGCGCCTTGAGCGACGCCGCGTAGGTCATGCCGCGCTCCTGGCATTCCTGGATGGTGTACTTGGGCGGCGTGAAGGCGTAATGCACAAACTCCAGCTTCGTCAGCCCGTTGGGGGAGGTGATGGGAAACACCTCCTGAAACACCTCCTGCAGGCCGATGTTCTGGCGCTCATCCGGCGGCACGTCCCACTGAAGAAATTCAGTGTAGGATTTTGTCTGGATCTCGATCAGATCGGGAAGGTCCAGAGTGTCCGGAATTTTGCCGAGGGTAGGACGCTCAAAACGGTGAGCAACAGCCATGCAGCGTCTCCTTCAAATCGGGTTCGGAGGTTGAAACGGGCTCCAAAAGATCAGCGCTGTCCATTGGCAACCTCGCACCAAAGACAGATCTCTCCCATCACAGGGACGGGTGAAAAGGTTACCACACGGACATTGCCATGTCAAGAAAATGTTATTTATTTTATTCCCGTTAAAACTGCACCATCAATTAGCCCCACCCTGTCACGGACAAATTCCATATATTCGCATAATTATAACCAAAAAATCATTAAATAATTGTTTGTATTATTATTCTTATAAATTGGGCGGTGGCGTCAAATTTTCTTCCGAAGACTGCGGCCCATCCAACCCATCCCACTGCCGGAGGATTTCATACAGCACCACCCCCACCGCCGTGGCGACATTCAGACTGTTCTTGTGCCCGAGCATGGGAATCCGGACCACCGCGTCACACCTGCGCAGCACCCGCTCGTTGACGCCGTTCACCTCGTTTCCAAAAACAACCGCGACGGGTTTTGGCCACCGGTATATATGGTGGGGCACCGCCTCCGGCACCGTCTCCACCGCCACCAACGGGATTCCCCGCGCGGCGAGCTCCGCGACACAGTCGCGGTTGCGCTCGTAATAGCTCCATTTCAGGTAATCAAAGGCGCCCAGCGCCGTTTTCTCAAGTTTTGGATGGGGAGGATGGGCGGTCATGCCGCAAAGATGCATGTGTGCCACGGCACAGGCGTCGGCGGTGCGGAAAATTGAACCGACATTAAAGGCGCTTCGCAGGTTGTCCAGCACCACATGCAGCGGCTGACGGGGCGGCATGTCCGCCGCGGGGACGGCTTCCCCCGTATAGTATGGCTCAAGTTCAGGCATTCTGTTCGTGCTCCCGGACACCATCCTAAACCAAGCACGGACGCCGTGTCACTGTCAGGGAAGGGCAAAGTGGGATAAGGACGCGCCATCCGGTAAAATAGCCCGATGATTTCAGTCCTTCCTGTCGACAAAAACGCCCTGGTGAACGCCCGCTTT
Organism: Candidatus Hydrogenedentales bacterium; assembly: GCA_041859375.1. Classification (GTDB taxonomy): domain Bacteria; phylum Hydrogenedentota; class Hydrogenedentia; order Hydrogenedentales; family CAITNO01; genus JBHEKP01. The sequence goes on along the minus strand of JBHEKP010000323.1, from coordinate 12,117 downwards.
GCCGCGCGGCCCAACCGTTTCCTCGTCCGCGCCGAACTGGACACCGGCGAGCAGGTGGACGCGTTCATGCCCAATCCGGGACGCCTGCGCGAGCTTCTCTTCCCGGGCACGCGCCTGTGGCTCGTCCGTCTTGATGATTCTGGGGCGCGAAAAACGCGCTTCATGGTGATTGCCGGGGAACGCCAGGGAAGGCCGGTGCTGCTGCAAACCCACTGGAACAACCTTGTGGCGCGGAGGCTGCTGGAGCGGCGGCTTGTGCCGGGATTGGAGGGCGCGGAGATTGTCCGGGGCGAGGTGCCCGAGGGCCGCAGCCGTTTTGACTTTCTGCTCCGCGACACGGAGGGCGACCTGCTGCTGGAGGTTAAGTCCTGCTCGCTTTTCGGCAACGGCGTCGCCATGTTTCCCGACGCGGTCACCGCGCGCGGACGCAGGCACCTGCTCGAACTCGCCGAACTGTCCGGGTCGGGGCGGCGCTGCAGGGTGCTCTTTCTTGTGCACACGCCCAACGCGCGCTGGTTCATGCCCGACTACCACACCGACCTTGAATTCTCCCGCACCCTGCTGGAGGTGCGCGGCCGGGTGGGGATCCTGCCCCTTGCGCTGGACTGGTCCGACACGCTGGAACTGGATGAAACCGCACTCAGGCCACTGCCGATCCCATGGCAATACATTGAACGGGAGGCGCACGACAGGGGCGCGTACCTGCTAATCCTCACACTGGACAGGGGGATGGAAATCTCCGTTGGGGCCCTGGGCGCGGCGCAATTCCAGCCCGGCTTTCACGTGTATGCCGGCTCCGCCATGGGCGGACTGACGGCAAGAATCAACAGGCACCTGCGCAGGCGCAAGCAGTTTCACTGGCATGTGGACTACCTGCGCGAACATGCCTCCTCCGCGTCCGCCCTGCCGGTGCGCTCCTCCGACAGGCGCGAATGCGCGCTGGCGGACGCGCTGGCGCGTATCATGCGCCCCGGTCCGGAGGGCTTCGGCTGCGGCGACTGCCGCTGCCGCACCCATCTTTTTTACTCGCCAGGCCCACCGGAGGACCGGCCCGACTTCCAACAGCTTCTGGAGTCCTTCCGCATGCGGACGCCTGAATAGGACGCGGCCCCCCCCGGGGCGTGGCAATGCCGGACGCCCCAAATATATACTATCCGTAAAACCGTCAAACGGCCACGGAGCGCCCCAAATGAACAAACTGCTGTGCCTGACACTGCTTGCCTTGTGCGCGACGCCGTCCTTCGCGACCGCGCCGGACACGCTTCCCCCGCCCAATCCCCCGGGTGTGCCTCCCGTGCCCTATGAGGGGGACGCGCGGCCCTACGCCGACAGCCCCTATGCGGCCCACATCGACAAGGCCATCAACTACCTATACTACGACCGGACCCCGGACCGGTGGCCCGCCCTGGCACTGCTCGACTTCCTCCAGCGGAAATTCGGGCTGGACAGGCGCTACACCCACGCGAACATGTTCAGCCCCCAGATGCAGGCCCTCGCGGACACAAAAGACCTGAGCATTATGGGAAGGCTCGTGGACCCCTCCCACCAGTATGATCCCTCGGCCTTCAAGGTGGACAACTGGACTTTCAGGGCCATGGTGCAGGTGCTGTACTGCGACCGTTTCCCGCTGCCGGACGATTTCACCAGGACACTTTTTGACAAAATCGCCGCACTGGACAAGGCTGACCGCACTCCCTTTGAAAATCTGGAGGCAGCCGTCCTCGGGCGCGTCCTGGTTTGGGGCGCGGAAAACGGCTGCGTCAGCGCGGACACCCCGCAGTTCGGGGAGGCGCGGGACAAGCTCGCCGCCATCCTGCGCAAAATACTGCTGGACAACGGGCCGACGGGAATGATTGGCTGCCAGGCCATCACCACCCTGGATTATCTGGGCAAGCGCAAGCTGGTGGACAAGGACTGGCTGGACGCGCTGGCAACCACCCAGCTTTCCAACGGCGGCTGGTCACAGTCGAAGACTGACCGCAAAAACACGGACTCCCACACCACCGCGCTGGCCCTTTGGGCGCTGCTGGAGCACAGCATGCCGACAGCCCCGAAGGTTCCCATGATCCCACAGCCCCCCGGCGGGGAAGGCGGCGGAGAAAACGCGGCCCCGCCATCCTCCGAGTGAAGCCGATGACGGGCGGGACACAGAATTGCCACAAGTGCGGCATGCCATGGCCGGGCGGCAAAAGCCAGCCGGGGTTCAAGGAAATCTGCGACGGATGCGGCGCTTACCTGCATTGCTGCAAAAACTGCCGGCATCATCTTCCCTCCGCCCACAACCAATGCTACATCCCCAACACCGAATGGGTGGGGGATCGAATCGGACTAAACTTTTGCGAGGAGTTTGAGTTCAGTACCACCCAGGAAAAACGGGAAAATTCTTCCACCACAAAAAATGCCTGGGATGGCCTCTTTTCGGAAAATGCGCCCCCCGATGAGGAGAAACCCGGTTCCTTCGATGACCTGTTTAAGCGGGAATGACTTGGGATTTCCCGTTGGAACACCTTAGAGGATTGGTTAGTGGTTGTAAAACAAACGTTTGATTGATTTGCCCGGGCCGACTAGGGTATCATCTGGAGACAGTGGGGAAAACAATGCCGGTTCCACGGCTCCAAAGGAGTTTACATATGGCGAACAGGATGACCGCGGCAATGACGGTGATGGTGACGCTCCTGCTGGGAACAGCGGCGGCGGTGGCGGTCGAAACACCGGTGGAACCCATGCCCATCCCCCCCCCCGCTTCCGTCACGGCGCAAATTCCCGCCGCCATGCCCGGCCAGCCAAGCGCCGAAGAAATTGCGGCCACCTACAGCAACTTCAGCGTCCCGCGCAAGGAGGTCACCATAGGGCTGCTTGTGGACGGCGCGCCCCGGCGCGAGGACTTTGTGGAGAATTTCAAGGCGGAGATTATGGAGGTGGCGGGAAAGTCCTTTGACATCCGGTTTGAGCAGGCACAGGGCGACTGGACCGTTTCCAACATCCGCCAGTCCCTGAACACCCTGCTGGCAAACCCGAAAGTGGACATAATCATCGCCCTTGGGGTGGTGGGTTCTGTGGAAACCGCGCTCAGGGCGCCCCATGCGAAACCGGTCATCGCCGCGCGCGTGCTTGAGCCCGCCGTGCTCGGAATCCCCCAGTCCGACGGCAAAAGCGGCGTGAAAAACCTGTCCTATCTCGCCTCTGAGAATCCGCTGAGCCGTGATGTCCGCCAGATGCTGAAAATGCGGCCCTTCAAAAAACTGGCGGTGATCGCCAACGGCCAGCTGGAGGAGTCCATCAAGGAGCTGCAAAGCAACCTGCTCACGGCGCTGAGGGAGTTTGGCGTTGAGGTTGCCACCGTGCCCGCCAACGGGGACACGGCCGCCACCCTGTCGGCCATTCCGGCGGGCACCGAGGCCGTTTACTTCGGGCCCACCACCAACCTGACCGACGGGCAGTTTGCGGAGCTGGCGGCTGCGGTGAACGCGCGCCGCCTCTTCTCCTTCAGCCTCATGGGCCCCGCCGACGTGCGCGCGGGCGCGCTGGCCACCCTTCAGCCCGAGGGCGAGCCCAGGCGGCTGGCGCGGCGGGTGGCGAACTACACCTACCGCATCCTGAACGGCGCGGATGCGGGCGGCCTGGACACCATGTTCGAGGGCGGCACGGCGCTCACCATCAACATGGAAACGGCGCGGGCCATAGGCTACACCCCCGCCTGGGATCTGCTGGACGAGGCGGAGGTGCTCAACGAGGAGCCCGCCGGCGCGGGCGTCGAATACACCCTGGTCTCGGCGGTGCAGGCGGCGCTGCAGGGCAACCTGGACCTTTCCGAAAAGGAGCGCGCCCTGCGCGCTTCGGCGCAGAACATCCCGGCGGCGCGGGCCAACCTGCTGCCCCAGGCCGAGGTCTCCACCACCTACGCCGCCATTGACAGCGAGCTTGCCAGCGCGGTGCAGCCTGAGCGGCTCTGGACCGGGTCGCTGAAGGTGACGCAGCTGGTCTTTAACGAGATGGCGCTGGCGAACGTGGAAATCCAAAAACGCCTCCAGGAGGCGCTGGAGCATGAATACGCCGGCGCCGAAATGGACATCATCAAGCTGGCCGCCGACGCCTATTTCAACGTGCTCCGCGCCAAAACCTTCGAGACCATCCAGAAGACCAACCTGCGCCGCACCCGCACCCACCTCGATCTCGCCCGGCTCCGGGAGGAAATCGGCGTGGCCGGGCCGGGCGAGGTGTACCGGCTGGAGGCGTACATCGCCGAGAGCCGGGTTTCCGTGAGCAACGCGGGCGCGCAGCGCAAAGCCGCGGAAATCCAGTTCAACCGGGTGCTCAACCGCAACCAGGACGAGCTTTTCCACATCAGCGAAATGGCGGTGGACGAGGACATCCTGCTGTCGGGCGAGAAACAGCTCCAGGGGTACCTTACCGACCCGGAGCGTTTCCCCAAACTGTGCGGATTTCTCGTGGAAACCGGCCTGAACGAGGCGCCCGAACTGCACCAGCTTGACAAGGCAATCGAGGCCGGGGGCCGCATGTACCTTGCCGCAAAGAGAAAGTATTACCTGCCGACGGTGGGCGTCCAGCTGGAGATGAAGCACAAGTTCGACATGGCCGGAAAGGGCGCCGGGGGCGGGCTGCAAACCCTCATCGTGCCGGGCGTGCCCGACGACTCGTACACCGTGGGCCTCCAGGGCTCCCTCCCCATCTACACGGGCGGCCAGCGCAAGGCCGAGCGCGTCAAGGCGCGCGAGTCCCTGGAGCAGTTGAAAACCAAGCGCGCCGCGGTGGCGCAGAAACTTGAGCAGCGCATCCGCACCGCCGCGGAAATGACCCGCGCCTCCCACTTCAACATCTCGCAGGCCCGCGCGGCGGCCGAGGCGGCCAACAAAAACCTCGGCCTGGTGTCGGACGGCTACGCGCGCGGCGTGCTCGACGTGACCAGCCTGGTGGACGCGCAAAACGCCGCACTGGTGGCCGACACAAGCGCCGCCGCCTCGGTGTACACCTTCATGCTTGACATGATGGAACTTTACAGGGCGATTGCCGTGGCCGGCTTCCTGGAAAGCCCGGAAAACCGCGCCCTGTGGCTGGGCAAGCTGGAGGCATGGTGCGCGGGCCTTCCCCAGACGACCGCGCCCGCCGTGGTGGACGCGTCACCGGCCCCCGTGGAACAGTGACCTTGCGCGCCTGCGCCAGTGGCGGAACCGCACCACACCGGCCGCCAAAATGATCGCGCCAGCAACCAGGCACAAGCCGCCCGTCAGGCGCATGGGAACCGTGTCAAACACCTTCAGGCAGGTGCCCCCCACCGCCAAAAAGGCCAGGCCCGTGCGGACATAGGCCAGCAGCGTCCGCTCGTTGGCCATGTCGGTCCTGTCCGCGGCCAACGCGTCGCGCAGCGCCGTCTCTTCAGTCCTGTCACGCGGTTCCGGCATCAAGACACCTTCCCGTTGCACGGTTGTCAATGGCATTTTATCCGCGGCGGGTCAGTGGCGGCAACCGCCCTGGCCACCCTGGCCGCCCCCGTGCCCGCCATGATGGCATTCGCCATGGCCGTGGCCGTGGCCGTGGCCGTGATCACACTCCTCACCCTCGTTCCTAATCCGCTTGAAATTGACACCCTTGCAGGAGGGGCATCCCTCAGGGCAACCGGTGCCGCAGGGCATTTGCCAGTTGTGCCCGCAGTCCGCGCATTCAAAAACCCGCATTTTGTTCATGGTGACATTTCCTCCTTCAATCCGGAGCATTTTTCCGGAGACCAGCGCCTCGGCCGTCTTGCGCCGCGCCGACTCCAAAATCCGCCCAAAGGTTGCCCGCGAAACACCCATGTGCTCCGCGGCCTCGCCATGGTAAAGGCCCAGCATGTCCGCCAGGCGCAGGGCTTCCAGTTCGTCCACCGCGAGGCGCAGCTCCTCCAGTTCCCGCGCGGGTATTCCCTGCGGTTTGAACCGGGAGCAACGGGGCAATGCGCCCACCTGCCTGCATTCCACCGGCCTGGCCATCCTGTTCTCCTTTGGTTATATTATGGGTATATGCTCATTACATGTCAAGATAAATTTCTCCTCCCACGGATTGCGGGATGATTAAGACTCAGGGTTCCAGGGGCACATTGGACACGCCCGCGCTGCCGGAATGGAACATGTTGTTGGAAAAATGCAGCCCACGGGGCATATTGGGGGACTTGGAGGCGTCGTTCCAGGAGCCCACATGCACCGCCCACTTGTAGCGTGGGCCTGGCGTGGCGACCTGTCCGTCCTGAATCACCCCGTCACGGCCGCTGTCGTAGACCATGTTGCCCTGGATGATGACATCGGTGAGCGGCGGGTTTTCGGGCAACTGCCCGTCGTAAAAGGTCATGGCATAGCCGCCGCCGTTGTCCTTTGACGCGCCGCCCCAGTTCCACCACTCATGGCCGTAGCCGAAATTGGTGATGATGTTGTTGGCTATGATGGTGCCGCCGTCGCCGTTTTCCGCGCGAACAGGCTGGTCCGGCGCCGCCGCGCCCGCCGCGTGGGAGGCCGCGCCGGGGTTGAGCAGGATGCCCCAGAGATCTATGTGCGTGAGCAGGTTGTTGGAGATGATCAGGTGCCTGCATCCGTGGGTGGCCTTGATGCCCATCATGCCGTGGTCCACCGTGTTTCCCGTGACGATGGCGCTGTCGCAGTGCAGGTCAATGCCCTGGGCGGCGTTCTCAATGCGGTTGCTTGTCAGGGTGGTGAAGGCCGTCTTCTCCGGACCGGTGACGATGACCGCCGATCCCTGGTGCCAGTTGCTGACATAACCGTTTTTCACGGCGGTCTCGCCGAGCTTGCCAGGCTTGGTGGGAAAGGCGCCGTCGGTGAGCGCGCCAAGGTTATGTTGCTCCTTCATCTCCCGCGTCGGCAGCAGGTTCCGCTCCACAATGCTGTTTCCGGTGATGAGGGTGTTCACGCAGTCGCGCACCACAATGCCCGTGCCGTCTATGCAGCGAAAGGCGTAGCCGTACAGCGGCTCGCCGGGGCCCGTACGGTCGTCCACGGCGATGCGCTTGTAGTTCCGAATCTCACAGTCCTGAATGCGGCTGTCAACGCATCCGCGCAGTTCCACCGCGCCCTCGCGGGCGTGGTTCTCCAGCACCCTCACCCCGTCCACCACCAGCCCGCGAGCCTCCTCCGCCAGAATGGCCGAAGCGGCAGCCTCCCGCGCGCCCTCCGCACGGGTGACAGTGATCCCCTCAATGCGCACATTGGCCGCTTTTTCAACACGGATAACCGCCGCCGCCGCATCCTCCTGCACCAGCGTGCCGTGGCCGGTGATGCCGCTGTTGTCGGTCCTCAGCCAAAGCGGCCCGGAAAGGCGGTGTTCGCCGGAGGGCAGAAAGACAACCGTGCCGGGGTTGGCATCCAGCGCCGCCTGCACCGAGGGGTAATCCCCCGTGGACACCATCCCCGCCGCGGCCCAGAGGGGGGCCGCCGCCGCAACCGCAAGAATCAAGAAAAGAGAACGCATGACATGCTTCCTGTGAATTTGATTGTTTCCGGAATTCCGGCTGTTCCCCGGCATGATACCAGATGCGGGTTCAACCGCGGCCCCGTACCCCCGCCGCCGGTTGCGGCGCACGGCACGGCGGGGTAAACTGATCCCGCGCGCAAACGGGCGCGAACGGAGACGGGCGCAATGACATTCCGAAAATGCCTTTTGCTGGCGGGGGGCCTTTTACTGGCGGGATCGGCGCTTACCGGCTGCCCGCTCACCGGCCAAATCACCACGGACACCGGCGGGGTGAACCTGGCCTATTTTTCCCCCGAGGCGGCGGTCAACCTGAAGGCGGGCGTGCTGGACGACTCCCCCTGGCGCGCCTTCGCGGATGATCCGCGCGTCAAAATCACGCCGCGCGCGGGCACCCAAAGCGGCGAGGTGCGCATCGGCGCAACCGACTGCAACCTGCCCTTCACCGCCACGGTCACCTTCCTGAATACGGATTATCCCCAGAACCGCGCCACTGTCGCGGTGAGCGTCACCGGCATGGAGGACGCCGATCTCGCCGTTGCCTACGGGGATGCGGTGGCCGACGCCGCCGTGATGGAGCCCACCGAGGCGGTCAACACGCTCACCCCCATCCGGCGCGACACCTCCGGACTGATTTGGCGCGGCGCGGGCGCTTCAGAACAGGTGCTCATGGTCACCTGGACCCAATACACCACCTATGACGGTCTCGCGGGCAAGTCCGCCATCTTTACCACACCCCCCGAAAAGAAACCCTTCGGCCCCATGGACTGGGAATCCTGGGTCACGCCCGCGCCCGCCGTGGGGGAATTCTGCGCCCTGCAAAACCTGCCCTGCGCCGAGCGGGACCTGCGGCTCAAGCAACTGCTCGGCCTGCCGCCCGAAAGTGAAAAGACCCGCTTTGTCGAGTTCTGGGTCAGTCCAAAGGATCTCTTCCGCCCCGCGCCGGACAGTGAGATCACCGACAACACGGCGGGGTTGCGCTTCCCGGCGGACACCGACCCCGCCCATGTGGCATGGTTCCAGGCGCAGCGCGCTTACAGCACCGACCCCGCCACCCCCTACCCCTGGACGGGGCTCGGCTACACCTACGACTGGGGCAACCCCCTCAACCACGTCGGTCTGAGCGAGTACATCGTCCGCGAGGGTGCCGTCATTGACATCCTCGCCGTGTGGACGAACGACGAATACTGCCCCTGCGTGGAATGAGCCTGCCGGTCATTCCAGCACAAGCAACCTTCCCGAATGGGGCGGCATGTCCTTCATTTCCAGGGTGCCCTCGAAGCGGCCCAGCTCCTTGTCCGTCCAGTAGTCGGTGGCACGGCAGGGCGCGGCGAGGGGCACGGAAAGAGTCTGGGGCGTGTCACCCCAGTTGAACAGGCACAGCATCTGCCTGCCGGGCAGGGCCACGCGGCCAATACGGAAGGTGCTGTCGTCAAAGCGCGCCGCAACGCCGGTGGAGGGAACGAGTTTGCGCAGCATGGCAAGCCGTTCCGGCGTCACACGCGGCAGATCATCCCCGGAGAGGACCATGCCGCCGGAGGCGTAAACGGCGGTGGCGTGGAACATGAACTCCCCGTCGGTGAGTTTGCCCCCCAGCAGCACGCAGTCGGGATCGTTCCACCACAGACGGCCGTTCTGCCAGTTGCGCCAGAAAGTTTCCCGCGCGGTCATGGAGAAAGCGCCCCAGGAGCGGCTGGTGTCGCCCGAGGAGCGCGCCCCGTGCACCAGCCCGAGGGAGGGCCAGAGCGGATGGTTGCAGCCCAGCACAAAACTGTCGCCCGCGCCGCGCAGCACCGCCTCCATGCCGCGCCGGTAGGCCTCCACGCGGGTGGCCTTCGGATCGTGGAAGCGCCCGCCGTGCATGGCCCCCCAGAAGTTGGCGTCAAGTTTGAAGTAGGTGCAGCCCCACTCCTCGCGCATGGTGCGAAACACCCGCTCCAGGTGCTTCTGCGCCTCCGGATGGGTGCCGTCCACGGCGTACCACGGGCCGTTGCGCCAGCCGCCGAAGGTGACCAAATCCGAGCGAAGCGGCTGGCCCGCCTCATCCTTGATGAACCAGTCGGGGTGCTCCCGGAAGACCTTGGAATTCTCCTCGGCGATGAAGGGGGCCACCCAGATGGCCGGTTCGAGTTTCGCGTCGCGGATTTTCCGCAGCACGTCCCGGATGCCGCCGCGGAAGGCCTTGCCCGTGTCGAGCCAGTCGCCCATGGCCGCCTGGTAGCCGTCGTCAATTTGGACGTAGCGGAGCGCGGGGATGGTGCCCGCGATGAAGTCGAGGTTGCGCTCCACCTGCCGGGCCGTCACCAGCGGGCCGAAGCAATACCACGAGCACCAGCCCGTGGGCACGGGTTCCCTGCACAGCGGCGGGTGGTTCTTTGCGATGCGGTCGCCCAGCGCGGCCAGCAGTGCCTCGCGGTCCGGCCCCGCGCCGAAAAGGAACTCCTCCAGCTCCCATGATTCGCCGGGGGCGAGTTCAAGGTTTTCCGTGTCCAAAACCACGGCAATGGAGCCGGGGCGCAGGTAAAACTTGCCCGCAAAGCGGCGGCACGAGGAGAAGCCCAGCACCGCGCAGTCCGCGCCCTCCGGCATCAGCGTGATCATGCCGTAGGCGGCGTAGGCGTCGGACGGGAAGGGAATCTTGTAGTGGCTCCGGTCGGTGTATCCGCCCACGTCCACCATCGCGCCGAGGGTGCCCGCCGTCTGGGAGAGCATGGTGAAGCCCTCCCCGTAAAAGGGCGTGGACGGCGGCAGCGTGTGGGAAAGGGTGAAGAGCGCCACCTCGCGCACCTTGACAGGCGCGGCGCCGGTGTTGGACAGGCGCGGGAGGCATGCGTTCCCCTCCCACTTCCGCTCCAGCGCAAGGCCCGGCGCGGCGGCCCCGTCCGTGGTGACAATTTCAAAGGGGGCCTTTGCCAGGGCGTCCAGCGTCAACCCGCCGTCCTGCGCCGCGCACCATCCGGCATGCCCCGCAACAAGGGCCAGCACCAGCAACCTAAGGGAAGTGTTCATTGCCTGCTCCTTTCCGCACCGGGACACCACGTCCCGGCGCAGTGTAGCAAAAACGTGTGCCGTTTTGAATCACCCCTGCTGCAAAATGAAGCGGAACACGGTGCGTGTGTCCGTTCCGGATTTCCACCCACGTCCCCGCATTCCACAAATTCCCCCCCATCCCTGCCCTGCGGGCCTTGGCATGCCCCTTGCATCTATACTCGTAAACATCCCTGAAAGGAGAACCGTATCATGTTCCGAATGGACCGGTTGACCATAAAAGCGCAGGAGGCCCTGGCGGAGTCGCTTGAACTCGCCGCCAACGGCGGACACCCTGAAATCACCGCCCTGCACCTGCTCGACGCGCTTGCCGCGCAGGAGCAGGGCTCCGTGGCCGCGATTCTGCAGCGCATCGGCGTCGCGCCCGATCAGGTGCGCGCCGCCGCGCAGCAGGCCGTGGCCCGGCTGCCCAGGGTGAGCGGCGCCTCCGGCCAGCCCGGCCTGGGCCGCGACGCCCAGCAGGCGCTGGACGCGGGCTGGAAGTCGGCGCAGAACCTCAAGGACGAGTACCTCAGCACAGAGCACATCCTGCTGGGCATCCTCCACGCGGGTGGCGACGCGGCGCGCCTGCTCAAGGGGGCCGGCGTCACCGAGGACGCCGTGCTCACGGCGCTTAAGGACGTGCGCGGCACCCAGCGCGTCACGGACCCGAACGCGGAGTCCACCTATGACGCGCTGCAGCGTTTCAGCCGCGACCTGACCCAGCTCGCCCGCGCGGGCAAACTCGACCCGGTCATCGGCCGGGACGGGGAAATCCGCCGGGTGATCCAGGTGCTGTCGCGCCGCACGAAGAACAACCCCGTGCTCATCGGCGAGCCGGGCACCGGCAAGACCGCCATCGTCGAGGGGCTGGCCCAGCGCATCGTGGCGGGGGACGTGCCCGAGGGCCTGAAAAACAAGCGCGTCGCCGCGCTCGACCTGTCCGCCATGGCGGCGGGCGCGAAGTTCCGCGGCGAATTCGAGGAGCGGCTCAAGGCCGTGCTCTCCGCCGTGCAGGAGGCGGCGGGGCAGATCATCCTGTTCATTGACGAAATGCACACCCTCGTCGGCGCGGGCGCGGCCGAGGGTGCCATGGACGCGTCGAACATGCTCAAGCCCGCGCTGGCGCGGGGCGAGCTGCACTGCATCGGCGCCACCACCCTGGACGAGTACAAGAAGCACGTGGAGAAGGACGCCGCGCTGGAGCGGCGCTTCCAGCCCGTGCTCGTGGCCGAGCCGAACGTGGAAAACACCATCGCCATCCTGCGCGGGCTCAAGGAGCGCTACGAGGTGCACCACGGCGTGCGCATCCAGGACGGCGCGCTGGTGGCGGCGGCGGCGCTCAGCCACCGCTACATCGCCGATCGCTTCCTGCCGTACAAGGCCATTGACCTGATCGACGAGGCGGCGTCCCGCCTCCGCATAGAAATCGACAGCATGCCCTATGAGATCGACGTGGTGGAGCGCAGGCTGCGCCAGTTGGAAATCGAGGAACTGGCGCTGAAAAAGGAGCGGGACCGCGCCGGGCAGGAGCGCCTCCGCGCGCTGGAGGAGGAGATGGCCAACCTGCGCGAGGAACTCGGCGGCATGAAGACCCGCTGGAAGGCGGAAAAGGAC
>JBHEKP010000235.1:0-14397 GCA_041859375.1 Candidatus Hydrogenedentales bacterium | reverse complement strand
CCCGGCGCGCCGGGGGAACCTTCCGCAGCAGGTAGGGGATGACATTGTTTGCGCCGTCGGCCAGCCGCGCGTCCCCATGGGTGGGCAGCATCCGGTCAAGCACCTCCGGCGGCAGTTCGAGCGACACAAAACCCTCGGCGGCCCCGGCGGTCTCCACCGGCGCATGGTGCCAGTAGGTCTTGGGATCAACCTTTCCGCCCTCGTCGGTGACGGCGCACGCGGCCAGCAGCACAAGCATCCAGGTCATGGCTTCGTTTCCCCGTCCTTTTCCGGCACAGTCAGCACCGCGCTGAACCGGTGGTAAAAATATCCAGCAACCATCAGCAACAGCCCGCAGCCCACCCAGGAAAGGATGCGGTAGTGCTGCTGGAGGGTGGACGTGTCATAGAGAATCACCTTCATGATGACCACGCCGAACATGCCCATGCCCAGCGCGCGCCGCGCGTACACCCGCGTGGCCAGCCCGCCCACCACCAGGCAGAGCGCGTGGACACCCCAGACCACGGACATCAGGCTGATTGCCGTGCGGGTGGAGATGGCCTGCTCCGCGATGCTCCAGCGGTGCAGCTCCACCGCGCAGGCCACCGCCAGTAACACATGCCCGGCCACCACCAGCATCGGGGGGGTGCCCGCCATGATCGGGTCGTCGGACAGGTCGCGGGCAAGCAGCCAGATCACCGCGGGGGCCAGCATCGCCGCCAAAAAGGCCGTGTTGAGGCAGAGCCCGGTCCAGCCGCTTTGGTAGTGCCCAAACCCCGCGAGCACGCACATCACCAGCACCGCCGCGGGCAGCAGTGAGAGCGCCTTCCATTCCCGCCTGAACCGGTTCAGCCCCAGCCAGGCCGCCCCCGTAATCACAGCCCACAGCAGCGCGAGGGACTGCGCCTGGTACGGCGCGGTCAGCGCCAGCCACTCGGAGCGGCCCACCTGCCACCACAGCCAGTCCTCCATGCTGAGCGCCGCCGTGATAATCACACAGGCGCCCCCGGCGCACAGCAGCGCCAGGCTGCGCTCGATTTCCTCGTCCAGCACCGTCTCCCTCCGCAGCAGAAGGGCCGTCAGCGCCGCCGCGCCCGCCACCCAGGCCCAGGCCAGGAAGGGCGTGTTGGCCAGGGGGATGAACGCCTCCGAATGCAGCGGCAGCTCCGCCAGCAGGCCGCACACCGCCAGCGCCAGCGCGGCCACGCCGCCCAGTCGCACCAGCCCGTCGCGGTACATGCCCCCCACATACGCCAGCAGCACCGCCTGCGCCGCCCACGCGATGGGTATGCCGTAGTGCCGCACCTGAAGGGGTATCGCCAGCATGGTCAGCGCCATCGCCGTCACAAGCAGCGTGCGCGAAAACTGCATGGAGGCCCGGACGCGCCGCTGCCACAGCAGGTAAAGGCCAAAGGTGGCCGCCGCCTGCGCCAGCACCACAAACCCGAGGGTTATCCGCCCGTCCGGCATGAACACCCGGTAATACGCCGCCAATGCCGCAAAGGTGGCCGCAAGCGCCACGGCCACCTCCGCAATCCCCTCCTTCTCCCGGCGCACCAGCCCGTTCGCCGTGCCCGTGCAGAGGAAGATCGCGTAGAACGCCGTGGCGTAAAGCAGCGCCGGGACGCGCTGGTCCGCGGCGTAGTAGGTCGCAAACCATGAGGAGTACAGCAGCCATGATCCCGCAAGGGCGGCCGTGTTCACCCACCGCCACTTCCTGAAAAGCGCCGCACCCACCGCCACCAGATCCACCGCAATCACATACAGGAACAGCGCGTGGGGGCGGTTCTCCCCCGATGAAAAGAGCACCGGACTGAGCAGGCCGCCGCCCAGCGCCAGCAACGCGATGGTCTGCGCGTTGTGCAGCACCGCAAGGCAGAGGGCGAAAACGGTCACACCCACCGACAGCGCCATCACCGCGCCGGGCGACGCCAGGTGGTGGATGTTCAGCACAAAATAAAGGGAGGTGTACAACCCGGCCACGCCGCCGCCGGTGAGGGCATGGAAGAGGGGGCCGTATTTTTTGCGCCGCGCCGCCTCGCCCAGCCCAATCGCGCACGCCGACACCACCGCCATCAGCAGGTCCCGTCCCATCGGCCCCAGCCAGTTGTTGTCGTACATGTACTTGAGGAAAAGCCCGCCCCCCACCAGAAGCATGAGCACCCCGGCCCAGATGATTCCCTTGAGCCCCAGAAACTGCTCAATGTCCACATTGTCCCAGGAACGCTGGAACGGGGCGGGAACCGGCGGGATTTCCGCCGCGTTTTCCCGTGAAACCGGCATCGTTCTGGCCGCCGGTGCGGGGGCCGGTTTCACTGCGGGGAGCGGCGGCGGCGGCGGCACGGTGGGCAATGCGGCGTCAGAAAGGGCCTCCTCCCTCTCCCCGGCTTCCCCCGTGCCGGTTGCGGGTGGAACCGCGGAAACAGCCGGTTTGACTGCCTCCCGCGGATGCTCCGCCAGCCGCAACTGGTCAAGTTTGAGATATATCCGGTCGATCCGCTCCTGCAGCTCGTTCACCCGCCGCCCCAGCGTGATGCTGCGGATGGCACCGATATAGCCCCCAATCAGCCCGAGCAGTATGACCAGCCCCACAAGCAACCCGATTGCCATGACCGTCCACCTCCATGTGTTCCACCACAATCACAGTGTAACCATCCCAAAACCGCCCATCAACCTTCACTCCAGTCACACCATGATTGTTAGATTTCTAACAGTATCTTATCCCAACCGCAACCCTTTGTCAATCCCCCCCGTCCCCCGTCCCCCGTCCATGCCGTCCATGCCGTCCATACCGTCCATACCGTCCATCCCCCCCGCCTTTGCGGGTTCCCGCCCCGGACAGGTATACTCTTCTTGTTGCACTCCCACTAACTTTGAAAGGACTTTGCCCATGCTCGGCGGACTGGGTGATCTTGGAAAAATGGGCGCCATGCTCAAGCAGGCCATGGAAATGAAGGGCCGCATCGAGGAACTGAAGGCGGAGCTGGCCCGCGAGGAAATCGAGACCTCCGTCGGCGGCGGCATGGTCACGGTGCGCGTGACCGGCACCATGGAGATACTCTCCATCAAAATAGACCCCGAAATCGTGAACCCCAACGATGTGCAGACCCTGGAGGAGATGGTGCAGTCGGCGGTGAACATGGCCCTGCAGACCGTGCAGGAGCGCACCCGGCAGCGCATGTCCGACATCGCGGGCGGCTACAACATTCCGGGGCTGACCTGAGTGCGCATCCTCTTTTTCGGAACCCCGGAACTCGCCGTTCCCAGCCTGTCCGCCGTCCATGAGCGCTTCGGCGTCGCGGCGGTGGTGTGCCAGCCCGACAAGCCCAAAGGCCGCAGCGGCAAACCGGCCCCGCCGCCGGTGAAGGAATGGGCGCTGGCGCGGGGCATCCCCGTGCACCAGCCCGCCAAACTCAACGACGGAACCTTCGAGGCGTGGATGCGCGATCAGCGCCCCGACCTCTGCCTGGTCACCGCCTACGGTCGTCTGCTCAAACAGTCCCTGCTGGACATCCCGCCCCTGGGCTGGCTGAACATGCACCCCAGCCTGCTGCCCCGCTGGCGCGGACCCTCCCCCATCCAGACCGCCCTGCTCCACGGCGACACGGAAACAGGGGTGACCATCATGAAAATATCCTTGGAAATGGACGCGGGCGACATTGTCCTGCAGGAGCGCACCCCCGTGGGGCCGGAGGAGAACGCGGAGGCGCTGACGGCGCGGCTGGCCGCCATGGGCGGGCGCATGCTGGCGGACGCGGTGGCCCTCGCCGCCGACGGCGAACTTCCGGCCCGGCCGCAGGGCGGCGCGGGAGTCACCTACTGCAAAATGCTGGCCAAGGAGGACGGGCGCATCCGCTGGGATCGTCCCGCCGCGGAACTGCACAACCTGGTGCGGGCCATGGTCCCCTGGCCCACCGCCCAGTGCATCCACAACGGCGAGGTGTTCAAAATCCTCGCCGCCACCGTGGCGGACGGGCCAGCCGACGCCGCGCCCGGCACCGTCACAGCCGTGCTCAGGGACCGCATTCTGGTGGCCGCGGGCGGCGGCCGGCTCGCCATACTGCGCCTCCAGGCGCCCGGCAAAAAGGCGATGGACACGGCGGCCTTCCTTCTTGGAAACCCCATGAAGGCGGGGGACCGCTTTGGGGAAACCGGCTGATGCCCGCCGATCCCGTGCGCGACGCCGCCGTGGACGTGCTGCTCCGCGTCTTTGAGCGGGGGGTGCATCTTGACGTTTCCATTGACAAAACCCTGCGGCGCAGGCCCGACTTCGCCCCGCGCGGGCGGCGTTTCCTGGCCCAGCTCTGCTACGGCGCCGTGCGCCACCGGCTCCTCTGCGACCATGTGCTTTCGGGCATCTGCACCCAGCCGCTGGACAAGCTGCCCCCGGCCATCCTGGTCATCCTGCGCATGGCCGTCTTCCAGGGCCTGTTCCTTTCGCAGGTGACCCGCCCGGCGATGGTCCACACCGCCGTGGACCTGGCGCAAAAACGCTCCCATGCGGGGCTGGCGCGGATGGTCAACGCCGTGCTCCGCCGCGCGCCGCAAAGCCTGGACGACGTGGCCCTGCCCGATCCCGAAACCCAGCCGGTGGAGTTCCTGCGGGTGCGCCACTCCATGCCGCGCTGGCTGGTGCGGGAGTGGGTGGAGGGGCACGGCGTGGAAAAGGCGGCGGAATTCTGCGCGGCGGCAAACACCCAGGCCCCGGCGGCGCTGCGGGTGAACACGCTGAAAACCACCCCGGAAAAACTCGCCGCCATCCTGCAAAAGCAGGGGCTGGCCGTGGTCAAGGCCACCCCCGTCCCCGAGGAGCTTACCGTGGTGGACGGCGGCAACCCGGTGGAGACACGGGCCTTCCGGGACGGCCTTTTCATGCTTCAGGACCCCGCGTCCCTCCTTCCCGGGCATTTGATGGAACCCCAACCCGGGGAAAAGGTATTGGACATGTGCGCCGCGCCCGGCGGCAAAACCACGCACATGGCGCAGTTGGCGGGCGGCGGTGCGGCCATTGCCGCCATGGACGGCGACTGGCGGCGGCTGGGCATGCTCGTGGACAATGTGGATCGCCTCGGGTTGACCGGTGTTTTCCCCCTGTGCGGCTCCGGGTTCAAGGCCCCCTTTGCGGACGAAACCTTCGACCGGGTGCTTGTGGACGCCCCCTGCTCGGGGCTCGGCACGCTGCGGCGCCACCCCGACCTGAAGTGGCGCATCACGCCGGAAACGTCCGAACGGCTCGCCGGGGAACAGGCCCTGCTCTTGCGCGAGGCCCTGCGCCTCTGTAAAAATGGCGGTCTTGTCGTGTATTCCGTGTGCACCTTTGCCCGGCGCGAAACCCGGGGGGTGGTCGAAACTGTGTCCGTGGACGGCCTGTGCGCGGCCGAGGACGGTCCGGAGTTGCTCATACCGTGGAAGACAGCCAAGGGACAATACCAGACCGGCCCCGCCGGAGGAGCGTTGGACGGATTCTTCTTGACGCGTTTTCGGAAGCAATCCTGAGCGTCCTGTTCTTCGTCATCCGCTTCACCGCATGGGGCATCCGCTGGTCCGTGGCGCTCGTCGTGTTCCTGCTGGTCATGGCCGGGGCGGGCTGGTACGTGTTCATGCACGCCCTCAACGGCGGACAGCATGTCACCGTGCCCGCCATCGCCAACCTGCCCGTCACCGAGGCGGCCTCCCTGCTGGGTGAAAAGGGGCTCGAACTGGGCAGGCAGACCCAGGTGCCCCACCCCTCCATCCCTAGGTATTTCGTGATTTCCCAGCGCCCCGCCCCCGGCCAGGTCGTGCGCACCGGACGGCGCGTGGACATCGCCGTGAGCATGGGCGAGGATTTCCTGAAGGCCCCCGACGTGCGCAACATGCCCCTGGAGGACGCGCGCCGCGCCATCGTGCAGTCCCGCTTCCGCGTGGGCAGCCTCGCGCGCATCCCCGCCGACACGGCGCGCGACACCGTCATGGCCCAGGACCCGCCCCCCGGCGCGGGGCTGGCGGGCCAGGGGGAAATCCACCTCCTCCTCAGCGCGGGCACGGCCCGGGCGAGCGACCTGATGCCCGACCTGCGCGGCATGCGCCTGGACGAAATTGAAAAGCTCATGGCCCCCTATGGGGTGATGCTCATCGGCAACATGGTGGACATCCCGGACGCGCCCCTCGACGTGGTGCTGGCCCAGAACCCGCCCCCGGACACGCTGATTTATCCGAACCAGACCATCACCTACGACTACAAGCCCTCCCAGGGCATGACCGGCCCCACCGAGCGCTTCGAGGCCCAGGTGCGCCACGAAATGCCCTACGACTGGTTCGGACGCGACGTGCGCGTGGACGTGATCGACCGGACCGGCGCGCGCCAGACCGTCTGGACAAAGCCCCCGGCCTTCGACGAGCAGGCGCGGGCCACCTACCTGGCGGGCACCGCGGTGCGCATCCCCGTGACCTACATCCAGGAGGCTGTTGTGGAGATACATGTGGACAACCGCCTGGAGGCCTCCTACCACCTCAAGGGCGGCGCGGCCCCGGCGGCCATGGGCGCGGCGCCGCCGCCCCCCCCGGCAATGTGAACGCGGCTAAGGCTTATCGGCTCGCCGGCCCGTCCGGCGCGGAGGTTGAAAAATGAAAATCAAGGTTTCTCCGTCGCTCCTGTCCTGCGACTTCTCGCGGTTGGGCGAGGAAATTCAAAATGTTGTGAAGGCGGGCGCGGACATGGTCCACTGCGACGTGATGGACGGCCACTTCGTGCCGAACATCACCTTCGGCCCCCCGGTGCTGGCGAGCATGCGCCGCCACTGCGAGGCGCTCCTCGACGTGCACCTCATGATCACCGATCCCGAACGCTACGCCGAGGACTTCGTCAACGCGGGCGCGGACATCATCACCTTCCACGTGGAGGCCTGCCGCCACCCGCTCCGGCTCATCTCCAAGATTCAGGACATGGGCTGCAAGGCCGGCGTCGTCCTCAACCCCGGCACGCCCGAGGACGAGCTCGAATACCTCGCCGGCGCGGTGGACATGGTGCTGCTCATGTCGGTGAACCCCGGCTTCGGCGGCCAGTCCTTCATCCCCGAAACACTCCAGAAAATCGCCAACGTCCGCGCCATGCTCGGCGACGAGCGGGATTTGGAGGTGGACGGCGGCATTGACGAGCGCACCGCCGCCCAGGTGATCCAGGCGGGGGCCAACGTGCTGGTCGCGGGCGCCTATGTGTTCCGACACCACTCCTACCTGGAGGCCATCGAGACCCTGAAAACCGCCGGGGATTAACCCCGGCCCCGCGCGTTCGATCCGGACCCGCCCTTTCCATATACTTGTTCCGTCGGCCCCGCCCGTCCCCGGACGGAGGCAAACCAACACGGATGGAAGGAGCGTGAACATGCTGGTCAGAACCCTCTTATTCGCCTGCTGCCTGGGCGTCATCCCCCAATTCACCTCGGCGCAGGAGGCCGCCCGGCCCGATGAACTCGCCGCGGCAAAAGCCTCGTTCGAGCGCTGGTTCGGCGACGCGGCGGACCCCGCCCAGGGCCTGTTCTCCGGCTCCCTGCTCATGGACGGCAAACCCACCGCCAACGCGCCGGATGCGTGGAAGCGGGAAATCTCCCCGGCAGTGGAAAAAGACGGCGTGCTGCGCCGTACCCTGACCCTCACCCACCTGGCCTCGGGGCTGGTGGTCCGCTATGAGGGTGTGCGCTACCTCAATTTCCCCGCCATCGAATGGACCGCATACTACAAAAACACCGGGGCTAAGGATTCCCCCCTGCTCCAGGATCTTAAGTCCATTGACGCCGCCTTCCCCGAATTCGCCGGACAACGCACCGTGCTGCACCGCAACAAGGGGGACAACTGCACGGCGGACAGTTTTGAACCCGTCACCGGGGAATTCGCCGCGGGCACGGAGGAGGTCCTCGCCAACACGGGCGGCCGCCCCACCCAGATCACCTTCCCCTTCTTCAATTTTGAGCGGGACAACGGCGGACTCATCTTCTCGCTGAGCTGGGCGGGCCAGTGGTCCTGCCGGTTCAACCGTGACGCGGACGGCACACTGCGCCTCCAGGGCGGCCAGGAACTCACCCGCTTCATCCTGCACCCCGGCGAGGAGGTGCGCGGGCCCATGGTGGTGCTCCAGCACTACACCGGCGAAAAACGCCGCGGCCAGAACCTGTGGCGGCAGTGGATGATCGCCCACAACCTGCCCCGCCCCAACGGCAACCCGCCGCCCCTGCCCATGATGGAGGCGTGCAGCTCCCACCACTACGGCGAGATGATCAACGCGAACACGGAAAACCAGAAGATGTTCGTGGAGAAGTACGAGGCGCGCGGCATCCATCTGGACTACTGGTGGATGGACGCGGGCTGGTACCCCTGCGACGGGCAGTGGCCCAAGACGGGCACCTGGG
Source organism: Candidatus Hydrogenedentales bacterium (assembly GCA_041859375.1). Taxonomy (GTDB): domain Bacteria; phylum Hydrogenedentota; class Hydrogenedentia; order Hydrogenedentales; family CAITNO01; genus JBHEKP01. The sequence goes on along the minus strand of JBHEKP010000235.1, from coordinate 6,034 downwards.
AGATTGACGAAACCCGCTTCCCCGGCGGCTTCAAACCGATCAACGACTTCGCCCACGGCAAAAACGTGAAGATCGTGGTCTGGTTCGAGCCGGAACGGGTGCACAAGGACACCTGGCTCACCAAGAACCACCCCGAATGGATTCTGGGCGGCAAGGACGGCGGCCTGCTCAACCTGGGCAATCCCGAAGCGCTTGCGTGGCTCATCAACCATGTGGACGGACTGCTGACCAGCCAGGGCATCGACCTGTACCGGCAGGACTTCAACATGGACCCCCTGAAATTCTGGCGCGACAACGACACGCCCGACCGGCAGGGCATCACGGAAATACGCCATGTGGAGGGTTACTTCGCCTACTGGGACGCCCTGCGCGAACGCCACCCGGACATGCTGATTGACTCCTGCGCCAGCGGCGGACGGCGCAATGATCTGGAAACACTGCGCCGCGCCGTGCCCCTGCTCCGTAGCGACTACATCATGGAGCCGGTGGGCAACCAGTGCCACACCTGGGCGCTCGCGGAATGGTTCCCCTTCTTCGGCACGGGCACCTCGAAAACCTCCGACTACGAGATCATGAGCGTGCTTTGCCCCAGTTTCAACGCCTGCTGGGACCAGCGCAACGAGGACATCAACTGGCCGCGCCTCAAGGAGCTGGTGGACCAGTGGCGCGCCTACGGGGTGAACTATTTCGGCGACTATTATCCCCTCACCCCCTATTCGCTGGACAAAAACGCCTGGATCGCATGGCAGTTCAACCGCGCCGCGGAGGGCGCGGGCATGGTGCAGGCCTTCCGCCGCGATGAAAGCGGCACGGACGGCATGCGCCTGCCCCTGTCCGGACTGGACTCCGGCGCGAAGTACCGGGTGACCCCGCTGCGGCAGGGCACCGCCCCCGTGGAAATGACCGGCGCGGAACTGATGAAGGACGGCGTCCCCCTGTCCATCCCAGAAAAGCCGGGCGCGCTGTTTGTCCTGTACGAGGCCGTCAAATAGTTCCGGGAACATGCCGGAAAAGGAGCGGGTCATGAGCACACATCACGGTGTTGCCGGTCATTCTTTGTGGGCGGGTGCTGCCATGGCCGCCCTGCTTTGCGCCCCGCTGGCGGCGGCGCTCGACCGTTATTACATCGCCCCCGGCGGCAATGACGCATGGTCGGGCAAAAGCCCCGTGGCGGAGGCCGAAGGCTCAGGCCCCTTCGCCACACTGGAACGGGCGCGGGATGCCGTGCGCGCGCTGAAGGCCTCCGGCGCCATGCCCGCCGACGGCGTGGAAGTCATTCTGCGCGGCGGTGTCCACCCCCTTTCCGCCCCCGTCGCCTTCGGCCCCGAGGATTCGGGCACGGCCACGGCTCCCGTGGTGTACCGCGCCAATCCGGGGGAAAAGGCGGTGGTGACCGGCGGCAAAACGCTCACCGGCTTCATCCCCGTCTCCGATCCGGCGCTGTTGGAACGGCTGGACCCGGCGGTGCGCGGCCGGGTGCTCCAGTGCGACCTCAAGGCCCAGGGCGTCACCGAATACGGCAGTGCCGACGACGGCGCGATGGCCCTGTACTTCCAGGGCAGGCCCACCACCGCGGCCCGGTGGCCCAACGACGGCTTTGTGAATATCACCGACATCGTGGAAAAGGACGGCCACCAAATCCACGGCATCCCCGGCAGCAAAACGGGCAAATTCGTCTATGACGACGAGCGGCCCGCGCGCTGGCGGGGCGAGAAGGATCCGTGGCTGCACGGCTACTGGTTCTGGGACTGGTCGGATCAGCGCCAGCGCATCGCCGCCATTGACCCCGCCGCGAAAACAATCACCCTCACCGAGCCCTGGCACGGCTACGGCTACCGAAAGGGCCAGTGGTACTACGCCTTCAACATGCTCTGCGAACTCGACGCGCCCGGCGAATGGCACGTGGACCGGGAGGCGGGCGTCCTCTATTTCCTGCCCCCCGCACCCATGGCGGAGGGCGACGCCGTCCTTTCCGTGGCGGAGGGCGCGCTGCGCGTCCAGGACGCCGCGCGCCTGGAGTTCCGGGGCCTCACCTTTGAGGCCTTCCGGGGCACCGCCATAACCGTCTCCGGCGGGGAGGCCGTGCGCGTCGCCGGCTGCACCCTGCGCAACATCAGCGGCGGTGCCGTCACCGTCAGTGGCGGCCTGCGCCACACCGTGGCGGGCTGCGACATTTACCAGATGGCGCGGAACGGAATCAGCCTGGGCGGCGGCGACCGGACCACCCTCACCCCCGCGGGCCACTGCGCCGAGAACAACCATATTTACGACTACGGCCGCTGGAGCCGCATGTACCAGACCGCCATATCCCTCGACGGCGTCGGCAACCGCGCCGCGCACAACCTCATCCACAACGCGCCCCACATGGCAATTGGGTTCGGCGGCAACGACCACCTCATCGAATTCAACGAGATCCACCATGTCTGCCTTGAGTCCAACGACGCGGGCGCCATGTACGCGGGCCGCAACTGGACCATGCGCGGCCATGTCATCCGCAACAACCACCTCCACGATATTAACGGCTTCGAGGGGCGCGGCTGCGTCGGCGTCTACCTCGACGACATGTTCGCCTCCGCCGAGATCACCGGCAACCTCTTCGAGCGCGTGACCATGGCCGCCTTCATCGGCGGCGGACGCGACTGCGCCGTCACCAACAACATCTTCATCGACTGCAACCCCGCCCTGCACGTGGACGCCCGCGCCCTCGGCTGGGCACACTACCACGCCGACGAATGGATCAAGGAGGCCGAGGAGAAGGGAACCCTCTCCGGCATCGCCTATGACAAGCCCCCCTACAGCGAACGCTACCCCGCGCTCGTAAACATCCTCAACGACGAGCCCAAGGCCCCGCGCGGAAACCTCATCGCCCTCAACATCTGCAACGGCGGAAAATGGGACCACATCGAGGAGGCCGCCGCGCCCCACCTCACCCTGCGCGACAACTTCATCGATCAGGACGCCGGCTTTGAAAACGCCGCCGCCGGCGACTACCGGCTCAAACCCGGCTCCCCCGCCCTCGCCGCGGGATTCCAGCAACTGCCCCTCGAAAAAATGGGCCTCTACCCAAGCCCCGACCGCGCCTCCCCCCCGCCGGAAAAATAACCCTCCGGGACAGCCATCTCAAAAGTCTCAAAAATACCCGTTAAGATGATTCCCTTTAAAACAAAACTCCCCCACTTGTCCCTCCTCCTAAAGTTCACTATCGAGGAGGGTATTGGGGGAATTTCCATCGTCCATCCCATCATATACTTATCCTATCTAACTCTAAAAATATGCCTCATATGGTAATAAACATATTCTTCACATTCAATATAATACGACAATACAGTTACTATTTTTCCATATTAAGAACTTTTTAATTGCAACAAAACACTTTCTATAACATCTTTTTTTATCTCGTATTTATATTTTACCTTCAATACCTTCAGAAATTTTAAGCAAAATTCTCTACATTCCTCCTTATGAGCCTGAATCCAAGACTTATAAGCATTTTTCTTCCCTTTTCCCCAATATTTACATTGATCCTTATACCATTTCTTAACCCATTTCTTATCATCTCCAATCTCCAAAGACAACCCACCACAACTTAAAATAGCATATTGTTTTGTATAACTTCTACCACAGTCTGTCCAAAATGGATCAGACTCATTCATTGAATATAAATGTTGGTATATTAGCGTTTCTGGTCGCTTTCCACCAGGCAAAGCAAGCATATTTTCAGGTGGATTATTCCATGTATTTGCCATATCGCCATCAGGAATAAAAATTATATCTTTCAATGCTGGAAGAGATTTTGACATATTTGCAAGATTTTTCAATTGCCCAGATCCCAGAGAATCAGTATTTGCGCAGGCAATAAAATTTCTTAATTTTGATCCACATATTTGATGAAATAAATTCTTTCCTTCATCATCTTCAAATACTACTGATACTTTTCTATGGATTTCTTTTGATAGCGTAACTTCCACTCTCAAATGATCACATACCTCTTGGTAATTTGAAAAGTTCTCAATAACAATGCTGCCATCTTTATTAGCCAAATGAAGCAAATGAATGTCACTCTTTAATTTTGATTGATACGCCATTTCGAGCAAACGAAGAGAATGCGACGTAGTAACAACCTGCAACCCAAGCTCATGCGATACTTCGCAAAGTATTTCAAGAATTTTTGATTGTGCAAATGCATGCAATGTTGCATCTAACTCATCAATTAAAAGAATACCACCTTGATATCGGTCTTTTAGCTCTCGTTTTAAGCCACGAAACGATAGAATTGCTGTTAGAATTTGACTTAGATTATCTTGTCCAGCTGAACAACTTTCTCCATCATAATTATTACTCTCTGGAGTTATAAATCTTCTTTTTTCTCTTGTGTCCATAAACTTAGCTTTATTATCGCGCTCATCAATACAAAGAATATAATTATATTTATCTATATACCACTTTTTGTCCTCAATGGAAAGTTCATGCTCAGAAAACATGCACTTTTGCGTTAAAGCTGGGGGCCATAATCGGTTCAACCCAAGATAAAGCACTGGATGTGGGAAATTGCCTTCACCGGATTCATGGCTAGTGCCTGGACCTGTTACAAAACGCATGCCAGAAAGCTGTCCATTCTTCGTACGATCTCGAGATTTTGTCAACAAAGAATTGTCGGGCAATTTGACATCTAATTCATTAGGGAATAATAATTTTGTTTCATACTGATAATCTTTGCCAAAATCATATTTTCTTGACAAACGAAACACATCATCGCAGTCGTACATAAATGGTTTACCAGTAAGATCCTCATATTCGTGTAGCTTCATACCATGATAATTTTTTAAATATTTGGATTCATCGGGGCTTTTTGCGGTTTTCCCACGAATTACCCCAAATGAGAAAGGTTGCGCCAGCATTCCAAGTAATGTTGATTTTGAAGTACCATTTTGCCCTGTTATGAGGGTTACACGCTCACCAAAGGGTATATTTATATCTTTAAATCGACGAAATCTCGCGATTTTAAGAGATTCTACTTTTATCTGACTCATATTTCCTCCTGATGAAATACTATTGAACTCGTTCAAGATATTGTGGCAGATTTAGTCTACTGATAATTAATTCTTCAGCTTTAGAGTTTCCATTAATGGTATGTCGAATATGGTTGATATATAATTCGCATTTCTGATTTTGATATAATTCAATAATTTTTTTATTACTATCATAAGATAAAACCCAAGGAAAATTGCATTTAATTATATTATTACGCAAGGATGCATGATCATTATGTATAAAGTGGTTAAGATAGAGTTTAGGGCCTTTCTGATAATAGGGAGGATCCAAATATACAAGAAGTTTTTTATCGCGATGATAACGTTTAATATAATTAATAAAACTAATTCCATCCAAGTTAAATACTTCTATTGCCTCTGCTTTTTCAGCAATGGCTTTAATTTTCGCTATCGATGTAGATTTATTATAACGGGCATTTATTTTATAGGTGGCATTCTGTTGCATACCCCCAATAGGCCGGGCTTCCAAAATACCCGAATGATTACATCGATTCAGATAAAATGTGGAAAATCCTAAAGTTACTATATTACTTAAATCCTTGGCATCATAAATCTCTCTCTGTCGTCGCCATTCTTTTAAGCAAACTGGCGTTTTTTTGATAAGTTCAATTAGTTCTGTGGATTGTTCTTTGACGGCTTTCCAAAATGAGTAGACCGCGACATCCAGATCATTGAGAAAGAGCGACTTTACTTGTCCTTTGAGAAGGAGTGAGATTGCAGATCCAGCTCCTCCCGCAAAGACCTCGACAAACGTACAATTTTCAAGGTCATTCATCGATATGATGTCGGCAAAAAGATTAAAGTACTTAGATTTTCCACCAGGGTATCGCAATGGTGTTAACGTCGAAGGCATCTTGTCCTCCTATGTCTGTAAACTGCAATACAAAGCCTATATTTGCTAATACAGGATTAGCTTACCCGACCCTTATCAATAAATTATTCACTTATTACCTAACTGGATTATCACACAGTCAGGTTTGCAA
>JBHEKP010000205.1:0-10201 GCA_041859375.1 Candidatus Hydrogenedentales bacterium | reverse complement strand
CCCCTACTTCTGCCGGGTCAACACGCTGGGCGGCGTGCAGGTGACGCGCAACCACCCCCCCGACCCGGTGCTCAACAAGGGCAACGATGATCACCCCGATTTCCATCCCGGCGTCTGGCTGGCCTTTGGCGACGCGGCGGGTTGCGACTTCTGGCGGAACAAGGCGCGGGTGCGCCATGCGGGCTTCATCGGATCTCTTGAGGAGGGCGCGGGCAGGGCGCGCTTTGCGGTGGAGAACCGCTACGAGGGACCGGACGGTCCCCTCTTCACGGAGACCTGCGTTTACTCCATCATCCTCGGCGGCGGCGGCTGGTTCCTGATCTGCGACAGCACCTTCACCGCCGAAAAGGAATTCGCCTTCGGCGACCAGGAGGAGATGGGGCTGGGCCTCCGGCTGAACACGCCGCTCACGGTGAAGTTCGGCGGCGGCCGCATCGTGAACAGTGATGGCGGGGAAAACGAAAAGGGCACCTGGGGCAGGCAGGCCCTCTGGTGTGCGGCGGACGGCAACGGCGGGAAAGACCGCGCCGGGGCTGCGATCATGCCCTTCCCCTCCAATTTCCGCAAGTCCTGGTTCCATTCGCGGGACTACGGCCTGCTCGTGGCGAACCCCTTCGGCAAAAAGGCCATGACCGCGCCGGACGACAAGTCCGCCCCGCCGGACAAAACTATCGTGGCCCCGGGAACAGCCTTCCGCCTCGGTTTCGGCCTGTTCATTTATGACGGCGCGCCCGATCTGGAAAAGGCGTATGGATCTTTCCTTAAAACCACGGGGACGCAGCCTTGAACGATAACGGCACGGAGCCTGTGGGAATCATCGGGCTGGGCCTGGTGGGCCGGGCCATGGCCGGGCGTCTGATCGGGGCGGGGTGGCGCGTGTGCGGCTATGACATCGCGGAGGCGGCGCGGGAGGCGGCGCGCGCCATGGGCGTGGAGGTCATGCCCGACGCGCGGGCGGTGGCGGCCGCCTCGCGGCTCCTGCTCTTCAGCCTGCTCACCTCGGAGGACCGGCGCGCGCTGTGCTGGGGGGCGCAGGACCTCGCGGGGGCGCTCCGTCCGGGCACGGTGATTCTGGACACGACCACGGCCAGGCCGGAGGACATCGAAGCGGACCATGAACGGCTCGCCCCGCTGGGGGTGCGCCTCACCGACGTGTGCCTGTCGGGCTCAAGCCAGGTGGTGGCGGAGGGCCGCGCGCTGGCGCTGGTGGGCGGCCCGGAGGAACAGGGCGCGCCTGCGGATCTGCTGCGGGCCGTCTCCATGTCACAGTATTACTTCGGCGCGCCCGGCCGGGGCAACCGGGTCAAGCTGATCGTGAACCTGGTGTTCGGCCTCAACCGGCTGGTGCTTGCGGAGGCGCTGGGCCTCGCGGACAAGGCGGGCTTTGACCTGGGCGTCATCCTCGAAATATTGAGGGCGGGCGAAACCCACAGCGTGGCCATGGACACAAAGGGTCCCAAAATGGTGTCGGGCGTGTACGAGCCCGCCGTGGCGCGCCTCGCCCAGCACGCCAAGGACGTCCGCCTCATCCTCGAATACGCGCAAAGCGTGGGCGCGTCCGTGCCCGTCTCGGAGACCCACGCGGCCATAATAGAACAACTCGTGCGCGACGGCTGGGGCGCTTTGGACAACGCCGCCATATTTAAGGCCTACCGCCCCTGAGGGGCGCGCCGGAAAGGAGAACGCTCATGGCACGGATGGAACGGAGAGGCTTCCTGCGCGCAATGGGCGCGGGCATCGCGGGGCTTGCCCTTTCCGGCGCGGCGCGGGGCGCAAAGGGAAAAAAGCCCAACATCGTGTTCATCCTCGCGGACGATCTGGGGCGGCACCAAATCCGCTGCTACGGCAACGCCTTCTATGAGACGCCGAACATTGACCGTCTCGCGGCGGAGGGCGTGAAGTTCAGCGACGCCTACGCGGCCTGCCCGGTGTGCTCGCCCACGCGGGCGAGCATCATGACGGGCAAATACCCCGCGCGCCTGCACATCACCGACTACATCCCCGGCAACCGCTTCCCCCGCGCGCGGCTGAAAACGCCCGACTGGACCCTGGAGCTGCCGCAGGAGGAGGTGACCCTGGCGGAGATGCTGGCGGCGGCGGGCTACGTGTCGGGCCATTTCGGCAAATGGCACCTGGACGACATCAACGACTCAAAGTATGTCCCCGGCAGCACGGGCACGCCGGAGACGCAGGGATTCACCGACGTGCTGGTGACGGCAAAGCCGGAGTCGGAGGAGACGGCGAAGGCCGGGGAGGACCCGGAGTACGACGCGCACCATGCCCGGCAAATCACCGACCGCGCGGTCGCGTTCATCGGCGCGAACCGGGAACGGCCCTTCTTCTGTCACATCGCGCACAACCTGATCCACCGCCCCGAAATGGAGTACGGCGAAAAGATCGTCAAATACGCGCGCAAGCCGGAGGCGGGCAACACCATGGGCAACAACCCGGTGCTCGGCGCGATGGTGGAAACCCTGGACGAACAGGTGGGCCGCGTGCTTCGGACGCTTGATGAACAGGGCCTGGCGGAGAACACCATCGTGGTGTTTTTCTCCGACAACGGCGACTACTACGGGCGGGAGGGGCTGAAGCCCTTTTACGGGTCCAAGGCGGACCTGTACGAGGGCGGCATCCGCATGCCCCTCATCGTGCGGTGGCCGGGCGTGATCGCGCCGGGCTCCGAAACGGACGCCCTGGTGAGCAGCGTGGACTTCTTCCCCACCTTCGCGGAAATCACGGGCGGAAACGCGGGAAACGTGGACGGGATGAGTTTCGCCCCGGTGCTGCGCGGGGACGGGGTGCCCGACCGGGGCGCAATTTACTGGCACTACCCCCACTACCACTCCCTGGGCATCGGCCCCTCGGGCGCGATCCGCGAGGGCAGTTACAAGCTCATCGAATGGTTCCAAAAAAGCATTGACGGACCGGACACGCCGGGCGCGCTGGAGCTGTTCGACCTGGACAGCGACCCCGGCGAGCGGCGCGACCTCGCGGCGGCAATGCCGGAGAGGACCGCCGAACTTTACGCAAAGCTGAAGGACTGGCGCGCCCGCGTGGGCGCGCAGGAAATGACCCTGAACCCGGACTATGACCCCGCGCGCGCGGGACAGCCCGCGTGACCACCCACAGGAAAGGAGCCGGCGGATGGCTGCGGAACCACAGGCGGCGGGCGTGACAACCGCACAAAAATGGCTGGTGCTCGGCTTCGGCTTTTTCGGGTGGCTCTTCGCGGGGGCGCAGCTTGGGCTCATGCCCTTTGCGGCCCTGACGATTTCCAGGGATCTGATGGGCGCGGCCTTCACCCCCTCCGGGGCGGGCTCGTGGTTTGCGGCCTACACGGCGGTGACCATGCTGGGCGCGGCGTCGGGCGGCATTCTTTTCGGCCATTTCGGCGACCGGTACGGGCGCGCGCGCGGCCTCGCGGTCAGCATGCTCTTTTTCACCTGCTTCGGCCTGGCGGGCGGTTTCGTCCGCTCCCAGGAACAGCTGATTCTGCTCCGCTTCCTCACCGGCCTCGGCGTGGGCGGCACCTGGCCGAACGGGGTGTCCCTGCTGTCCGAATTCTGGGCCGATGTGTCCCGCCCGGCCATCGCGGGGCTCATGGGCGCGGGGGCCAACCTGGGCATCCTGCTCCTTTCCCTGCTCGGCAGGCTCCACCCCGTCACGCCCGAGACATGGCGCGTGTTCATGTTCGCGGCGGGCGCGCCCGTGGTGGTCGCCGTGGCGGCGCTGCTCCTGCTGCCGGAGTCGCCAAAATGGCTCCAAAGCCGGCTGGATGCCGGGGGCGGCGGAGCGGCGGGCGCGCCCCTGCGCGAGCTGTTCAGCACACCCCTGCTGCGGACCACGCTGCTGGGCGTCTGCCTGGGCGGCATCCCCCTGCTGGGCGCGTGGGCCTCAAGCAAATGGATGCTGCCCTGGGCCGACCAGGTGGCGGGGCCGGACAACCCCGGCTACAAGGCCACCGCCATGCTCTGCTGGTCCGTCGGCGCAACCCTGGGCGGGCTGGCCGGGGGCTGGGTGGGCCAGACGCTCGGGCGCAGGCTTTCCTACGCCCTCATCAGCATCGGCGCCTGTGCCATGAACCTGCTCATCTTCGGCCTGCTGAAGCCCCTTGAACCGCTCTTCCTTCCGGCGGTGCTGGTGCAGGGCATGGTGAGCACCCTTTTCTTCGGCTGGCTGCCCCTCTACCTGCCGGAGATCTTCCCCACCCGCGTCCGCGCCACCGGCACCGGCATCTCCTACAACTCAGGCCGCTTCCTCACCGCCGGGGGCGTGCTGGCGGCGGGCATGCTCATCCGGTGGTTTGACGGGGACTATGCCCGGGTCGGCAGCATCACCGGACTGATATACGCGCTCGGGGTCGTGGTCATTCTGCTGGCCCCGGAAACCAAAGGCCAAAGCCTGCGGGGCTGAGTCTGTTCTTTTGCAGAATTACCACCTGTTTCTGAAAACATTTGCAATTCTTATTGGTAATGCCTCACAATAGCAATTAGCTGGGCGCGCCGTCCGCGAATGCCAAAAAATGGTCGTTCCAATAATTTGAAAATAATGCTATAATGTCCTTTGCCCCAAGAGAGACCGTTTTCTTCGGCATGATTCTGTGGAGCATGCGCCGGTTGAGAATGGGGCAGCAGTGCAGTTGACTCTCCGGTGGAGGTGCCGCCGGACGAATTGCGTGGATCGGGAGCAATTCGTCCGGCGGAACGCGTTTTTGGCCCTTTCTTTTTCCCCCCCACCCCCGCTAATATGATGCGACCCCCATGAACCATGACCGGAGGATTCCGCAATGACGCACCTTTGCCGATGGATGCTGGCATTGTCCGCGCTTGCCGCCGGGGCGGCCCACGGCACGGAAGAGGGCTTTGTCCCCCTCTTTGACGGAAAGTCCCTGGCGGGATGGAAGGCCGCCGACCCGTCCTACTGGACCGTTGAGGACGGGGCCATCACCGCAACAATCACCAAAAAGCACCCCGGCACCGCAAACCAGTATTTGATCTGGCAGGGGGGGGAACTCGCCGACTTCGAGCTGAAACTGGAGTCGCGGGTGCGCGGCGAGGGTGGCATCAACAACGGCTTCCAGTTCCGCAGCCGCGAACTGCCCGACCACGACGTGTGCGGCTACCAGATGGACAACAACCTGGACACACCGTGGCTGGCCCGGCTATACGACGAGTATGGGAGGCATGATTTGGCCCTGCGCGGCGAGCACACTGTCTTTGACGCGGAGGGCAACCGTGCCACCACACCCCTCCCGGAGGCGGCGGGCGACGCATGGTTCAAACTGGAGGAATGGCACGAGTACCACCTGGTCTGCGCGGGCGGCAGCATCACCCTGTATGTGAACGGGCGCATTGTTTCGTCGGTGGAGGACAACGACCCGCGCCGCCGCGAGGATCAGGGCATTCTGGCCCTGCAACTGCACAGCGGACCGCCCACGCGCGCGCAGTTCCGCAACATCCGGCTGAAGGTGCTGAAGCCCGCCGCGCCGCCGGTGGTGCAAACGCCCGCGGAACAGGACCGCCCGCGGCGGGCGCTGCTGGACGGCGCGCTGGCATGGTGGCCGCTGGACACGGGCGGGCGCGGGGGCACGCGGCCCATACGCCACATCCCCGCCTTCTACGAGCTGGAACTGAACGTGCTCGCCCTGGGCGGCGGCGCGCGGCCCGGCACAAAGGTGGCCGTCATGGCGGGCGCCTATTTCGACGCGGGAAAAGACCTGCACGCCGGAAAAGACGCCGCCACCGTGTTTCTGCGGGCCCGAGACCCGAAGGGCGCGTGGGACGGCGGCCTTTTCGCCAAGCGCGGCGGCCATGACAGGCTCCACTTCAACCTCTTTGGTGTTGACCTGAACAACGACGGCACCGGTGACATTGGCTTCGAAGTGCGCACCGATCAGGGCTTCGCCATGGTGAGTTTTCCCGTGTCCGCCGTGGACGCCGCCGCCTGGCATGACCTGGCGGGGCGCTACGACGGGAAACAACTGGCCATCTTCTGCGACGGCCGGCTGATGGCGGAAAAGGCCTGGGGCGGCGCGCTCATGGCCAACGACGAGCCGCTGCTCATCGCCGCCGAGACGGACAAGGGCGAAGTGGTCCGCAAATTCCACGGCGAGCTGGAGGAGGCCGCCCTCTGGCCCCGCGCCCTCACCGACGCTGAACTGGCGCTGCTTTCACGGCTGCCCTGACGGCGCGCGGGGGATGCCATGCCCGCCCGCCGCGGGAATGATTCCCCCAACGCTTTTACGCCGCGCCGGTTTTTGCTAGAGTATCCCCACCCGCACCCGTCAATCCGCGGGAAGAAAAAGGAACCGTCCAATGAAGACACTCACCCGGATTTTTGTTCTTTCCATCACGTCCTCCGTGCTGGCCCTTTCGGGCGGCTGCGCCACGGCCATGATCAAATACGGCAAGGACGACATCCGCTTTGTGCGCGGCGTGCTGCGCAAGGGCGACAAGAATTTCACCGTCCGCGCGGTGCAGGTGCCCGGGGTGGTCGCGGCAGGCCCCGAGCTTGACCTGCCGATGCTGGCGCGCATCGCCGATCCGGGCGGCAACACCGTCGCCTTCGACCTCACCGGTTTCAGCGCGGACGGGAAAGAGCTTGACCCGAAGGCGGTGGAAACGGTGCTGGCCTACGCGCAGCGCTGCAAGGACCAGCACATGGCCCCGCTGGTGCGGGTGCTGGGCGCGGTGGAGGACCCGGCGGCGCGCAGGCACGCGGTGGTCACCGCGGCGAAGGCGTTCCGGGGCGAGGGCCGCGCGGTGTACTGGATTGACGGCCCGGACGCGGGCGCGCTGGCGAAACTGTTCAAGAAGACCGCGCGCAACCTGACCGTGGCCGCGCCGGAGAACGGTGACATGGCCACGGTGGACGCGCCGCCCGATCCCGGCCCGGCGAAGCAGGCGCTGCTGGTGGGCCAGACGCCGCCCGTTGGCCGGGGTGACGTCCATTTCGTGGTGCCCCAGTCCGACGGGGCTTACGCGGCGATTGACAACGCGCTGCGCGACCCCTCCGAGCTGGAGCCGTGGACCCCGGACAACAGCGCGGTCGGCGAGGCGGAGCGCGCCGAGGGATTCATCGCCCTCTTTGACGGAAAGACCACCAACGGCTGGTTCTCCCGCGAGCCGGGCAAGACCTCCTTCGAGGCGAGGGACGGCTGCCTGGAATGGGTGCGCGGCGGTTCCGGAGCGTTCATGACCCACGACCGCTACGACAATTTCATCCTGCGCTTTGACTGGAAGATCAAGCAGGGCGGCAACAGCGGCGTGTGGGTGCGCGCGCCGCGCGGCGGCCGCTCCTCGAAAATCGGGTTTGAATTCCAGATCATGGGCGACAGCGACATCGCCGAGCCCACGGACACCAGCACGGGCTCCATCTACGAGGTGGTGCCGCCGAAGGCGAAGGCCGCCAAGCCCGAGGGCGAGTGGAACTCGGTGGAGCTTGTCCTGGACGGGCAGCACTACAAGGCCACGCTCAACGGCGTCGTGGTGCAGGACATGAACCTGGACGAGGACCCCGTGATGAAAACGCGCCTGCACAAGGGGTTCATCTGCGTCACCGACCACGGCAACTGGGTGGCGTACCGCAACATCCGCCTGAAGAAACTGTAAGGCCGCTCACGCGGCGGGGAGAAGCCCATGGGCCTCAGGAAACTGGCCGTTCCCGCGGCGATAACGCTGATGACCGCGGTGGTGCTGGGCGCCACCGCCCTGCTCACGCTCCAGGGATGCTTCATCCAGGGCGTGGTGCCCTCCGAATCGGGCTTTGAGGGCGCCGTCACCGTCGTGTCGGAGGAAAGCGACGGGCTCTTCGGCGTGGTGACGGTGCGCGTGCCCTACAAGGGGGTGCGCGGCGACGCCAAGACGGGCCTCGCCCGGCTGGTCATCCACAAGAGCCGCCTGCTCGGGGGCAAAAAGACGCCCGCCTTCTGCCACGTCCACTATGAGAAGGACGCGGGCGGCGCGAAGCACTGGGCGCGGAAGGGCTGGGCGGTGTTCACCGCCGTCTACACCCCCGCGGACGGTGAGTCGCCCATCGACGTGTCCGTGGGCAACGGCAACAACCTGGCCCGCGCGGTGATCCAGTGGGCGCGGCGCTGCCCCTTCGTGGACCGGACGCGCCTGCACATTGACGGCGGCAGCCAGGGAGGCTACATGGCCCTGGAAATGAGCGCCGACATGTTTCCCGTCACCTCCACCACCGCCGACGCGCCGGTGGTGAACTGGGCCTACAACCTCGCCTACATCGAGGCGAACCGCGCCCTTTCGGGCTATCCCGACCATCTGAAGGAGTCGCCCATGCCCGTGCTCGGCGCGGTCACCATGCTGGCCGACTGGGCCTACCAGTATTTCCCGAAGGACATGGCAAACGACGCCTGGTACCATCTCAGCCCCGTGTCCTACCTGGACCGCATCGCCAACCCGGTGCTGCTCACCGCGGCCACGGGCGACATGCTGGTGCCCATGGAGCAGATGACCCGGACGCGGCCCCTGCCCGTGGACCTGTCCCGCTTCCCGGCGGGGTACAGGCGCGGCTTTGACGAGCTCACCGTGAACGAAAAGGCGCGGAAAACCTTTGAGGAGTGCCTGCCCCCGGAAAAGGTCTTCGTCCACACCGAGCCGCTCCAGCCGGGGGCCTTTGAATTCACCGCCGAAATGGTCCTCGACCCGAAGAAAATTCCGGGCGGCAAACCGAAGAACATCGAAAGGGCCTGGAGCCCCGATCACCAGTGGTCGCTGTTCTACATGGACGAGGGCGGACCCGCGCCCCAGGCCGGGCACACCACCTACTACTGGTCCACCAGCCCGGACGGCTTTGTGGGGCACTACCAGAAGGCCGCGCCGGCCCCGTCGGTGCTGAACGCCGCAAAACTGCTGCGCCTGATGGAGCGTTACGCGGGAGCGCTGTCCAACCTGCCCGTCCTCGCCGACGGCGCCCCCGCCAACCGGCTCAACTTCTCCGCCGTGGAACAGCGCGACGTGGCGGCGGGCCTGGCGGACTACGCCGCGATGGGCCCGGAGCACGCGGCAAACCTGCGCGCGCTCTATGCGGTGTGCCCGTTGAAGCCCCTCGGGGAAGCACTCCCCGCGGACATCCTGCCGTGAATGATACCGCGGCCTTTCGCGCGGCGCTGCTCGGCTGGTACCGGGCGGGGGCGCGCGATTTGCCCTGGCGGCGCACCAGCGACCCCTACCGGGTGTGGCTCTCGGAAATCATCCTCCAGCAGACGCGGGTGGACCAGGGCCTGCCCTACTACGAGCGGTTCCTCGCGGCCTTTCCCGATCTGAAGTCCCTCGCCGACGCGCCCGAGGAGGCGGTGCTCAAACAGTGGGAGGGGCTCGGCTACTACACCCGAGCCCGCAACCTCCACGCCGCCGCCCGCATCCTCCGCGACCAGCACGGCGGCCGCTTTCCCCGCGAGGCGCGCCTGCTCCAGATGCTGCCCGGCGTGGGCCGGTACACCGCCGGGGCCGTCGCCAGCATCGCCTTCGGCGAGCGGGTGCCCGTGCTGGACGGCAACGTGAAACGCGTGCTCGCCAGGCTCCACGACATCACCGCCTGCGTGGACGACTCCGCCACGGAGACGGAACTGTGGGGGCTCGCCGCCGCGCTTGTGCCCAGCCGCCGCCCCGGCGATTTCAACCAGGCCATGATGGAGCTGGGCGCGCGGATTTGCGCGCCCCGAAAGCCCCTCTGCGACGAGTGTCCCGTGGCGGGGCACTGCCGCGCCCGCGAGGCGGGCACCGCCGGGGAGCTGCCCGTGCGCCGCGAAAAGAAGCCCGTGCCGCACCACCAGATCGTTGTTGCGGTCATCGCCCGGAATGACGCCCGCCTGGTGGGCCGCCGTCCCGCGGAGGGGCTGCTCGGCGGGCTCTGGGAATTCCCCGGCGGCAAGGTGAAGCCCGGCGAAACCCACGAACAGGCGCTCCGCCGCGAATGCCGCGAGGAGCTCGGTGTGGAGGTGCGTCCCGGCGGGCTCATCGCTTCGGTGAACCACGCCTACACCCATTTCAGGGTCACCCTGCACGTGTACCACTGCGCACTGGTGTCCGGCGAACCGGAGGCCCGGGCCCACACCGAGCTGCGCTGGGCCACCCTGCAGGAAATCACCGCACTGCCCCTGCCCAAGGCAAACCTCAAATTCCTGCCGCTCATCGCAGGCGGCGAAAAGGACCCCGACGGGCTTTTCTGAGGGGGAAAT
>JBHEKP010000185.1:0-8045 GCA_041859375.1 Candidatus Hydrogenedentales bacterium | reverse complement strand
GCTGTCCCCCCGCAGGAATTCATTGCAAAAACGCAGTAATCCGTACCCCGTCAAATACAGGGCCACCACCGAACCATCGCGGTGGGGGCGTTTATAAGCCGCCCGAAGCAGGAAAAAAAGGAAGACCAGCCCGATGGTCTCATAGATCTGCGTGGGGTGCACAGGCAGGGAATGCCCGGCATGCGCGTCAATCAGCCCTGCGGACAACTGATCGGAAAGGGCCCCCTGTGCCGGGGATAAGCCACGCCCCAGGGCAGGCTGGTGGACGCGCCATAACAGCAACCGTTTAAAAAGCATCCCACCCGCGCGATACCGTGGGCGAGGGCAACATAGGGGATAACAAGATCTGAAACCATGACCAGGGGCGCCCTGACAAGGCGCAAATAAAGGAGACAGGCCAGGACACCCCCCAACAGCCCCCCGAAGAACACCAGCCCGCCCGTCCAAAGAAACTGGAACCAGCGCCAGTCCTCCCAGGCACCGTACTGGATCACCCACCACAGTTTCGCGCCAAACACCCCCCCAAAAAACGCCCAAATCCCGCCGAGCGTGGTGATTGGAAAAGGCGTCTCACGCTTCAGGTTCTCGCGCACCGGCAGTATCGCGCCCACAAGAAACGCAAGCGCGAACATCACCACATACGAATGAAACCGCAACTCGCCCAGCCGCAAAAGTGTCGGATACATCAGCCGTTACCCCATGACAGGCCGTTACAACCCAAAAGACGCAAAGGCTCACACGCGCCGCACGCGCCGCCGCGCCGCCGTCAGCACCGCCACCGCCAACACCGCCACCCACAAGTCCCCGGAAATGGAGGCTTCCGCCGCTCCGGCGGGCAGGGCGCCGGGTCCCTCATCCTCCGGAGCCACGCAAATCACCGCGCCATGGCGCACCGAGGCGCCCAGCGCCCCGCTTCCCACCGCCACCGGACCGTCCAGCCAGCCCCCGGCGGATTCCGCGCGAATCCAGAAGGCCTCACCGCCGTCCTGCCGGAGCATCCACAACGCAGGACGGGCCATTCCCGCCGGCACATCCAGTTCAACCGCCAGGGATTGGGGATAAAACGCATCCGGTCTGAGCGCATAAACGGCGGAAGCACCCGCAGGCGGCGGAACCACCGCCCCGGTTTCGGCCAGCACTGTTTTTCTTGCGGAAGCGGCCAGCAACTCCACAGCGCCCGCCACATTGAAAGACTCCGCCAGCGGGGCAAGAGTGCCCCCCGACGCATCCCTGATGGAAACGCGCACAACCACACGGTCACCGGGCGTCCAGGGCGCGGAGGGCGTGAACACCACCCACCCCGCTTCCGCATCCGGGCCGTCAGGCACCCAGGAGGAAAGCCCGGGCAAATCGCCCCCCCCTCCCGACACGGCCACCTCCAAAAATTCTTCGGCCATCCCGAAGACCCCCTCCAACCGCAGCGCCGCGGGATCAAACGCACCAGCCAGCACGCGCTCCCCGGAGGAATTCCGGGGGGGATAGGTCCGGACGGACAGGGGCACCGCAAAGGCTTTCGTTGCGCCCGCCCGCTGGCGGGCACCCTCCACGGGCGGCTGGCTGAGGCCGCTCTGGCAAAGTGTGGACGCATCCCGCGCGCACAGCCAGTAGTTGTACACCACGGGCTCGTACTTTGCGCCGCATTGACAACCGGCTCCATCCAGTTTGCGCGGGGATTCGGCGGTGATGTCCAAAAACGAGCCGCCCCCCGTCCAGCCACTCCCAAGGCCGCGCGCGGCCGCCGGATCGGTCCCCTCCGAACGGAACAGACGGTATTCCATGCCCGCCGCCGCAGTCCAGGTTAATTCCACGCCGTCAGTGCGGCCGCTCCCCGCGGCGGGGGCCGCGGGAACCGCGGGCGCGGCGCATCCAAGGGCAACCGACCCGTCCGCGACCGCAGTTTCCAAATCCGCACCGTCCGCCGCCGCCGCCGAGGTGAACACTGCGCGGTTTCCAAGCACCGCCGGACCGGAAATGTCCAGCCCGACCACTTTCACCGTGTCATTTGTGAGATTTCCCTCCAGAACACGAAACGCCACCGTCACAAAAGCCCCTTTGGGTATCGGGGTGTCCGTGCCGGCCACCGCAACGCCCAGGCAGCCCCAGCCGGAAGGGCTGGCCAGCGCGGAAATGAACTGGGTGTCCACAATCTTCCCCGCCGCCGTCAGTCCTTCCGAAGGCAGCACCGGTGAAAGCCGGGGGACGACATTGCCCGCATCATCCCGCAGCACCCCACCCCCCGCGTCCCTCGGGATGATCTCAAAATATTCCATCGCGGGCGCAAGCCGCGCGCTTTCAAAGGCGAGGTACAGGATCACCGTGGAGGGGGCGGCATCCGTGTGGTCAATGGCGACGGCCACCTCGGCCACACCGCCGATGTTGGCGGGCGCGCCCGTCTGCGGGGTGAGCGTCACCGCGCCGAAGGCGGCCCCCGCAAAGAATCCCGCCGCCGCCAGCACCGCCGCGGCGCGCGCCCCAAGCCTGGAGACAACCGTCGTCATCGTGTTCAAAATCCTGTTCTCCCTGCGGACCAACCCGGAAAACCAGCCTAAAAACACCGCCACTATAGAAGCCCCGGCCGCCGTGGTTCAATACAACGCCGTCCCCGGAAGTTGTCCCGGCGGCGTTGTGGCCGTTATTCTATACATTACTATGATTGAAGTTGCATGCCGCCAATGCGGGCTCAAAATATACGTTCCCTCCACTGTACAGGGGAGGCAGGGGATCTGTTTCAACTGCGGCCAGCCGGTGACAGTTCCCGCCGCCCCCGTCCGCCCCTCCTCCTCCCCGCTGGATTTCCAGCCCGGCCAGCGGGTGGCCGACCGCTACGTCATCCTTCAGCGCATCGGCCACGGGGGGATGGGCGTGGTCTACCAGGCCCATGACTCCCTTGTGAACGAGGACGTGGCCCTGAAATTCATGCGCACCGACCTGCTGCGCACCGACAAAGCCCGCCGCTTCTTCCTTCAGGAGGCCCTGGTCACGCGCCGCCTCCGCCATGAAAACATCGTGGTGGTCCACGACGTAAACTTCACCCGCGAGGGCGTGCTTTACATTTCAATGGAGCACGCAGCGGGGGAGTCCCTGCGCGACATGCTCCAGCGCCACCGCGCGGAAAAGACGCTCATCGAGGTGCGTTTCGCCGTGCGCGTGGTGGAGCAGATGCTCGCGGGCCTGGACTACGCCCACCGCTTTGTGGTCCACCGCGACATCAAGCCGGAAAACGTGATGCTTCTCGCCAATGAACGGGTCAAACTGCTCGATTTCGGGCTGGCCCTGGCCGTGCAGGAAGACCTTAACTCCGAGGACGGGCATAAGCCAAAAAAACGGGTGGTGGGCACCCTGCCCTACACGGCGCCGGAACAGCGCCTTTTCCAGCCGCTGGACCAGCGCACCGACCTTTATGCCGTCGGGCTGGTGCTGCGGGAACTGCTCAACCTGCGCACCCCCAACGAGCCGCCCAGGCCGCTGGACCGGGTCAGGCGGGACGTTTCCCCGTCACTGGTGCAGGTGCTTGAGAAGGCGCTGCAGGAAGACCGGGACGCGCGCTGGCAGTCCGCCGCCGAATTCCGCGCGGCCCTGCTCGGGGCGTACCGGCAGTCCTACACGCCGCCCTACACCGAAAACGCGGGGCAGAACGAACCCTTCTCCACGGAGGGCATGGTGTTCTTCGCCGGGGGGCGTTTCCTGATGGGATCAAACCTGTGCAGGGAGGAGGCGCCGGAGGCGGAGGTGTTTGTGGGGCCCTTCTGGATGGACTCCCACCCCGTGACCACCGCGCAATACGCCGCATACATGCGGGAAACCGGCGCGCCGGAGCCCAAATTCTGGCGCGATCCGGAATGCAACGGCCCCGACCAGCCCGTGGTGGGCGTGTCCTGGCACGAGGCAATGGCCTACGCCCACTGGGCGGGAAAAACGCTGCCCACCGAGGCGCAGTGGGAGTTTGCGGCGCGGGGACAGCAAAACCGACGCCATCCCTGGGGCAACCTGCCGCCCACCCCACAACTGGCCAATTTTCAGGATTTCCTTGGCATTCCCTCCGTGGTGACGCTGCATGAGGAGGGCCAGACCCCCGAGGGGCTGCTTGACATGGCGGGCAATGTGCATGAATGGACCCTTGACCCCTACGCGCCCTACAGCCAAAACCGGCAGCAACAGCCCGCCACCGCCCAAACCCCCATCCGCGCTGTGCGCGGGGGATGCTGGACGTCCCCGGCGGAGGAGCTCACCACCACCGCGCGCAAGGGTTTTTTCCCGGAAACACAGCTAAAAACCATTGGTTTCAGATGCGTGGCCGTTGTTCCCCAGCCCGCCACCGCCCAAGACTGATCCCTCCGCACACCGGCATCCGTAACAGCCACGGAATCTAACAGTAACTTCTGTTGTTAATCACAAAGCCGCCCGCAAAAACGAGGCGCACACAACAAAAGGAGACTGTGACAATGAAGCACGTCAGCATCATGAGCAAGTCCGTTCCCGCAAAGGCGCTGTTGGGCCATCCCAGCCTCTTTGAGAGCATCGGAAACTTTTTCAAGGATCCGATCGGCACCATCCGGCTCCACTTCTAAACCGGCGTTCCGGAACAACGCACGAGATCAAACGGGCCGCGACACTCGAACGACTGCCGCGGCCCGTTGTTTTTGCCGTTGACTTGAGCCGCTACTCCGCAGCCACCGCCCATTCCTTGTGCGG
The DNA here is from genome assembly GCA_041859375.1 of Candidatus Hydrogenedentales bacterium. Taxonomy (GTDB): domain Bacteria; phylum Hydrogenedentota; class Hydrogenedentia; order Hydrogenedentales; family CAITNO01; genus JBHEKP01. The sequence continues at coordinate 3,353 of JBHEKP010000185.1, read as the reverse complement.
CGCGGCGCCTTTCTCGGTTTGGGGAGGGGGCCATGATGCGCGGAATTCATCCCTGTACAGGCCGATGCGGGTGTCCTGGATGGCCTTGAAGCCCAGCTTTAACGCGGGCGACTCGTTGCGCAGGGAATAGTCGTCCTCGTCCGCCTTGATGAATCTTGGATCCGCCAGTTCGCTCTGTTTGTCAAAGCCGCGCTCCTGCCAGGCCAGCCATTCCACCGTCGCACCGTCATCCTGCTTGTAGGTGCGGCAGAACACCTTCGGCAGGGTTGGGTGGAACAGGACGTTTGAGTCAATTTCCGTGCTTTCCGGATCAAACGGGCTCAGGTTGTAGGCCACCGCCGTGCCCGAATCCGGTTTCGCCGTGCTCAGGCCGCGGTAATCCTCGCGCGTGTAGGCGACAATATTCCGGACAAACCTGTTGTTTGCCGGTTTGCGGGGATCGTCGCCCATCTTGAGCAGTTCCGGATAGCGCGTGCTGTAGGGCGGATTCTGGTGGTCCATCGCCTCCAGGCGCTCCTTCATCAGATCCCAGCAGTAGCCGTCCCAGCGGTCGTCGATGTGCAGCGCGGGGATGCTGTCCACAAAGATGTTGTTCTCCACCACATTGTCCCGGCCGCCGCCGATCATGACGCCGCACAGCGGCACCCGGTAGAAAATGTTGCCCAGGATGGTGGTGCCGCTGCTGCAGTCGTCCAGGTAAACGCCCCAGGCCTGGTGGGGGGACTCGTAGTGGTACTTGCCGTCCTCCCCGGCGGCCAGCCCGGCGAGGCCGAAGCCGTAAATGTCGTGGAACTTGTTGAAGCGGATCACGTTGCCCCGCTGGGTCCAGTCGCGGCCCATGTAAAAGGCCCCGTTGTCGCTGCCCTCCATGCACACCCGCGAAACGTCGTTGTACTCGATGATGTGGTCATTGCCGGTGAGGAGGATGCCGATGTGCGGCGCGTCGTGGATGAGGTTGTGGGCGATGCGGTTGCCCACGCCGCTTATGTTCACCGCCGTCTCATAGGTTTGATAAAGGTTGGCAAAATGGTGGATGTGGTTGTTCACGGCCTCGTGCGCGGCGGGGGTGAGCGACTTGCGGTCGCCGCCCTCCAGAACGATGCCGCCCCGGCCCGTGGCGTAAATGTCGCATCCGGCCACCTTGCAGGACTTGCCGCCGCGCACCGTGACGCCAAAACCGCCCGTGTTCCGCACAACACCGCGCGCCGTGAGCACACGCTCGCAGTTTTCCACCGCCACGGCGTCACCCGTCACCGCCTCCATGGTAAATCCCATCCAGGCGAGATCGGTCACGCCGGACATGCGCACAATGCCCGCAGCCGCGGGCAGCACCACCTCGGCGTTTTCCACCGGTGCGGGCGGCCAGAAATAGAGGGTGTTCGAAGGGCGATCCAGGTACCATTCGCCCGGCGCGTCCAGTTCGGCAAGGATGTTCTGGAAGAAGAAGCGCCGCCCCGGCTCGATGGTGTAGGGTAAATCCTTGTCCAGGGTGACCTTCTTCGCGGCCGCGTCAATGACCGCCACGGGGGCGATGGTCTGCCACCAGTTGTAATTGGGCCATATGGACACCTCGACGCCCTTCGCGTCCCCCCATGTTCCGGGCCGGTCACCGCCGTAGACGAAGCTCTTGCTCTTCTCCGCGTCCACGGAGGCCGCCACAAAGGCCCATTTGCCGCCCGGCATGTCATCATCGCCCCTGTTGGGCCAGCGCGCGGGAATTTGGCGGTCACCATTCATAAAGAGCTGGTGCGGCCCCGCCCCGCCCAGGTTGAGCGTGGAAACGTCCGCCTTGAGGATGGCGTCCTTGTGGGGTTCAAACTTGAGCACCGGAGCGCCGCCCGAAAAGCGCACCGCCTCGCCCGGCCACGCCTGCCACACCACGGGGCTGCCCGGGACGCCGGAATCCTGTTTCTCAAGAACCAGCGGTTCGCGCAGGTAATAGACGCCCGCGCGCACATACACCATCGCGCCCGCGGACAGGTCCATGCCGCGCAGCAAATCCCGCGCGCGGACAAGGCTTCCCACGGGGCCGTCACTGCCGTCGGGAGCGGGATCGGGCAGCTTCCCGGACCACTCATCATTGCCCTGGGCCGAGACAAAGAGCACCGGCGCCTCCTGGGCGGACACGGACAGGCTGCACGCGGCCAGCATCACAAGAACGGCAAGGCATGAACGCCGCATCTCATCTTCCTTTCAATACGCCCTTCGCGGGACGCTCATTTCAGCATGATTTCCCGGAGGGTTTCAATATAGCCCTGGCCGTGGGCGAACTGCGTGCGCTCACCCCCGCCCCGGATGATGCGCGCCTGCTGTTCGGCGCATTCCAGCATCCAGTCCGCGGCTCCCTCCCCCGCCACCGTCCTGAGCACCCCGGCGAAAACCTCCGGATCCGACGGCGTCCAGGGGCAGGGCCCGGCGGGCGTGGGCCAGGCCGCCTGAAGCACCCGGGTGAGGTAACGGCCCGGCGTGGTGCGCGTCTCGCGGGCGCGGGAGAAGTAGGCGCGGATGCCCGTGGGGTTCTTTCCCGAAGCGCCGCGCCAGCCCAGGATGTCCTCCGGGTTGATGGCCGAAAGGTTCACCCCCACCCCGCGCTCAACGTTGTAGGCGCGCAGCGCCAGTTCCGCAAGCCCCCCGCGCATGGATTCCGTCTCCGCGCGGGAAAGCAATTTGAACCCGGCGGCAAGACGCAGCGAAAGCTGGTCGGGCCGTCCGGCATGGAGCGGCGCGGCCCCCTCCGGCCAGGCGACAAAATAGCCGGGGAGTTCGCGGCCCATCGCGGTGCGCCCGTGCCGGTCCGGCATGAACACAAAGCCCGACACCAGCGGATAGGTCGTCAGCGCCGGGGCCGCGCGGTGCAACAGGCGCAACCCCTCCCAGCCCGCCTTCACCGCCGTGCCGAATTCCTGGTGGTTCCTCGCCACCACCCAGCCGAGTGTGGTCTGCCCGAGCTGGCGGCTGCCGCCGGTGGCTAAAAACAAAAAGCGGTTGGCCTCCTCCGACGCCAGGTCAAAGGAAAGCGTTTTAAGCTGTGTGTCAGCCCCCAGCGTCTTGCGGAATGCCGCCTGCACATAGGGGTCTCGGATGGTAAGCAGGTGCTCCACAGCGTTCTGCAGCGTCTCCATCCGGAAGAATGCCAGGTGCTCCGGCATGCCGGCGGGCATGAAACAGCGCCCCGCGCGCCATTTCACGTTGATCACATTGTCGGGGCGCGGGGTCTTTCCCGCCGCCGGACGGCGTCTTTTCTGCATGGGTGAAATTCCTCGAATGACGGCGCGCGCCGCGCGCCGTCCTGTTTTTCCATTTGTTTAATTGGTTACCAGTGTACCATCAGCGCGCCCCCCACGGCACATGGA
>JBHEKP010000176.1:0-12934 GCA_041859375.1 Candidatus Hydrogenedentales bacterium | reverse complement strand
TCCGCGCCCCCCTTCAACGACCCGAACACGGGCGGCCGGTCCCCCGGGGCCTGGCCGCCCGGTTTTCATGGCCCCCGCGCCACAAGGGCGCGGCGCCAAAAGGCAACCCAGGAAAGGATGGCAAGTTATGTGCGGAATCGTGGGATACATCGGCGACAAGAGCCCGACGGAAGTGATCATGACCGGCCTTCACCGGCTTGAATACCGCGGCTACGACTCGGCGGGCGTCGCCGTGGTCAATGACAAGGGCATCGAGTGCGTGAAAAGCCTCGGCAAGCTCAAGATCATGGACAAGAAACTGGAGGAGACGCCGCTGATCGGGAAGCTGGGCATCGGCCACACCCGCTGGGCCACGCACGGCGTGCCGAGCGAGACGAACTCCCACCCGCACTTCAACGTCGCGAAGACCATCGCGGTGGTGCACAACGGCATCATCGAGAACTACTACGAGCTGCGCGAGCAGCTCCAGGCGGCGGGCATTGTGTTCCGCAGCCAGACCGACACGGAGGTGATCGCCCACCTCGTGGACAAGTACTACCAGGGCAACCTCTTCGAGGCGGTCAAGCGCGCGCTGAAGGACTGCGAGGGCGCCTACGCCATCGGCGTGATCTGCGCGGACAACCCGGACGTGCTCGTGGCCGCGCGCCACGGCAGCCCCCTGATCGTGGGCCTGGGCGACAACGAGGGCTACATCGGCTCCGACGTGCCCGCCATCATGAAGTACACCCGCGACGTGGTTTACATCGAAAACGGCCAGGTCTGCGAAATCACCCGCCAGGGCGTGCGCATCGAGGACGTGGACGGCAATCCCGTGCAGATGGAGGTGAAGACGGTGGAGTGGGACGACGCGGCCGCCGAGAAGGAGGGCTACCCCCACTTCATGCTCAAGGAAATCCACCAGCAGGGCGCGGTGCTGCGCAACACGCTGGCGGGGCGCGTGGACGACAACTCCGACGCGGTGCGCCTGACGGACATGAACATCTCCGCGGACGAGCTGAAGGCCTGCAACAAGATTTTCATCGTGGCCTGCGGCACCGCGTGGCACGCCGGCATGGTGGGCAAATTCCTCATCGAGAAATTCGCGAAGGTGTCGGTCGAGCTTGACCTCGCCTCCGAGTTCCGCTACCGCGACCCGATCATCCCGCCGAACAGCATCATGATCCCCGTCTCCCAGTCGGGCGAGACGGCGGACACCCTGGAGGCCATCCGCATCGCGAAGAGCCGCGGCGCGCGGGTTGCCGCCATCGTGAACGCGGTGGGCTCCTCCGTGGCGCGCGAGTCCCACGGCGTGGTCTACCAGCAGGCCGGCCCGGAAATCGGCGTGGCCTCGACCAAGGCCTACACCTCGCAGTGCATGTGCTTCGCCCTGTTCACCATCTGGCTCGCCGAGACGCGCGGCGTCCTGGACAAGGCCCAGGCCAAGGAAATGATCCAGCACCTGCGCGCCGTCCCCGGCAAGGTGGACGAGATCCTGAAGAACCAGGACAAGGTGAAGGAGCTGGCAAACCGGCCCGAGTACCGCGACGCCGTCGGCGCCTTCTTCCTCGGCCGCAACTACAACTTCCCGTCGGCCCTTGAGGGCGCGCTGAAGCTGAAGGAAATCTCCTACATCCACGCCGAGGGCTACGCCGCCGGCGAGATGAAGCACGGCCCCATCGCCCTGGTCACCAACACCTTCCCCGTGATCTGCGTCGCCGTGAAGGGCGAGACCTACGAGAAGATGGTGTCCAACATCCAGGAAATCAAGGCGCGCTCCGGCCTCATCATCAGCGTGGCCACCGAGGGCGACGAGAGCATTCAGGCCCACAGCAACGACGTGATCTACATCCCCGAGTGCTACGAGCCGTACAGCCCGATCCTGGTGGCGGTGCCGCTCCAGCTGTTGGCCTACTACATCTCCGCCAACCTCGGCCGCGATGTGGACCAGCCCCGCAACCTGGCCAAGAGCGTGACGGTGGAGTAACCGCCGCGGCGCGCGCGGTGTTGCGCAAATGAAACACGCGCCGGGAGCCCAAGGGTTCCCGGCGCGTTTCTTTTTTGGGGGCGGGGCGTCCTACCTGCCCGGCATCTGGCTGGGGCCCACGCTGAAGTTGATGGGGGTGAGCTTGTTCAGCACGGAGCCGCCGAAGCCGTGGGAGAAGCCCAGGGCGAAGAGGTTGAACATCTGGTAGAAGAGGATGGTGCCGAAGATGCCGCCGAGGAAGGTGAAGGCCATGAGCCAGACGTTGGGCAGATGGACCATGCTGAACACAAAGGCGGTGCAAAGGCAGGCCTTGGCCAGGTCGCGCCGCGACCGTTCGACCGGGAAGGCGCGCCCGAACATCACACCGAAATAGCTGGCAAAGATGAACTGCTGCACAAAGCCCCAGGTGACATAGCCGGACCACTGCCCGCCGATGGCGAGCGGATCAAGCAGCGCGGCAAGGCGGCCGCGGGCGGGCTCGCCGCGCAGCCGCAGATGGTGCCACGGCTCCAGCACGGAGCGCATCGGTTCGAGCACGAACTGGAAAAACAGGTTGAAGAGAATCACCAGCACGAAGGCGCCGATGATGAAGGCCGCGATGAACCGCGCGGCCTTCGCGAAGTTGTCCAGCCGCAGCATGAAGGGAAAACCCACAAACAGCCAGGCCAGGTCGAGCCCGGCCACCAGGCAGAGGATGAAGCCCGCCTTGCCGCCGAACTTCGGGTACATCTCCGCATAGCGCCTGTCTATTTCCAGCGAGAACGTCCACGCCGCGGACAGGTACAGCAGCGTCATGGCCGCCAGCACCAGCGCCACGGCGCGCCAGTGCCTGATCAGGAGCGGCGGCTGGCCGTCCCGGCCAACGTAATAGCGCAGGGGGTTGCCCAAGCCGCGGAATTCCCAGAAGTACAGGCCCGCCGCGCGGCCCTCCTGGCCGGGCTGGAGAAAGGCGCCCCCGTCGAGGCGGCTGTGCGCAAGGGGCGAAAGGATGAACATCCAGGCCATCGTGGGCAGGGCAAGCCACATCCGGCAGGTTTGGGTGGCCTGCTTGTCGAGCCAGTACTCGCACCAGACCACGGCCATGACCAGCAGGAACATGAGCGCGGCCTCGGCAAAATACCAGCGGCGTATGGCTTGGAGGCGTTCGGGTGTGACGGCGCCGGGCCGGGCGATGAGCCCGTTGTCGCGGCTCAACTCCACGCGGGTGTAGCAGTGGAGCAGTTCCCTCCAGAAGGGGGCGGGGGCGGTTTCCTGGGGCATGGTTTTCCCTTTGCGTGGTTGCCTTTGTCCTTGATTGGACGCTTTGCGGGGCTGCGTGGTTTCCCGGTCAGTCGGGGACTCGCTGGATGCGCGGGTCGGTGAAAATATCGGCATCGTCCCGGCTGGTGCTGGAAAACTCCGACACTATCGCCCCCTCCGGACCGGCCTTGAACCAGTGCCTGGTGTCGGGCGGCAGGGTGAACTGGCCGCCCGGGCGCAGCACCACCTCATGGAAGACCGTGTAGACCCCGGCGGGCGCGGGGGGCGGGGCGGTGCGCGGCGCGGCGGCGGGCGCGCCCTCCAGGTAAAGGAAGACCTCGCCCCGGCGGCAGCGGAAGGTTTCCATTTTGCCGGGCCTCCCGTCCACCTCCGGGTGGCGGTGCTCGGGGCAGGTCATGCCGGGGAACATGATCAGTTCCTTGGCGCAGTAGCGGTCGTTGTTCTCGTACACCACAATGGCGAGGCCGGTGGTCTCAAACTCGTCCAGGCCGAAGTCCGCCAGTTCCATCGCCGCCAACTCGTCATCCGTGGCCGCGATGCCCGCATCCGCCAGCATGGCCGCCGCGCGGGCGCGGTGGCGTCCCTGTTCTTCCGCTGTCATCATAAAAAGCGCCTTTCGCCGTGTGTCACTTCTCCCGGCCCAGGGCTTCATTATACGCATTTTCACAGCGGGCGCGATCATTTGGATCGGAGGTGATCAGGATGATTTCGCAGGCCTTCAGGCGGTCGAGTTTCACCGTCGCGCCGCCGCGCCCCGCGTCAAGCTCCACGGGGCGGATCCCCTCCGGCGTGACGGCGAAGGCGTCGGCCGGACTGAGCCAAGCGGGCAGGTCGGCGGAAATTTTCACGTTCGTTTTTTCGCGGAAGGGATAGGCCTCCGGATGGATGTCGTAGTCCGTGTTGGTGAGACAGAGCAGGGCGCGGCCCCGGCCCAGAAGCAGCGCGGTGTCCACCTGGTCCGGTGCCTTCACGGCCATCACCGAGGGCTCGCAGGCGAGAAAATCCTCCCGCAGCACCGACATGACCCGGCCCCAGCCGCGCATGGCCTCCACCGCGTCGGGGTATTTCTCCGCCGCCTTCCTGTCGTAATTGAACCAGAGGATGCCCTTCGCGCCCCGGCCAAGGTTGAGCACGAGCTGCGCCGCCAGCTCGTCGGGGGTGGGCACGGTCCGTTTCGGACGCTCGCCCCAGCCCGCGATGCCCTGGGTCCATATCCAGATCGGGCGCGGCTCCGCCGCCGCCTTCAAATCGGCGGTGTACCAGGCGGTCTCCTCAAGGCGCGTGCCGTAGGGTTTGGGCCATTTGCTGCTGGACGGCGCGGTCACGGAATAGTGGTCCTGGCAGGCGATGTCGGCGATGGGCGCGTACTCGAAAAACTTGATGTTCCGGCACAGCGTCAGGAAGGTGGGCTTGGTGCTGTCGTATTTGCGGACCATCTGGTCGCACTGGAGCATGATGTTCGGCGGCGTGGACCAGTCGGGCTCGTCCGCCAGGCCGAAGCAAAGCACGTTCGGATGGCCGCTGAACTCGTGCACCGTCTCCACCTCGGTGGGCACCTCGGTGTGGACGATGGCGTTGTGCCCGAGCTTCGGGGCGAGTTCGGAGAAGAATTTGTTGGTCTTTTTGCCGCCGTTCACGCCCGTGTCGATGTGCAGGCTGCGCAGGACCGGCAGGTTTTCCTCGTCGCTGTTCCAGGATCCGATGGGAAACACGTCGGCAAAGGCGCGGCGGTGGCCGCACACCAGCCGTTTTTCCCCGTCCCCGGAGACCGCCACGCGGGCGATGAGCAGCGTGGCCGGGGCCACGGGCTGGGAAAGTGTCACGGAGGCGATGGCGTGGCCGGGACCGTCCACCGTGTCGCCGGTCCATTCCACCGACGAGGCGGTGGCGCCGGATAGCTCAAGCCCCTCGATTTTCAGGGGCTTTTTGCCGGCGTTGCGCAGGTGGATTTCCAGTTTGTCCATGCCGGGAAGCACGCGGATGAAGGATATCCGCGCCGGGTCCTGGGCAAGGGTGCTTTCCACCCGCGCCGCCGTGCGGCCCGACTGCTCCACCATGGAGAATTTGAAGGCCTTGCCCTCGGCGAAATCGGGGGTTACCCCGTTCAGCTCCCACACACCGGACGCGCCCGGCGGAACATTGCGGTCATAGACCCGGTCCCAGGCAAGGAAATGGTTGAGCCGCCAGTAGGAGGCGTCCTTGTTGTTGATGCGGAAGAACTTGAGGCTCACCGGCTGGTCGCTGGTGTTGGTGAAATACACATACACCAGCCCGCCCTGGTTGGTGAATTCGTTTTCAAATTCGGTAATCTTTTCCTTTTCCCAGACGGCGGCGCGGTAGTGCACCCCGTCAATGCGGAGTTTTTGCGCGTTACGGTCCGCCCGGCTGATGCCCATCTGGGCGGACTGCGCAAAAACCGGCAGGGAAATGGAAAGGCAAAGCATAACGGCAAGCGGCACCCGGCGCATGAAAAAACTCCTCTTGTTGACAAGTTGCGGTTGCTTGGGGTCTTTATGACCACGAAAACAATCCCTCTGTTTCACTCGCGCGCAAAAGGATACCATTCCCCGGCGCGTTTGCGCAGGTTTATGGCCTGAAAAAGGGGGAAATTCAGACGTTGCACAACTTGTTCAGCGGCTTTTCCAATAACCCGGCTCCCGGTGAAGATGCATCACCGCGACAATCACCAAACACTTGTCCATGGCCCGGAAAAGAAGTGCGTAAGGGAAGGTTTTTGCAAGGCAGCGGCGAACATCCCCCTCCACCACCGGATAAAGGTCTGGATTTGCCGCCAAACGCCCGGAAGCCTCCTGAATTGAGAGAACAAACCTCCGCCCAAGTCCGGCGCTTCGGGTCTCATAAAATGCGACGGCATCCAACAGCTCCGCCTCCGCTTCGGCATGGAACCTCACAGGCTTCATGTGATGGAGGCGTGTGCGTTGGAAAAGACCGCCTCGGCGTCTTTGAGGAGGGCCGCTCCGGAGTCAATTTCCGCGCAACGCCTGCGGATCTCCGCTTTCCATGCGGCGGACAGGGGGACATCCCCTGGAACGTCCAAGCTCTCGATGAGTTTTTCCGCCACATAGGCGCGCAATTCGGGAGAGAGTTCAAGCGCCTCGAGCATCACCTTTTCGACAGTCGTATCCATGACGTGATTATACCCGCCCGCTCCGCCACCGGCAAGCACCCGGTCGCGCACAGGATCCTCACGCCCAGATGATGAGTTCCATTTCATGCTCGTTGAACATGTCGGTGTGCCAGGGCAGCACGCGCACGGTGAAGCCGAGCTGGCCGGTGCGGCGGCAAGTCCAGTAGAACCAACCTGTTCTTTATCAGGGGTGGCACACAGCTAATGGCCTATAACCTCCTGAATTGTATGTGAGTGATTTAGAATTGGACGTAGATATCAGTTGGCAAACAACGGGGGGCGTCGCCTGACGAGCACTGCGGATGTCGTGCACGGGCACACATCCAGAGGAACCATTCTTTGAAAAATATGGGTGTGTGTGAATATTTTCACAGACACTTGACATTGGTCATTTGTCTGTGATACATTAATGAAGTAGGGCGGTTCTTTGACAGTTTAATCTTCGACCATGATGACGGCCTTGCTGCTCATTGCCCCCCGACTCGTGAGTCTTCTCGCGAGAGGGGGCGGCTCGCCTCGTGCGGGACAGACGTCTCGACGCGCGTTCGCTGCGTTCGGGCGGTCGTGAGACCGGGAGATCATATCTCTTCGCTTGCAGAACTCTTGACGGAAGTGCGCTTTCGTTACATACCTGCAAGGCTGGGCAACAAAGAGGGAAAGTCAGATGCCTGTCGCATCCGATGACCCTCTTCAAAATAAGGAGGTTTGCATATGCAAACTTTACGCTGCCCTAAGTCATGGTCGAAAGGGTTCCGGCCATGCCGGACGCTCGCCGATGTGTCTGAACGCGTCGTGAGCATCCGCAAGACGTTGCGCCAAGCATTTGGCAATACGCCAGACAGGAACCTCTCAAGAGTGACGGATGACGCTGTCAAAATGTGTGACCTTATCGAGCGGCTTTGCCGCCGAGGTCAGACGGTTACAGCGGAAGAGGTCATGGACTACTACGATTTGGTCGAGTCAAATCTCGCCCATCTCGAAGTCCAGTTGATGACCCTCCTTGCATCCGGACGCAGGCACGTGACGGGTTAACGTGAGTCTTACAGATCGTAGATAGGAGCACTGTCATGGATGTAGGCAGAGCCATTCGGATATTGCGTGAAACGAATGAGATTCGGCTTGGTGATCTGGCTAAGAATGCTGAGATGAGTGTTTCAATGCTTAGTATGATTGAAAGCGGTCAACGAGAACCCTCCTTGGGGGCGTTGCGTCGCCTCGCCGCGAGTTTGAGCATTCCACTGGATGTGCTGCTCACGGTGGCACAACCGGGCGAAGGTACGCTCGCGTCTTCAGACAAGCGGGCGAACGGTTTTACGGCTGCCCTGCAGCGGCTGGAGAAGATAGAAGAGGAAATTCGCTTGATGACTGGAAAGCGCGCGCCTGTATGAACGATTTTGCGAAGCTCACCCCACATGATATCGCCGAAGCACTGGGTGTCTCTGTGGATGTACTTTGGCGATGGGCGAGAGATTCGAAGGTGCTCTTCAAGCCGGCCAGAAAGAAGATTGTCAGGGGGAAAGCGCGCGATATCGAGGCACCCCACTACTGGGCAAGGCAGCGATTGCGGAGTCTTCACCGCTTCCTGCAGAAGAATTGTCCAGGACACCGAAATGCACACGGCGGAGTCAAAGGGCGTTCATGCTTCACGGGTGCCGCGAAACACATGGGGCGCGGTTATGTTGTGATTCGGGATATTTCACAATGTTATCCAAGCATTACGGCGTCCAGCATCCAGCGCCATCTGATTGCTGCAGGATTTAAGAGGGAAACCGCGCTCGTTCTTGCAAAACTCTCAACCGTGGAAAATCACCTGCCGCAGGGCTCTCCTATCAGCTCAGACATACTTAACCTTCTCCTGTACAATGCAGATAAGAACCTTGCTCATGCATTGGAAAAACAGGGCGTTCGACTTCACCGTTGCTTTGACGATATGGTTGCGAGCACCGACTCACGAGAGGTTGCGGCCATTGCAGGGTCGATGCTTGAGGCCACGATTGCGGACCACGGCCTCCAGGTAAACGAGAAGAAGAAAACCAAGAACGGTCACACTCATCGGAACTCCCGACAGCTTGTTCACAACCTAGACGTTTCCAATCCTGCTGGTGTGGCCATCCGCAAAGAGGACATACAGAAAGCCACGGCGTTAGTTGAAACATACGTCCGGGGCGCAAAATCGGTTTCCCCTGAGTCGTTGGAAGCAATCGCACGCAAACGGAAACAGGTGATCGGGTATATTTGCCATTTTGATCAAGCCAAATTCAGTAACGTGGAACATCTGCGCAAGCTGGTGAAACACGGGGACCGTCATGTCATCAAAGCCTTATTTGCAGTTGGTCTTGACGCTCAGAAGTGGCACGTTACACAAGGGCATGTCAATCGCCCTAGTAAGTTGGCGGGTGCGTGGAGGCGGAAGCTCCAAGCAATGGCTGCATGACCCACCGCCGTCTCTACACGAAGCAGGGAAGGTGGACTCGCTGATACATGAAATGGAAGAACCGCAATCTCCGCGAACTCGCCGACATCATCTGCGGCAACCCTGAGCCTACCGTAGTCGGCTATTTCCCGTATCGGTCAAGCAGCTACCTGACAGAGTTTTTCGAGGACTGCGACCTTGATTACGTCCACGACGGTTCGACTCGTTGGGCGTGGGTTGCCAGTCAGTTGGAGAAGGTACTGGCACAACCACATCCCGGCCCCACCGTTCCGCCTGATGCCTTCATTCGAATCATTCGAGTTGTGCTCGACAAGAGCGAAGCGCAAAAGGACGATCCGGACAGAAGCAAGGCACTTGCGGCACTGAACGTTGTGCTTGCCCGTGAAGGCTGGGAGGCTTTTTACGACGAGCATGGCAGTGGGCAGCTTCGCCATATAGCTACCAATACCGTGGCGCAGATGGCAAACCCATATCGCCCGATGACACCTGCGGAGCTGGAACGCAGGGATCACCTCACCGCCTACCTCGACAAGTGTTCTGAGGATGAACTGATCGAGGACGTGTTGTTACCGCTGTTCCGTCAGCTTGGTTTTCACCGCATTACGGTAGCTGGTCACAAGGACAAGGCGCTGGAGTACGGCAAGGACGTGTGGATGAAATACACTCTGCCTACCCTCCATGTCCTGTACTTCGGAATCCAAGCAAAGAAAGGCAAGCTAGACTCTTCCGGTGTCGGCAAAGACGGCTCCAGCAACGTCGCCGAGATTCACAATCAGGTGAACATGATGCTCGGGCACGAGATATTTGACCCGGAAGTAAATCGTCGCGTTCTGGTTGACCACGCATTCATCGTCGCTGGTGGCGAGATAACGAAGCAGGCACGGAATTGGCTCGGTAACAAGCTGGACGCAACGAAGCGTTCGCAGATCATGTTCATGGACAGGGATGACATCCTCAACCTATTCATCGTAACAAATATTACGTTACCAAAGGGCGCGATACCACCTCAGAACGCCGTAGATACATTGGACAACGACATTCCGTTCTAGCTAACTGTTGCTCTTAATCGGCTAGACTGTGGTAAGGTCAGCCGTACCCTTCTGGTACTCCCGAATCCGCATGGGTGCCTAGGACTGTTTCCGCGCCACGTGGGTTCTCATGAACCGGATACACTGTTACGCTCGTTTCCTTGTGCTAAATCACTCCGTGGGTGCATTCACAAGACGCCGCCTTGTCTTCGATCTATTCCTTCTCACTTCGAAGACGCCCAAATTCCTCGCTATCGCTTAAAAAAATATTGCTATACACAATACTCTCGTAATCCATGATTTGGTCGCAGTGGCGTTTCTTGAAAACCGGCGGCCAAGATCAATGAACGCTTCAAATTACGCCCAGATGATGAGTTCCATTTCATGCTCGTTGAACATGTCGGTGTGCCAGGGCAGCACGCGCACGGTGAAGCCGAGCTGGCCGGTGCGGCGGCAGGGAACCATCCCCTCGAAGCGGAACATGCCGTTGCCGAGGGTTTTGGTGCATTCCATCTGTTCGCGCAGGCCGCTGGGGAGCTGGCCGGTGCGGTCCATCACGCCGTAGAACACCTCCACGCGCACGTCGGCGGGGGTGAGTTCGCCAAGATGGACCTCCGCGGCAACGGACAGGCTGGAGCCGTGGGCGAGGCCGTCGGTGGCGCCGGAGCTGATGTCCGCCACGCGCACCTGGCCCCAGGCGCGGCGCACCCGCTCCTTCCAGTCCGCAAGCCGGTACACCGGGGCCCGGTCCTCCACAAAGAGGGTCTGGCGGCGGCGGCAGCAGGGGATGTAGAAGCGGTTTGCGTACTCCTCGACCATGCGGTAGGTGTTGAACACGGGGCTGATGGTGCGGATGGCCGTCTTCATGCGGGTGATCCACTCGCGGGGCAGGCCGTCCCGGCCCCGGTTGTAGAACATGGGCACCACCTCTTTTTCAAGGATCTCGTAAAGGGCCGCGCTTTCAACCCGGTCCTGCTCCTCCGTGGTGTCGTACATCTCGCCCTTGCCGATGCTCCAGCCGTTTTCGCCGAGGATCTCGGCCTCGCACCACCACCCGTCGGGGATGGAGATGTTCAGGGCGCCGTTGACGGCGGCCTTCATGCCGCTCGTGCCGCTGGCCTCCATGGGCCTGCGCGGCGTGTTGAGCCAGCAGTCCACGCCCTGGAGCATGTAGCGGGCGACGTTGATGTCGTAGTCCTCGATGAAAATGATGCGGCCGCGCATCTCGGGGGTGTGGGCGAAGTGCACAAGCTGGCGGATGAGGTCCTTGGACTGGGTGTCCTGGGGGTGGGCCTTGCCCGCGATGATGAGCTGGACGGGCCGCTCCGGGTTGAGCAGGATGGAGCGGAGCCGGTCCGGGTCGCGCAGGAGCAGGGTGGCGCGCTTGTACGTGGCGAAACGGCGCGCGAAGCCGATGGTGAGCGTTTCGCTGTCGAGCAGCTCGCTCGCCAGGCGCTGCTCGGAAAGGGGCGCGCCCCGGTTCACAAGCTGGCGGGCCATCCTGCGCCGCGCGAAGTTGACCAGCCGCTCGCGGCGGCGCTCGTGGGTGCGCCAGAGCTCCGTGTCGGGCACGGCGTCAATGCGCTTCCAGATGTCCTGGTTGTGGGGCATGTTCACCCAGTCGGGGCCGATGTACCGGTCGTAGAGGGTGGCCAGATCGCGGGAAATCCAGGAACGGATGTGGACGCCGTTGGTCACGTGGGACACGGGCACCTCGTCCTCGGGCACGCCCTTCCACACCTGCTTCCACATCTCACGGGCCACGACGCCGTGCAGCTCGCTGACGCCGTTCGCGGCGGCGCAGAGCTTCAGGGCGAGCACCGTCATGCAGAAGGGCTCGCGCCCGTCGGCGGGGTTCTGCCGGCCCAGCGCAAGCAGATCGTTCAGGCCGACGCCAATCTGCCCGCAATAGTCGTTGAAATACGACGCCACAAGGGACGGGTCGAACATGTCGTTGCCCGCGGGCACCGGCGTGTGCGTGGTGAAAAGGCTGCTGACCTTGACCACCTCGCAGGCCTGGTTGAACGTGATGCCGTCGCGGGTCATCAGGTCGCGGATGCGCTGGAATGTCATGAAGGCCGCGTGGCCCTCGTTGATGTGGAACACCGTGGGATGCAGGCCAACAAGGCGCAGTGCGGTGACCCCGCCCATGCCGAGCATGATTTCCTGCTTGATGCGCGTCTCCCGGTCGCCCCCGTAGAGCTGGCCCGTGATGGCGCGATCCGCCTGGCTGTTCTCCTCGTGGTCGCAGTCCAGCAGGTAGAGCGGCACCCGGCCCACCTGGCATTTCCACACATACGCCCGCACCACGCGCCCCGGATAGGGCACCTCCACCACCAGGGGATGGCCGTCCTCGCCCCGGACCTGGCTGATGGCCATGTTGTGGAAGTCGTTGCGCGGGTAAAGCTCCTGCTGCCAGCCGTCGGCGTTCAGGTACTGCCGGAAATACCCCTCGCGGTAGAGCAGCCCCACGCCCACCATCGGCATGCCGAGGTCGCTGGCGGCCTTGAGATGGTCGCCCGCAAGGATGCCCAGGCCGCCGGAATAGATGCACACCGACTCCTGAAGCCCGAATTCGGCGGAAAAATAGGCCACCAGCAGATCCTTGGGCGCCTCCGGATGCCGCTTGCGCCAGTCCGCCCCGCCCTTCATGTACTCCTCAAGGCGGGACCACACCCGGTCCAGCTGGGCCAGGAAACTGCCGCTCTGGGACAGTTCCTCAAGCCGCTCCTGGCTCAGCTCGCCCAGCATGCGCCGGGGATTCTGGTCCGTGGCCAGCCAAAGGTCGCGGTCCATCCGGAAAAAAAGCTCCACCGCCTCCGGCTCCCAGCACCACCACAGGTTGTTTGCGATGTCCGCAAGACGCTCCAGACGTCCGGGCAGCTTCGGCACCACCGTGAATTTTGTCACCCGTATCATTTATAGGACTCCCTTCGCGGCGGCGGGCCGCGTGGAAATGCGGTTTATCATGGCCGATATTATCAGCCAACACTCTCCGGCCCCCGGTGCTTCCTGGCCGCCCCTGCGGATTTTCCACCTTGACCCCTTGGTTACAAGGATACCACGCAAATCACGGTGAGATCATCCCCGCCCCGCGCCAA
>JBHEKP010000171.1:0-23000 GCA_041859375.1 Candidatus Hydrogenedentales bacterium | reverse complement strand
CCTTGATGTGCTCGCCCGAGACCCAGCCCGCGCCGTGCACCAGCACGCCCAGTTTACGCTCCGACATGCGCCGTTCCTCCTGGTTTTCGCGCGGGCGGGACGCCGTGCGCGACCGTTCACCGATTGTAGGCCAGAGGCCGCTGCGCAATCCAACAGCGGAACCACGGAAGGCACGGACCACACGGAAAGGGAAGGAGGGGAGGGGGGATTCTCACACGCAGGCACAGGGGCACAGAGGGGAAGAAATGAGGAGGAAGAAAGTTCACGCGAAGACGCGAAGATTGTGATGGAAAAACAATACGGGCGGACACGGGGGTCCGCCCCTACAAACGTAATTTTCTCTTTCCGTGTGTTCCGTGTGTTCCGTGGTTCCTTCTTCCTTTGTGCCCCTGTGGCTCCGTGTGAGAATTCCGGAAAATTTCACGCGAAGCCGTGAAGGGCGCGAAGAATAAAAATGATTTTGTGCATTGTAGGGGCGGCCCCCCGTGTCCGCCCACAGAGAGGAAGAAATGAGGAGGAAAAAAATTCACACGAAGGCGCGAAGCCGCAAAGAATAAAAAGGATTTCGTGCATTGTAGGGGCGGACCCCCGTGTCCGCCCGTCCTTGCCGGTGCGAAGACCCCCATTTTCAGGACACGCTAAAGCGTGAACAACATACCAAGAAACCCGCCTCCTGGTATGTTGTTCATGCTTCAGCATGTCCGGGAAGGAAGGAGGAATGATGGGGAAGAAATTTCACGCGAAGACGTGAAGATTGTGATGGAAAAACAATACGGGCGGACACGGGGGGCCGCCCCTACAAACGTATTTTTCTCTTTCCTTGTGTTCCGTGGTTCTTTCTTCCTCTGTGCCCCTGTGGCTCCGTGTGAGAATCCCGAAAAATTTCACGCGAAGCCACGAAGCCGCAAAGAGGAAGAGGAAATACTCACACAGAGTTGCGGGGAAAAGGTTGGGAGAAAAAAGAAGCTTGGCGGAGGTTGCTCTCCGCCACGCGGGCTTGCTTACGCAAGGGACTGGTTATCAGTCACCCACAACCGGGGCCGTGTCATCGACAGGAGCGCCAGCCGCATCTTCACCATGAACCACGCCGGCCGCGTCCACATAGAAGGAGCGGTTACCGGTGGTCTGGTAGGTGGCGGGGGTGGCTTCCACGGCGAAGTTCTGCTCGGCGCCGGTGGCCGCCGCGGCAAGTGCGAATTCATAACCGTTCTTCGTCACACCGTCCCAGTCGCCGTCCAAGAACTTCGGGGTGTTGTTGGTGAGGTCGGCCCACGCATGGGCGTATTCGGAATTGGCGGCGTGATAGGCCGTCTGCGCGCCCACGATGGTCTTGCAGTTGGCGATGGCCGAAGACTCATTCGACTGCAACCGGGAGCGGAGCAGGTTCGGAATGGCGATGGCCGCGATGATCGCAATGATTGCCACAACGATCATCAACTCAATCAACGTGAAACCCTGATTCTTCTTCATTTCTTCGTGTCCTCCATTGTTGACCCAGGTTTTTAAGCGGCGCCATCAGGCTACCGCCTGTTTACCAACTTACCACAATGCCAAATATTATGCAATACCCGTGCCAAAAAGAAATTATCCAAAAATCAATTAATAATGCGGGGTATACGGGGAAAGCGGGATATTATATGTGAAAATATAGTGCCTGTGCATCGTATGTAATAAAATATCTTTGTTCCTTTTGGACAAAAATTGTCACCAATCGGCGGGGTTCAATATTTTTTGTCGTGTCCGTGGAATAAATATTAAGGTAATCGTTGAACCTTCAAATTGCCAGTCATTTTTAATAACACTCAGAACCCGTTGATATTCCTTGTGGAGTCAAATTATTCAGCCGGAAAAGAGTTCTTGCACAGGGGTGGGGGAGGGACGGGAAATTGCGTTGTTTGGCCGATAAAAAAGCGGGTCTGCCCAATCAGCCGCTGCTTTTGGCGGTGCCCGCGCCGTTGGCGTGGAGGAATGCGGCCAGTGCGCGGTGGCCGCAGGCCGCCGCCATGTAATAAGGGGTCATGCCCGGGCTTACCGCCGCGTTCACCACCGCGCCCCGCGCCACGAGCAGCCGCGCCATGGCCTCGTTTCCGTTGGACGCGGCGATGTGCAGGGGCCGCCACCCGTCAATTCTGGGGGCGTTCACGTCCGCGCCCAGGCGGAGCAGCATTTCTGCCACGGGCAGTTTGCCCCCGCCCACGGCGGTGTGCAGCGGATTGTGGCCGTAATCGTTGCAGGCGTCGATGTCGGCGCCGAAGCGCGCCAGCAACTGCACCATGGAGACCCCGGCGGATTCGGCGGCCACATGGAGGGGGGTGAATCCGTCCCTGTCGGCGGCGTTCACCGGCGCGCCCTGCTGCAGCAGGTGGGTGGCCGCCTCCAGCCAGTCCTTCGCCACGGCATGGTGCAGCGCCGTGCGGCCCGTTTCGTCGCGGGTTTCCAGTTTTGCCCCCCGCTTCAGGGCGCGGGCAACTTGTGTCACGTTGCCGGTGCGGGCTGCGGCGAACAAATGACTGCTCGGACTGGTGAGGCAGGCGCGCAACATCCAACCAACGGGCATGGCATCCTCCAGTTTTCCCCGGTTCATTTTCAGAACCTGTGCCCCCAGTATTGGGTAAACCCCGGAAAAAATCAACAGGCGCGCGCGAGTCCGAAAATCAGCCCCCCTCGCGACTTTTGAGCCGGGACAATTTTAGCATTATTAATGGTTGCCAGATGGCTGTTTTTATGCTATAATCCCCACGGTCAGAGCCACATGTGGCGTTTCTCCTTCCGCGGAGGTCTGGTGCGGTTTATCGTATCAGGCCTCTTATTTTTTTGGGGGGAGGGGAGCCATGGAAGACACGGAAAGCACTGAAATGGGGGATGGGGGGGATTCTCACACGGAGGCGCGGAGGCACGGGGAAAAGGCAGGGAGGACATCCCCCTCATTCCCCTTTCAAGGTAGAATACCTGACGGGCGGACACGGGGGTCCGCCCCTACAATGCAAGAAGTCCTTTTTATTCTTCGCGCTCTGCGCGGCTTCGCGTGAGATTCCTCCTCCTCATTTCGTCCTCTGTGCCCCTGTGGCTCCGTGTGAGAATTCCGGAAGATTTCACGTAAAGCCGCGAAGAGGAGAAGGGGGGAGGCGGGGCGCTCACATTTCGAGGACGGGCGCGCCCATTTCGGTTGCGGCGAGGGCCACATCCTCGCGGCAGGTGAAGAGGAGGACCTGGTGCTCGCGGGCGATTTCGCCGAGGAGGGCGAGGGCGGCGCGGAGCCGCTGGTCGTCGTAGTTGGCGAAGGGGTCGTCGAGGAGCATGGGGGTCTTTTCCCCGTTTCTGCACAGGAACCTGACGAGGGCGATGCGCAGGGAGAGGTAGACCTGGTCGAGCGCGCCCTTGCTGAGGCTCTTTTCAATGGCGTCCGTGGAGGCGGTGCGCAGGGCGATGCGGAAGTCCTGGCCGATGCGGAGTTCGCCGTGGGCGCCGCCGGTGATGCGGCCGAGGAAGGAGGATGCCTCCCGGGCGATGATTGGGGCGATGCGCCCGTGCCTCGCGGAGGCCACATCCTCGATGACGGAGAGGGCCTCCACGGCGGCGTCGAATTCACGGGAGAGGGCGGCGATTCTCCGGGCGGTCATGGCGCGCTCCTCCTCGATGTCGTTGAGCGGGCGCAGCCCCGCCATGCGTTCCGCCGCGGAGAGGACGAGCGACTGGGCCTCCGCGCGGACTGCCTCCAGTTCGGCGGTGAGCCGGGCGCATTCGGCCTCCAGGGCCTCCACGGGCATGGCGGGCGGGTTTTCGGGGGGCGGCAGGGCCTCCACGGCGCGGCGCAGCTCCTGGAGCGTCCCGCCCTCAAGCAGGAGCTGGAGCTGCTCCTCCAGCACGGTGCGGGTCTGGTGGAGCGACCAGTATTCACGGGCTTTTTCCGCCCGTTCCTGCCATTCCTCCACGGAGCCCGCCCCGGCGGCCGAGAGCAGCCTGTCCAGTGCGGCGCGGCGTTCCGCGGCGGCGGCGCGGTCGGTTTCGAGCTGTTCCGCCGCCGCCTCCGCCTGCCGGCGCAGCGTGTCCAGGCGGCCCCGCGCGTTTTCATGGCGGGCCACATGGTCGGCGTAGGCGCGGAGCGCGGCGAGGGTGTCCAGGGGGATGCTCGCGTCGTCGAAGCCGCAGGCCTCCATGACGGAGCGGATTTGCGCCTCGGTCTGGTGGAGCGCGGTGGAGGCGATTTCGAGCGAGGCGGCGAGCTCCCTGCGGCGCTCGATGGCCTGCTGGAGGGTGTTGCGCAGCTCGGCCATGCGCCGCTTCGCCTCGCGGTACTCCTGGTAGCGGCTGATGACGCGGCCCACGGCGTTCTGCACGTCATGGTCGCCCGCGAGGGTTTCGCCCAGCCCCTCGAAGGTCTCGCGGAGCCGTTCATAGAATTTCGGCACCCGCGCCTCGCTTTCGCGCAGGAGCAGCTCGTGGCGCTCCAAATCGCGCAGGCAGTTGCCGAGCTGGTTGGCCGCCTCGCGGTGGCGGTCGTAGCGGGCCTCCAGCTCGCGCAGGGTTTCGCAGTTGGCCTGGCGCAGGAGCATGTCCACGGGGGAGAGCCCCTCGTCGCCCGCGGCCAGCGCCTCCAGTTCGCCGCGCGCGGCGGCCATGCCGGCGGCGATTTCAACGGCCTGCCTGCGGGTGCGTCGGTATTCGCGGATGAAAAAGGCCATGGCGAGGAGGACGATGAAGGCGGCGTAGAGAATCTGCGTCTTTCCGGAATAGACGGTCGCCGCCAGCATGAGCAGGATGAAGGCGGCGCAGAGGCCCGCGGGCCATGCGAATCCGGGGGCGCGGCTGACGCTGTCCTCGTGCCGGGACTGGAGCGTGAGCAGGTCGTTTTCGAGTTCGGCCTTTTTCTCCTCGGCCTGGCGGCGGGCCACCTCGAATTCGCGGAGCCGCTCCGAGAAGGAGTCGCATTCCCGGAAGAGGGCCGCGTCGGGGGCGCATTCGGCGCGCCGCCGCTCCGCCTCGGCGCGGAGCCGGTCCCGTTCGGCCCGCTGCCCGTCGCGGGCGCGCAGGGCCAGGGTGTAGGAGCCCGCGAGCTGGGTGATCCACTCCACGGGGTCGGGGGCGGCGCGGCTGAAGTCGGGCAGGCCGGCGAGGCGGTTTTGCGTGGCGCAGACCTGCTCCTCGGCGGCGCGCAGGCGCTGCTCCGCCTCGGCGAGGCGCTCGGCGAGGCGGTCGGCGTTGCCGCGCAGGTCATGGTAGCGGCGCTCGGTTTCCTCCGGCACGGGCACGGGCACGGGGCCCATCTGCTCGGTGATTTGCCGTTCGGCGGCGGCGAGTTCGGCCTGGACGGCGGCGAGTTCGGCCTCGGAGCGGAGGGTCTGGAGGCGCGCCGTTTCGGCGAGCATGGCGGCCTGCTGGGCCTCCGCGAGTCGGTCCGCCGGGGTGTCGGCGTGGGGCCGCAGCGCGAAGCAGCGCTGGGTGATCTCGTTGATGCGGTCCACCGTGCGCCCGGCCTCGGCGAGGCGCGCGGCGCGGGCGGCGGACTGGGCGGCGAGCAGCCGCTCCTCCGCGTCCCGGAGCAGGGTTTCCAGCCGGGCGGTTTCCCCGCGCAGTTCGGCGCGGCGCAGGCTGATGGCGCGGTGGCCGCGCAGGGCCTCCAGCGCGGCGGCGTGCTCCTGGTCCAGCTCGGCGAGGCGCAGGCGCAGCGCGGGCAGGGGCCGGGTGCGCGCGTCGGGCCGGCCGATGGCCTCGATGCGCGCCTGGATGGCGCGCATGGCGCCGTCCGCGGACACCGCGCCGCCGCCTGTGTCGGTGATGGAGAGGAGGCGGTCGCGTATTTTCGCGAGGCCCTCCTCGTCGCCGAGTCCGTCGAGGCTGAGGTGGCCGATGGTGGCGGCGTTGATGAAGACGGCCTTTCCGAGGCCCAGGTGCGCCTCGGCGAAGGCGGGCCCGCCGGGTTTCCCCTCAAAGCCCGCGGAGAGGTCCGCGCCGGTTTCCGGGTCCGTCAGGAGCACGCGCTCGCGCCCCCGGTGGAAGGTGCGCTCCACGGCGAAGGCGCGCCCGTCGTCAAGCTGGTAGATCATGCGCCCGCCGTAGGTTTCCGGGTTGTCCCAGGGCAGGCGCAGCTCGTTCCCCTCCTCGTAGCCGGCGTTGCGCCCGTCGCGGCGCTGGCCGAAGAGCATGTCGGTGATGAAGCAGCGGATGGTGGACTTGCCGCGCTCGTTCGGCCCGAGGATGATTTGCAGCCCCGGCCCGAAGGCGAGGCGGCAGTCGGCGAGGCGTCCGTAGCCGTGCACGTGTGTCTCGCGTATGCGCATCAGAGGGCCTCCCCGTCCAGGCCCGGAAGATCAAGGGGCGCGCCGAGCAGGGCGGCCACGCCGATTTCGCGGGCGCGCCCGCACAGCGCGGCCCTTTCGGCGTCCGCGGCGTCCGCCAGCGCGTCGCCGGTGCGCCGCGTGAACTCGCCCAGGGCGGTGTCCTCGCGGGCGAATTCGCCGTAGTTCGCGTCCAGCGCGGTCTCGTCAAGCACCGCCAGCCAGGCGAAGCGGGGGCGCAGCCCCTCCAGGGCGGCATGGATGGCGGCGCGCGTTTCCCCGGGGGCCGCGCCGGTGAGCCGGACGCGCCCGGCCACGGGCACGCCCCCGGCCGCCGCCAGCATTCTTTCGCAGGCTTCGGCCGCGGCCGCGGCGGCGTCGCCGGCGGCGGAGGCGTCCACCGTCTCCATGGAGAAAAAAACGCCCGCGGTGGTCATGGGGGAGATGGACACGGCGGGCGGGCCGCCGTCGGCGGCGGGCTCAACGACCACCTCAAGGAAGCCCGTGTGGCCGCACTCGTCGAATCCGTGGCCCTCCGGGGGGCCGCAGTACCACGCCTGCATGCCCGGTTCGCGGGCGAGGGCCCGCATGACGTGGGCGTGGCCCAGCGCGACGTAGTTCAGTCCGGGCTGGATGATTTCGGCGAGGCTGAACATGCCGCGCGGCTCGGCGTGGGGCGGGGACAGGTGGCCCTCCGCCGTGCCGTGGGCGAGGGCGGCGTGAATCCGGCCGTCGCGGGGCACGCGCAGCCGCATGAAATCGGAGGCGGAGGGATCGCGGTCGGCGAAGCCGATGCCGTGCACCGTGAGGGGAATGTCCCGCGCCTCCCAGACGCGCCATTCGGGATCGCCGAAGATGACCACGTTCGAGGGCCATGACTCGACGGCGTAGGGCGAGTCGGCGGTGAAGGGGTCGCGGTTGCCCGGGGCGATGAGCACCGGCAGGGGCGCGGCGCGCTCAAACTGCTCCCGCAGGAAATTGACGGTGTCCCGTGTGACCCGGCCCGCGTCGTAAAGATCGCCCGCCACGAGCAGCGCGTCGGCGCGCGTGTTCAGCGCGTGGGTGACCAGTTTGGCGAAACATTCACGCAATTGGCGGCGGCGCCGCGCGCCGTAGTCGGCGGGCATGCCGGGCTCGGCGAAGAGCGTGTCGAGGTGTGTGTCCGCCGTGTGGATCAGTTTCATCGGGGCTGTTTTTTCCCTGGGTGTTGCGCCGCCGTCTGGACCCCCATAGTGTGGCAAATTTTGTCAACAATTCCAAGTCTTTCGCAAGGACGTCCGAAAAGGGGAAGGGGCCGGGGCTACAGGGACTGCTCCATGGGGCCGCGCAGGGCGGGTTCGGCGGCGCGTCCGCAGGGGGGCGGCCCGGCCGGGGGGCGGTTCCGGCGCGCGTCGGAGTAGCCCAGGAAGCGCTCGTACCGCAGGATGCGCCGGTAGGTGGGGCCGAGGGAGCGCACGTCGGGGCGCGATTCCTGGCAGGCGCGGAGGTAAAAGGGGATGAAAATGCGGTCGGCCAGGTTCAGGAAACTGGCGCGCACCAGGAAAAACTGCCGTTTCAGCTCGGGGGCGTGGTGCCGCAGGATCAGCGTGTGCAGGTCGCGCCCCTCGTGGTGGACGCGGGCCCGCTCGCAGTCGAGGCAGGTGGCGCACCAGATGAAGGCGGCGGCCTCGTGGTTTTCGACCACGGGCGTTTCCAGCCGGTCAAGGCGCAGCGCGAGATCGAGGCAGGCCGTCCGGACGGCCTCCAGGGACGCGTCGAGCCCGCCCGCCTCATGGAACGCGGCGCGGGGCACGCTCATGTTCTGGAGCATTTTGTGGCGCGGCAGGGCGGGCACGCCCGCGGGCGGGGGCCGGTCCTCGGGCAGGTGCCAGCGGGTGAAGGTGCCGGGGATGAGGCGCGGGTGGGGGCGTATGCCGCCGAGCACGCAGGCATGGCCGCCGACGCCCTGGCGCGCGTGCATGTGGCCCTCCAGCAGGGCGCGCCCCGGAAGCAGGTCCGCGTCGAGAAAGAGCAGGTTCCTGCCCTCGGCCATGGTTGCGCCGAGGTTTTTCGCGGCGATTTCACCCGGGTCCGACTGGGCGGCGACGCGGATGCGGACGGGCGCGCCGCGCGCGTAGCGGAGCGCGTGGTCCGCCGTGCCGTCGGTGCTGCCGCAGTCCACCACCACAATCTCGAAGCGGGCCGGGGGCATGGTCTGCTGTTCCAGGCGGCCCAGCAGCACGGGCAGCGACTCCGCCCGGTTGCGCGCGGTGACCACGACGCTGAGGTCGAGGCGGCTCATTTTGCGGCCCTGACGGAGCGGACCCCGCCGCCGGTGATGAAGACCGGGCTGTCCTTGGGAAGGGTCAGCCGCATGCGTTTCGCGGGCGCGTCCGGCAATGCCTCCCCCATCAGGTTGCACAGGGCCGCCGGCTTCTTTTTGAACACGAGGGCGGCCTCGCGGCTCTTGCCCGGGGACCAAAGGGCGAGCGTGCCGCCCGCGCGGAGGGCCAGCACGCCGCCGCCCGAAACCCGCACGGCCCCGGGGGGGCCGCCCGCCATGAGGCGGCACACGGTGGCCAGCGCGCGGTAGGCCGGTTTCGGCGTGAAATCCTGGCGCACCACGCCGAAGTTGTATTCGAAATAGAAGGGGTCGCCGCCGTCGTCGCGGAAGTCGTACCAGCCCATGTTGCGCACCACGCCGGAGGCCGCGCCGGAGAGGTAGGACCGGGCCAGCAGCAGCGCCTGGGAGCGCTCGTCGGCGTTGGCGTTGGGGCCGATGTGGGTGGACCAGCCCATTTCGGTGATCCACACGGGGCGTCCGTCCGCGGCGGCGGAGGCGGCCTGGAGTTCGCGGATGAGCTTTGCGTCGTCAAGCCGGCTCCGGTAGGGGTGCACCGTGAGGGCGTCGAAGGGCGCGCCCGCGTCCACCACCATCTTGATGAAGGGGCGGTCAATGCCCGCGGTGGACACGGCCAGCACGGTCGCCTCCGGGTCCTCCTCCCGGATGGCGGCGTAACACTTTTTCACCAGCACCGGGTACAGCTCCTTGGGGCCGGTCCAGAAAAAGATGTTCGGCTCGTTGTAGATTTCCCAGTGTTTCACCCGGTCCTTGAAATGGCGCACCGTGGCGCGCGCCCAGAGGCAGAAGTCGTCAATGCCCTTTTCGGTGTAGGGCTCGGTGAACCTGCCCCAGTAGGAGAGGAGGCCGTACACGCTGATGCCGTTTTTCCGGGCGGTGTCCACCACGGCGTCGTAAAAGCCGAAGTCGTACTGTCCGGGCGCGGTTTCGATGCCCGCCCAGCTGAATTCCTCGCGGGTCCACTTCACGCCCGCGGCGCGGGCAAGCTCCGCGGCGCGGGCCATCTGGCCGGAGGGATCGTTTTTGGGGTGGGGATAACGGTACAGGTAGACGCCCATGCCCCAAAGCGATTCGGGGGCCAGGGCGGCGTCCCCGCCGTCGGGCATGGGCCGGGTGAAGCCGGAACGGGCGGAAACGGGCGCGCGCCCCTCCGACTCAAAGCGGAATTCCGCGTCCACAAAATTGCGGTCGCCGGGGATGGGCTGCTCCCAGGGCATGTCCACGGGCGTTCCCCCGGCGGGCAGCGTCCAGGCTTGCGCGTCCTCTGCGAGCACCCGGCCGTCCCAGTCCCGCAGGATACGGCGCAGGGTGCCCGCCACGGGCGCGTCAAGCAGGTTCCAGCCCCGGCAGGACATGAGCGCCCGCGCGCCGCCTTCCCCCGCGTTCAGGGTGGAAAAAAGGACCACCGCCTTGTCGTCGGGCATTTCCGTGGCGCAGTAAAGGCCGCCGAATTCCACGCGGGCCGCCCCGTTCGGGGATTCCGCCGCGATGCGGCACACGCGCAGCGGGTAGGAGATGTTATCCTCCTCCGCGCCGGAGTGGTCCCAGCCCTCCGGGGGCATCTGGTCAAGGGCGAAGGTCTGCGGCCCGCCCGTGGTGACGCCGAGGGTGCGGGTGAATGTCTGGAAATGGGAACCCAGCGACAGGGTCAGGGTGAGGCCCGGCGTCGCGTCGCGCAGTTCCAGTTCGATTTTTTTGGGCTTGCCGAAGAGGGACAGGGAGTGGGAGAGCGCGCCGCCGCCGTCCATCGTCCAGAGGCCCTTTTCAAGGGTGCCGCCGGAGGCGGAGAATCCGGAGCCGTCGCCAAAGTCCGTGGCCAGGTAGCGCCCCGCGTGGGTGCCCAGCCCCGGCACGGGCCCAACCGCGCCCTTGACCGAGGTGATGACCACCGCGCCCGCGGGCTTGTCGAGCATGTCCGACTCGATGAGGATGGCGATGTTGCGGAGCGGGGGATGGGGCACGCCGTCGTTTGCGCCGCCCCAGTGGCCCGACCAGTCCCCGAGGGCCGTTTTCACCACGCGGACGGGGCCGTCCCCCCCGGCGTCCGCAAGGCCCTTTTGCAGGCACTGGCCGGTGCAGTCCTCCACGCGCAGGGTCAGGCGCGCCTCTTCCGGGAGCGCGGCGCGGAAGGAAAGGGCGGTGAGGGGCAGGGGCTCGGGGAAGTCGAGGTACGCGGCGGCATAGTTGCCCCCGCCGGAAAAGTCGTATTGCAGGCGGACACCCCCCCCGACGGGTTCCAAAGCGCCTTTCGCGCCGGGAAACTCCGGTCCCTCGCTGAAACGCCACGTTCCCGCGAGGGGCTTGAAGGGATCATCCGCCCGCGCGGCGGCGCAGCACAAGACGAGCGCAACGGCACAGGCCCGGAACAACAGGCGGCATCCGCGCATAATCCGACTCCTTCGGCGGCACAGCCGCGCCGCGCCGCCCGCGGAGGCGCGGGATGGCTGTGCCGGCTCAGTCCTTTTCGAGAATGATCAGAAAGTCGTTGTAACTCGGACCGTTGTTGACGGTGATGGAGACCACCGTCCATCCCGCGGACAACAGGTCCTCAAGATCGTTTTTGCCCGAACCGTTCGATTGGATAATCAGCGCTTTTTGCATGGCTCTTCCTTTGTCTTTCCGCCAGTGGCGGAACGGGCCTTCACCCGCCCTCCTCCATCCAGCCGTAGAAGGTCTTAAGATACCGGACTGTGTCCTCCAAGTTCAATTGTCCGGGGGCGCTTGGCGCGCCGAGAAACGTGTAGGTCAGCAGCGAGCCGAGGGCGGGAAAGAAAACGCGGGAGATCATGCCCGCCGGACCCATGCCGATCACGGCCGCGGGCCGGGGCCCGCAGCGCAGGGCAAAGGCCGCGAGCCGCCGCAGTTCCGCGGCGTCGGCGCAGTGCGCCGCCACCTTGAGAATGTCCGCCCCGAGTTCGTCCGCCTTTCCGGCGAGGGCGTCCAGCTCCCCGTCCGGCGGGGTGGCCGCGAAATCATGGAAGGAGCCGATGACCACGCGCCCCGCCGCCCTCGCCGCCGCGGCCACCTCCCCCGCGATGTCCGTGGAGGACAATTCCACGTCCACGGCGTGCGCCAGGGGCAGCAGGCGGCGGTAGAGGTCCAGCCGCGCCTTTTCGTCCCCGTCCCACCTGCCGCCCTCGCGCGCCGCGCGGATGGTGGCCAGCACGGGGAAGCCCGCGAAGCGGGCCGCCTCGGCCTCCGCATGCTCCGGGGACATGCCGGAGAAGAGATCCAGCCGCAGTTCGAAAATATCCACCCCGGCGGAGGCCGCCCACTCGATGTCGGCGCGGGGCATGCCGTCGCGCACCGCCGCGACAACCGCCGGACGGCGGCCCAGAACGCAGTCGCCGATTTTCAGCACGGCATGTCCTCCGTAATCGCCACGTCCCCGCGCCCGCAGCGGCCGCGCCATTCCTCCTCCAGGCGCGCCCGCCTTTTCCAGCGCTTGTGGAACCAGAGCCACTGGCCGGGGGTGCGGCGGACCATGACTTCGATGGCATCCTGACACCGCTGGGTGTTGGCGATCAAGTCCCTCAGGATGTCACCGGTGTTTTGCATCTCCAGCGCGGGGAAAAACTCAAGGGTGTAAACGCCGTTTTCGCCGCGGGTCATGGTTGCGGGATGGATGGGCACCCGCGCGCGCTGGGCGAGCATGGCGGGGCCGACGGTGGCCCAGGTCTGCTTTCCGAAGAATGCGGCGGGCAGGGCGTTCTCGCGCGGGTTTTGATCCGCCAGCACCCCGGCGGCCCACCCCTCCCGCATGAGGGGCATGAGCAGTTTCACCGCCTCGTGCTTTGGAATGGTGCGCACGTTCTCCGCCTGGCGCGTGGCGTCCACCAGCGCGTTCATTTTGGGGTGGTCGAAGGGGCGCACGATTTCCGCGATGCGCAGGCCGATGGAGCCGCCCGCGCCCGCCAGCCACTCCCAGTTGCCCAGGTGCGCGCTCATGAACACCGCGCCGCGCGACCGGTCCAGCAGTTCGTCGCCCTTGACGCGGAACCAGTTGTCCTTCCCCTCGGTGTCCAGCAGGGGGGTGCGGCTGAATTCACCCGCCACGATGCCCATGTTGCGGACCGACTCCAGCAGGAGGGCGGATTTCTCCTCCCTGGAGAGGGTGTCGCCGTAGGCCGTGTCAAGGTTGGCCATGCCGACGGCCCTGATGCGCGGCACCATGCGCAGGGCCGTTTCCGCGAGGCGCATCCCCAGCCTGCGCGCCGCGGGCAGGGGAATCCCGCGGGTGTGCCGGTGAAAGGCGGCGGAGGCGAGGTAATACAGCGATTGAAGCGGGTTGGTGCTTTTTGCGCGGGAAGCCATG
The DNA here is from genome assembly GCA_041859375.1 of Candidatus Hydrogenedentales bacterium. GTDB lineage: Bacteria > Hydrogenedentota > Hydrogenedentia > Hydrogenedentales > CAITNO01 > JBHEKP01. Next base: position 10,069 of record JBHEKP010000171.1, on the reverse strand, counting down.
GTGTCAGGCCTCGAGGGTGATGGTCTGGCCGATGGCGGGCACATGGGTGGTGCTGCCGTTGCCGGTGTTCGACTCCATCCATGCCAGGGCGCCGGGATCGCCGTGGATGTAGATGGTGTTTTTCGGTTTTATGCGGTCCACCACGGCGGCCAGATCGGAGCGGCTCGCATGGGCGCTGAACCTGAACTGGCGGATGTTTTCCAGTTTCTTCTCCACGGGGGGGCGGTTCAGCTCAAGCTGGACCGGCGTGCCCGCCGGGGCGTGGAGCAGCCTGTAACCGGGCGTGTCCGGGTCCAGATAGCCCACAAAAAAGATGCCGTGGTGATCCTTTGCGATCATCTGCTGCGCCAGCAGCGCCGAGGGCGTGTTCTCCACCATCATGCCGGAGGTGGCCACGATGATGGAGGGCTTGCGCAGGAGCCGCTCCACCCCGCCGGAGTCCCACACGTTGCCCAGCCGCTCGAAACGGTCCAGTGGGCGCAGCTCCGCGCGGGGCATGAGGTAGTCGGAGAAATGCTCGTAAAGCTCGTAAATGGCCCTGCCCAGCCCCGCGGTGTAAATGGGCACGAAGGGGATGCGGCGGTTTTCCTGGAGATCGGCGAGGATGTTGACCATTTCCTGGGTGCGCCCCAGGGCGAAGCTGGGGATGAGCACGGAACCGCCCCCCCGGAGCACCGCGCCGACCGCCTCGCACAGCGTGTCTATCTCCTCGCGGTAGGTGCCGTAGCGCTCGTCGTTTGACGCGCCCTGGGTGGACTCGATGATAAGGGTGTCCACCCGGACGTCTTTGGGGAGGGACCGGTGCCCGCCCATGAGCATCTGGGGCGCCTTGGAAATGTCGCCGGTGTAAAAGACGGTGTGCCCCGGCATGCGGAGCAGCACGCTGGCGCTGCCGAGCACGTGGCCGGCCTCGATGAAGGTCGCCTCGACCGGCGCGTTCATGCGCAGGAAAAAGGGCTCCTGAAAGTCGCGGCATTCGGTCATGCGCAGGGCGTAACCCACGTCGCCGTGGTCATAGAGGGGGTATTCGGCGATGGCCCGCTCGCGGGCGAGGGTTTCCATCACCGACACACTGTTGTGAAGCATGCGGTCCATGATGCGGCCCGTGGGCGCCGTGACATAGGCGCGGACACCGGAAAACATCCTGGAAAGGTACGGCAGCGCGCCGCAGTGGTCCACATGGGCGTGCGTGACAATGCATGCGTCCGGGGTGCGGTTCAGCAGGGACAGCGCGGGCAGGGCCGCCTCCCCCTCCTTCTTGGGATGGGTGCCACAGTCCAGCAGAATCTGATGGCCGTCGAAGGAAAGTTCGAAACAGTTGGCCCCCACCTCACCACCGCCGCCCAGGGCGCAGAAGTTAATACGGGTGCTTGAGTCCATTTGCGCAATTTTATCCGTCTGGCATGGGTTGGATCAACCGGCGGCGGGCAGGGCGGCGGTGCGCGGTGCGTGGATTGCCGGGCGGAAAAAATGAACATCCTCCGGGGGGGGATCCCCGGAGGATGGGAGGTGCGGGCGGCTTGTTTGGTTATTTTTTCGGGGTGATGACGAAGTTCAGGTCCCGGGCGGCATTGTCAAAATCGAGCCAGAGGGTGCCGCTCCCGGCGTCCCATTGCCGTTCGACGGGCGTTTCGGGCGCGGTTTCAATTTTTTCCGGCGGGCCGGGCAGCAGGATCCGCATCCGGGCGCGGGTGCCCTGAGGACCCCGTGTGGTGAATGAGAGGGCGGTTCCGTCCCAGTTTTCACCCCGCACGCGGGTGGCGGCCGCGGCCACCTTTGCCGTGACGCCCGCCTTTGCCGCATGGTCGAGGTCGTAGAGCAGGCTGCGCTCGCCGGGTTTGAGGGTTTTGGCGCCCAGCACGGGCAGCATCGGATCAAAGAGATCCACCAGCCTGCCCTCAATGGTGACGGGTTCGGCGGAGACGGACTCCTCCATTACCGACGCCACGATGTAGGGGCCGCGCCGCAGCTTGAAGTAGTGCTGTGTTTTCAGGGGCTCGCCGAGTTTTTCGAAAAGCTCCCGCACCAGGCCGGTCACCGTGTCCGCGCCGTCTTTTTTCTTTTGCAGGTCGCCGGGTGCGGCTTCAAGCACGCGCACCCAGCCTTTGCCGACCTGTTCGGGGGCGCGCCGCGCCGCATCAGTGATGCCGAGCATTTTGGCCAGGTCGTCGAAGGGCTTCGCGTCGTTTTTCCCCTGGTCGTTCCACCACTCCCGGACGTGGTTGTACGGATCTGCCCCGTCGTCCACAAAGAGGAGGCAGCCACCGCCGCGCACCCACCTGTCCAGCGCCTCGTGGTATTCCCGCCGCAGCGGTTTCTGCCCCTCGTAGGTGAGCAGAAGCACGCGGCAGGAGGCCAGGGTGTTCGGCTGGGGCAGGTTTTCCATCTGCACCGGCTCCACGGGCAGCCCCGCCTTGACCAGCGGCATGGCCAGCCCGTAGAACGCGCCCAGGTTTGGATCGCTCGGATGGGGGGCGGCGCGCTGGAACATCATGGTGTCGGACACGATGACGCCCGCGCCCCGCGTGCCCGCGTCGAAGTCGGTGTCCTTCTGGTCCATGTCGTTGAGGGCGTTGATGGCCGTGAGGAGCTGGGTGGCGTAGTCGGCGGGGATGCCCTCGCGGTCGCCGGACTGGCCTGCCATGTCCACCTTGGGATAGGTGCCCTGGAAGATGCGGTCGGGCCAGGGCATGACCTCGTAGCGGCACACCTCCGGCCAGAGCAGGGAGGCGATCAGGGTGCATTCATAGTTCAGTTTGTAGTTGTTCCAGCTGTAGTTGGGGTTGTCCTCGATGGGATCGTGAAGGAACCACACCTTGCGGCCCGTGGGGCGGACCATGGCCAGCATCTGTCCGTACTCCAGAAAGGCGCTCTCAAAGGTGCGCTCCCTTCTTTCTCCCCGGAAGACGGTGGGCGTCCGGGAGGTGCCGGTCCACACCTGGGCGATGTAGCCGTCCATTTCGGGGAGATCCATCAGGTGCGACTCCGGGCTGACGATGCCCCAGTGCGCGTAGTTGATGAGGCTGTGGGTGGGCACGTGGCACTCGATGGAGCGGCCCTTTTCCGCGGCGCGCGCCTTGGCGTGGATGAACACCCCGCGCAGGGCGTTGAAGTACATCTCGTATTTGAGCTTGCTGGCGCGGTACTGGGCGTCCACGCTGGAGTCCGGCTCCTGCCACGGTTCCCCGTAGAAGCGCGCCCATTCACGCTTGAACGCTTCGCTCCAGCCCGATCTGGCCCAAAATTCGGGCTCCTCCATGAAGAGCGCCACCGCGCCCTCGTCCACGGCGGGCTCGATGCGCTTCTTGATGTACTCCACATATTCCGGGGTGGGCACGTTGTAACCCACGGTGGTGCTGTTGCCGTGCATCAGCAGTTTGCCGTTCTTGGTGGTCTGCACCTCCTCCCTGCGGAATTCGCCCCCCGGCGCGGTGTAATAGTCGCCGTAATCGCCCCAGGCGATGCCCGTCATCACGCCGATGGTGTAGCCGTTGTCGCGCCAACCCTTCACACGTTCAGGGAATCCCGGCCCGGTGCCGTACACCATCGCCATGTCGGAGCCGATGTCCAGCTGCGGGGAGTAGGGGGAGCCCGACTGGAAGGAGGTGTAATCGCGGGCGGGCTGGGCCGGGGCCTGGGCGGCCGCGGCCAGCAGGACTGCAATCATGGCGCGCATGGGGTGTGCTCCCGTGTGGTTGTGCCTATGCGGACTCTTTGCCGGGCTTGTCGCCGGGGTAGAAGAAAAGATGGACGCTCGTGGTGATGCTGTAGAGCACGGGCACCACGATGAGCGTGAGCAGGGTGGCGAAGGAGAGGCCGAAGATGACCGCGATGGCCATGGGGCCCCACCACTGCGCGGACTCGCCGCCCACAATCCACTCCATGGCGAAGAAGTCATAGCTGACGCCGACGGCCATGGGCACCAGCCCCAGCACCGTGGTCACGGCGGTGAGCATGACGGGCCGGAACCGGGTCATGCCCGCCTCCACAATGGCGGCGTCCGTCTCCAGGCCCTGCCGGCGGCGGACGTTGATGAAGTCCAGGAGCACGATGGCGTTGTTCACCACCACGCCCGCGAGGCTGATGACGCCTATCCCGGTCATGATGATGTTGAAGGGCGTCTTGGTGATGACCAGCCCCAGGAAGACCCCGGACAGGGAGAGTATCACGGAGGTCATGATGATGAAGGTCTGGATGATGGAGTTGAACTGGGTGATGAGGATGAGGGCGATGAGCAGCAGCGCCACCACGAAGGCCTCCATCAGGAAGGTCTGCGACTCCTGCTGGTCCTCGTTCTGGCCCGTGTAACTGATGCGGTAGCCGGAGGGCAGGGGGAATCCCTCCAGGCGCTCTTTCACCTTGATCAGCAGTTCCGCGCCGCTGATGCCCGCGGCGGCGTCGGCGGAAACGGTGATGCACCGGTTGCGGTCAATGCGTTTCACCGGCCCGAGGCCCACGCCCTGCACGATTTTCGCCACCGAGGCCAGGGGCACGGGCCTGCCGCCCATGTTCACGATGGAGACGGAGCCGAGGCGGTCCATGTTGTCCCGGAAATTCTCGGGGAAGCGCACGGTCACGTCGTATTCCTTGTCGCCCTCGCGGTAGGTGCCGGCCTTGCGTCCGTTGATGGCGGCCTGCACGGCCTTGCCCACGAATTCGGTGTTCAGCCCCATCAGCAGGGCCTGCTCCCGGTCCACCTCCACGCGGATTTCGGGCTTGCCCGGCTCGAAGTCGTCGCGCAGGTCCACCAGCCCCGGAATGTCGGCGATGGTGTCGGTGACCTTTTGGGCGATCTCGGCGAGCACCGCGAATTCGTCCCCGGTGATTTCCACATTCACCGGCGGATCCTCGGGCGGCCCCTCCTGCTCCTTCTGGAGGGTCAGCTTCGCCCCCGTCACGGCGCGGATTTGCCTGCGCACGGCGTCAATGATTTCGCTGGGCTTCTTCTCCCGCTCGCCCAGCTTGAAAAAGTCCATGGTCACCCGGCCGATGTGGCTGCTGGTGCCGGTTTCGTTCACGCTGGTGCTCGCGCCCCGGGAGCCCGTGTTCGCGAGGAGGTATTCCAGATCGTCCATGTGTTCCGCGGCGGCCGCCTCCGCGGCGCGCACCACGCCGTCGGTCATCTCCAGCCGCGTGCCTTCGGATGCGTCAATGTCGATGTAGCCCCGGCGCGGCTCCGTCTCGGGGGTGAATTCGATGCGGGGGTTGTGCAGGAACATGGCCGCGGGCACCACCAGGCAGGTGAAGGCGGTGAACACGGTGACCAGCCGCCAGCGCAGCGCCAGCCGCAGCACCGCCGCGTACAGGCGGATGATCCACGCCCGGGGCATGGGTTCGGGCTCGTCCAGGGAAATGGGGGCCACCCCCTTTTTGGTTTTGCCGAGCCTGCTGGAGAGGGCCGGATTCACGACAAGCCCCACAAAGAGTGAGCCAACCAGCGCCGTGCACACGGTCTGGGGCAGGTAGAACATGAAACTGCCCCAGATGCCGGGCCAGAAAAAGAGCGGAGAGAAGGCCGCCACCGTGGTCAGCGTGGAGGAAATAATGGGCCAGGCCACCTCGCCCGCGCCCGCCTTGGCCGCCTGGACGGGGGAGAGGCCCCCCTGAAGCATGCGGTAGATGTTCTCCACCACCACGATGCCGTTGTCCACCAGCATGCCCAGCGCGAGGATGAGGCTGAAGAGCACCACCATGTTCAGCGTTGTGCCCGTCACGTACAGCATGACGAAGGTGATCAGCATGGAAAGGGGGATGGCCAGCGACACCATGACGGCGTTGGCGAGGCCCATGAACACCAGCACCACAACCAGCACCAGGATCAGGCCGCTGATGATGTTGTTTTCCAGTTCCGCCACCATGTCGCGGATGTCGTTGGAGTGGTCCATGGTGATCCGCATGTCCATGCCGGGCAGCAGGCGGGGGCGGAAGGACTCCATGGCCCCGCGCACGTCGTCGGCCACGCGCAGCAGGTTTTCCCCGGCCCGCTTGGAAATGGCGAGGGTCACCGCCTCCTTCCCGTTCAGCCGCGACACGGACTCCACGTCCTTGTAGGCGTCGCGGATTTGCGCGATGTCCCGCAGGTACACCACACCCGCCGGACCCGCCTTGACGACAAGGCTGTTCAGCTCGTCCGCGCTGGTGAATTCGCCCGGCACGCGCACGGAAAAGCGGCCCTCGTCCAGGGTCATGGCCCCGGCGGGCGTGTTCACGTTTTCCACCCGCGCCAGGGTCACCAGATCGGCCAGGGACACGCCGTACTCGGTGATGCGGTCGGGATCCACCACGATTTGAATCTCGCGCTCGACGCCGCCCACCACGTTCACCTCGAGCACGCCCTTCACCGCCTCGATGTCGTCCTCCAGGTCCTCGCTGAGCTTGGTCAGTATGGAAAGGGGCACCCGCTCGCCCGTCATGGAGATGAACATGAAGGGGAAGTCGGACACGTTGATTTCGGCAATCTGGGGATCGTCCGCCTCTTCGGGCAGGTCCGGCTTGGCCTGGTCCACCTTGTCGCGGACCTTTTGGCGCACCTCGTCCACGTCCTCGTCCGCCTCAAACTCCACCTGGATCACCGAGACCCCCTCGGAACTGGTGGACTGGATGGTCTTCACCCCCGCGATGCCCGTCAGCTTGCGCTCGATGGGGATGGTCACCAGCGACTCCATGTCCGCCGGGGCCACGCCCTGGTAGGTGGTGGTGACCAGCAGGATGGGGATGACCACCTCGGGTGTGCTTTCGCGGGGGAGCACCGTGTAGGAATAGAGCCCCGATATGGCGATAAGCAGCAGGGAGACGAAAACCGTTGTGCGCCGGTCAACTGCGGTGTTGCTGACAATCATTCCGCCACCTCTTCCGTGACGCTCACCCGCTGGCCCTCGCGCAGGTCGCGCTGGCCCGTCACTATCTGGCGGTCGCCGGGCGCGAGCCCCTTGAGCACATGGACCCGCGTGCCCTGCAGCGCGCCCAGCTCAACCGGGCGGATATGGGCGGCGCCGTCCTGCTCAACCATCACAAAACGCTGGTTTTCCAGGGTGAGTATGGTGAACAACGGCACGGCGACGGCGTCGGGGTAGGTTTGCTTCACCAGATGGACGCGGCTGGTCATGCCGGGCTTGAGCACGCCGTCGCCGTTGTCCAGGGCAATCTCGGTCTGGAAGGTGCGCGTGTAGAGGTCGCCGGCGGGGGGGATCATGTGGATGGTTCCCGCGAACTGCCGGTCCGGAACGGCGTCCATGGTCATGTCCACCGTGTCGCCCGCGGCAAAGGCGTTGATGTCGCGCTCCGGAACACCCACCACCACCTTCACCTTGTGCGCCTGGACGATGCGCGCCAGCGGCGCGCCGTTGTCGATGAATTCCTTTTCCCGGCGCAGGCGCTCGCTGATCTGCCCGTCGATGGGCGCGTAAATCCGGCTTTTTTCGAGCTGTATTTTGGCGGCGCTCAGGTCCGCCTCCGCAAGGTCAAAGTTGGTGCGCGTCTGGTCCAGGTCCTGGGGCGAGGCGATGCCGTTTTTTTGCAGGTTTTGGACCCGTTTCAGCTCCTGCTCCGCGAAATTGCGGCGCGCGGCGGCCTGGTCAAAGATGGTCTGGATGCGCGCGGTGTCAATCCGCGCGATCTCCTGCCCCTTTTTCACCGTGTCACCCACCTCCACACCGAGCCATTCAATGACGCCCGCCGTCTCGGCGCTCACCAGCACCTGCTCCCACGGCTCCACGCGGCCCGTGAGCAGCACAATGTCCCGCACGGTTTCAGGACGGACCACCCGCACCTTCACATTGGCGGGGGGCACCTCCTCGGAAACCACCGCGTCCGTTTTTGGAAACATCTTCTTGTATGCCGTGACCATGGCCGCGCCGCCGCCGGCTATGAGCAGGCAAAACAACAATGTCATTAGAAAACGCACAAAACTGCGCATGAGAATCGGCCCTTCCATGATGCCTGACAACGGCAAATCCGCGCCGTGGGGGACATCTGCACGCTGTCCCCGGGGCGCAACGGGTTAGAATGGGCCAATTTTATCGAAATTTTCACCCGTATGCAAAAAGGCGGGAGATAATTAAGATGCCATCGCGCCGCGCGGCGGGTCAGTTGCGGGGGGCGGCGCCGTGGAGAAAAAGCCTGACCAGGGAATCGGCGAATTCGGGTGTGAAGTGAAGATCGGCGGCATGAGATTTTGCCATGACATGGGTGTCCATCAGACCGATAAACACCAGGGCGAGCCGGTTGGGATCGTCCAGGACGATTTCCCCGCGCCCCATGCCCTCGCGCATGATGGTCTCCACCACGTGGAAACGCCGCCGCCTGAAGGTGCTGCGGTCAATGACCGGCCCGCTGCCGGGCGGCGAAAAATACATCTGAAAAACCAGCCGCGCCGTCTTCGGGCTCATCAGCGCCTTTTCAAAGGTGATGCGGAGCAGTGTCCGCAGCCGCTCCTCCGTGCTTTGGGTGTCGAGCAGCACCCGGTCAAAGGCGGCGCTCAGTTCCGCGAAGACCGGTTCAATCAACCGGCGGAACAATTCTTCCTTGTTCTTGAAATAATAATAAAGAACCGGGCGGGTGACGCCCGCGCCCTCAATGATCTCCCGGATGCTTGCCGCCTCGTAGCCCTTTTCGGTGAAAAGTTCCAGCGCGCTTTGCAGCAGCCGGGATTCGGCCTCGTTTCCTGTTTCAGACAAGGGTGCGTCCATGTCATACCTACCGTTCGTTAGGATTTTTTCAACTATACCATGGAACCCCTTCCGGCACAAAAGGTATTATTCCTCCGCACCCCGGTATCAAGTGGAGGAAAATATGTGAAAACCCCTTGCGCCAACACCCTCATGGCCCTTTTGCTTTGCGCCGTCTCGGTTGCCGCCTTGTCAAACTCACTGACTGTTTTGCTGGTGGGCGGCGGGGTGAACATGGGAACCGTCGCCCCGGCGGTCCTTGGGGTGGCGGCGGGAGTGTGGGCGTGGGCACTATGGAATGACTGGCCGGTGGCGGTGGCGGCGCGGTGGAGATGGCTTCGCGTGTGCGCGGGTGCCGTGGTTGGCGTCGGATTCGCCTCATTTCTGGCGGTGATGCTGCTGATTTGGTCGGCGGTTCCAAAGGAGGCCAGTCCCGCCGCCGACTGGCTGATCGTGCTTGGGGCCGGGCTGCGGGGCGAAAACATGTCGAAAACGCTTGCCTGCCGCATGGACACCGCGGTGCGGTGGCTTGAAGATCACCCTGATGCGCGGGTGATTGTGAGCGGTGGCCGGGGGCCGGGAGAAAGCCGCACCGAGGCGTCGGCCATGGCGGAGCGTCTTTTGGGGGCGGGAATCGCCCCGGAGCGGGTGATTCTGGAGGAAAAGGCATCGAGCACGGCGGAAAATATCCGGTATTCACGGGCCATCCTGGAACGCGGGGCGGGCGCGCCCCCGTGGCGCGCGGCGGTGCTGACAAGTGGTTTTCACCTGTTCCGGACAGGATTGCTGGCGCGGCGTCAGGGTTTGGAGATGGTTCCGGTCCCCGCGCCGACTCCCTGGTACCTGCTGCCCAACGCGTGCCTGCGGGAGTACATGGCGGTGGTGAAGTCGGTCCTGCTGGACCGTTGAGGCCGTTGCCGGTGCGGGTTTAGGAGAAGATGTCCTCGTTGCCGGGCGAGCTTACCAGAACGACATCCGGACCGGGGGGCATGAGCGCGCCGTAGCGGTCAAACCAGGTGTCCTGCCGTTCCTCCTCGGGGAGTTCAAAACCCATCAGCACCAGGGTGGCGTCGGAGGATTCACGGTGCAGTGTCTCCCGGAAGGACTGTGCTGAAACGATGACCACGGGGGTGATGTTCAGGCGCGCCCTGTGGAGCATCTCCTCCAGTTCGTGGAGTGTGGACTCCCTTTCGGACTCATCCGCCACCACCCGCAGCAGCCGCGCGGGGGTCTGCCGCCATTCCCAGTTTTCACGGAGCAGGTGGGCCAGCAGCAGCATCAGGCTGCCGTTTTTCATGCCGCGCCACCACACGTCCACCCGCCTGCGCCCGGCGGTCGCGCCGTCTGTTCCCGCCCGCAGCACGCAGATGGCCAGGCCGAGCTGGTGGGCAAGCCGGAAGAGG
>JBHEKP010000165.1:0-45942 GCA_041859375.1 Candidatus Hydrogenedentales bacterium | reverse complement strand
CACGCCCCGGGCGGCCTTGATGGACTGGGTGAAATCGGAGGGAAGCACAACATCCCGGGTGCTTCTGTTGTAGTTGGCGGAGGCGCCCCCGGAAAAAATGGGCGCATACCGGTGCCGGTCCAGGGTGAGCGAAAGCGCCTGAAGATAGACGGATTCGCGGGAGTTCTGGTATGTGCGGTTGTGGTGCGTGGCGACGATGACCGCCTGTTCAAGGGACAGAATGTGCATGCCGGTTTCGGGGGGCATTTCCACACCGAGGGAAGGGTCATTTTCATTGACCACGGGAAAACCGGCCAGCGGGTCAGTGTCCTTGGAGGAGTCAATGCTGAATTCCTCCTCGCTGCCCGTCACAGACTGCGACGTTTCCTCAAGAATTTTATAGGCCTCGTCGTCGGCCTTTTTCTGGTAATGGGTGGTCGAGCAGGAAAGGAGCGACAACGACAACAACAACGACAACAACGCATGGATGCCGCGCGGAAGCCGGTTGAAATATTTAAGATTCATCAGCCTCATGAACGGTTCACTGTTATGATGGCCGTTTCGGCAAGCCGCCGAAACCCATCTTGTTGGCAAAGATATCCAAGAACAGGCCCTGTTTAATGGCCTGAACCCCGGAAAAAGTTCCGGGACGCTCTGCTAAATTCCAGAAATAGACCCTTGTCCGGTGGTGCTGGTTTCCATCGGAGCCACTTTTTAAGCATAGCACAGCGGGCGGGCGGCACCCCAGTGTGAATTGCGTCAAATCATCGTGGGCGCTGCTTTTGGAAACGGTTGGACAGGGGGAACAAATTTGCACCAACATGGGTTTATGATATATACCCCTACCGGGTATGGGTAACAGGAGCGCGTGATGAGCCCGACAAAAGAAGAAAAAGACGCCTTGATCGCAAGGCTCAGCCGTGCCGAAGGGCAAATCAGGGGCATAAAAAAGATGATGGAGGAGGGGCGCGGCTGCGTGGAGGTGCTGCGCCAGCTCGCCGCCACCGAGGGCGCGCTGCGGTCGGTGGCAAAAACCATAATTTCAAAGCACTTGCAGACCTGTCTTGATGAGAGCAGCACGGACAGGGAAGGCATGAAAAGATTGACCGAAGAATTGTCCGAGATTTTTTCGCGCTTTGCGTAGAAGAATCCAAATAACCAAGGGAGCATGAGTTGAATGGGCAAGAAAGTGGTGATTGTCGGCGGAGTCGCCGGGGGCATGAGTTGTGCCGCGCGCATCAAACGGCTTGACGCGTCGGCGCGGGTCGTGGTGATTGAGAAGGGCCCCAATGTGTCCTTTGCCAATTGCGGCATGCCGTATTACATAGGCGGCGTGATACAGGACAGGGACGCAATGGTCGTGGCCGCCCCTGAAATGCTTCAAAACCGGTACGGTCTTGACATCAGAACCCGGCAGGAGGTTGTCAGGCTCGACACGGCGGCAAAAAAGGTTGAGGTGTGCAACCTTGCGGACGGGAGTGTTTACACCGAGGAATACGACACCCTGGTGCTGGCCACCGGTGCGGAGCCGATAATGCTTCCAGTTCCCGGCGCGGACCTCCCCCATGTGATGACGCTGAACAATCTGGACGACATGGACAGGATTGCCGCCGCCGCAAAGGGCGCGCGCAATGTGTGCGTTATCGGCGGCGGGTTCATTGGCCTTGAGTTGGCGGAAAATCTGCGCCACCTGGGGCTCGCCGTGTCCGTGGTGGAGGTGCTTGACCAGGTGATGGGGCCGCTGGACAAGGAAATAACCGCCCCCCTGCTGCAGGAACTGCGCCTGAACGGCGTTGACGTGCACTTGGAGAACGCGGTTGAGTCTGTCGCCCCCGGTTCTGTCACCCTGCGCGACGGGAAAACACTGCCCGCCGATTTGGTGTGCATGTGCGCCGGGGTGCGTCCCCGTTCCGGTCTCGCCAAAGAGGCGGGAATCCCCCTTGGTCCGCGAGGGCACATTGTGGTGGACGGCGGCATGCGCACGGGCGCGCCGGATGTTTACGCCGTTGGTGACGCCGTGGAGGTTGTGGATGCGGTGATGGGCGGGCAGGTTGCCATTCCGCTGGCCGGTCCGGCAAACCGCCAGGGCCGTGTGGCCGCCGATGTGATCTGCGGACGGGAGAGCGTGTATCCGGGCGTGCAGGGCAGCTCCATTGTCAAGGTGTTCAACCTTGCGGCGGCCTCCACTGGGTGGAGCGAAAAACGCCTGAAGGCGGCGGGCATCCCCCACCGCAGGGCCTATGTCCACCCGATGCAGCATGCGCGGTATTATCCCGGCGCGCAACCCGTGGGCATGAAGCTGCTTTTTTCGCCGGAAGGGAAAATTTACGGCGCGCAGGTGGTGGGCCCCGACGGGGTGGAAGTGGCGGTGGACGTGCTGGCGACGGCGATGCGCGGCGGACTGACCGTCTACGATTTGGAACAACTGGAACTGGCCTACTCGCCGCAGTGGGGCGCGGCCAAGCACGGCATCAACATGCTCGGCTTTGTGGCGGCAAACATTCTGCGCGGCGATGTGGATGCGGTTGAGGCGGACAACCTGCCCGTGGACGCCTTTTTGCTTGACGTGCGCGCCCCCGATGAGATGATGGCGGGCGCGTTGCCGGGCGCGGTGAACATTCCCGTGGATGAACTGGCAGGCCGCATGGGCGAAGTGCCCACGGACCGCCCTGTCGTGGCCTATTGCGCGGTGGGATTACGGGGATATGTCGCCGCCAGGATGCTGGTCCAGAACGGCGTGCGGGCCTGCAACCTTAACGGCGGTTTCCGCACCTGGTGCTGGTTCAACCCGCCCGCCTCCGCAACCGTTTCCGGCGGCGCATGCTGCGCGCCGGGCGCCCAATGTTCCGAGGAAGCCCCAAAGAAGGAGAACAAAGTGGAAACACAGGCGAATATGGTCAAACTTGATGTGTGCGGTCTTCAGTGCCCGGGGCCGCTCAGCCAGGTGGGAAAACGGATGGGCGAGCTTGCCGCGGGTGACCTGCTGGAGGTGGTGTCCACGGACCCGGGGTTTGCCGCGGATGTGCCCGCATGGTGCAGCCGCACCGGCAACGAACTGGTGTCGGTGCGTTCCGGGGGCGGCAGGTATGTGGCGCTCATAAGGAAGAATGCGGCAACTGCGGTTGCCGCCTCCTGCTGCGGCCCCGTTGCGGGCGCGCCGTCCGCCCCCACGGCATCGGGAAAAACCATCGTGTGCTTCAGCGGCGATCTGGACCGGGTGCTGGCCGCCTTTGTCATCGCCAACGGAGCCGCGGCCATGGGCGACAAGGTGACCATTTTCTTCACCTTCTGGGGGCTGAACGCCCTGCGGAAGGACTCCTCCCCGCCGGTGCCGAAGCCGTTCATGGACAAGATGTTCGGGTGGATGATGCCGAAGGGTGCGAACAAGCTCACGCTTTCGAAAATGAACATGGGCGGCATGGGCACGGTGATGATGAAGCAGGTCATGAAAAACAAGCGGGTCCAGTCGCTTCCGGAGCTGATTGACTCGGCGCGGGCGGCGGGAGTGCGGTTGGTGGCGTGCTCCATGTCAATGGACGTGATGGGCCTCCGCCTGGAAGAGTTGATGGACGGGATTGAGGTGGGCGGCGTGGGCGCTTTTTTGGGCGCGGCCAACGAGTCAAACGCCAGTCTCTTCATCTGACACAGGCGCGCGGACAACAACAGCGGCACGATCTCAACGATTGTGCCGCTGTTTATTTATCCCCTGAAATACTCCCGAACGGTGTTGACATCGTCCCCGATTGCCCTGACAAGTTCCGCGACGGAGGGGTATTTCTTTTCGGGCCGCAGCCTGTGGTGGAAAACCACTTCGACGGTTTTTCCGAGCAGATCCCCCTGGAAGTCAATCAGATGGGCCTCGATTGTCATTTCATCCTGCCGGATGGTGGGTGCGATGCCGATGTTGACGGCCGCAGGGCGGGGTGTGCCGTCCAGGATGACTTCGGCGGCGTAGACGCCGTGGGCGGGCAGCGCGGAGTTGCAGGGTTCCACATTCGCCGTGGGGAAACCGATGCCTGCGCCGATGCCCCTGCCGCGCACAACCGTCCCCTCAATGGCGTAGCGGCGGCCAAGCCATTTCGGGATTTGCTCCATCTCCCCGCTGATGACCAATTCCCTGATGAGCGTGCTGCTGACGCACTGGCCCTTTATGACAAGGGCATCCACCTGCCTCACGCGCAGGCCGAGTTCCGGCGCGCTTTCAAGCAGGTATTCATAGTTGCCCCGGGCGCCCCGCCCAAAGCGGAAATCATGACCAACCACGAGCCGCCGCGTTCCACACCGCCCGACAACGATGCCGGAAAGGAAATCCCAGCGGTCGGCGCAGGCCACCGATGCGCAGAAGGGGAGGATAAACAAATAGTCCACACCGGCCTCCTCAAGAAGCCGGCGCTGTTGTGTGTCGCAGGTGAGGAGGTTGGGTGCGCTTTCCGGGGAGAAGAACTGGCGGGGATGGGGTTTGAGTATCATCACCCCCGAGGGGCCGCCCGCCTCCCGGCTTTCCTCAAAAAGCGCGGCCAGAAGGCTGCGGTGCCCGAGATGCACCCCGTCAAAACTGCCGATGGTCAGGGAAAGATTGGGCACCGGATTTTCCAGGCGCAGCACGTTTTCAACAACTTGCATGGCTGAAGCCTCCCCTGTCCGGCGTTAATCTTCCCGCGGGAACACACGCTTGGGGTGGGCGCGCAGGCCCATCGCGCTTGCCCTCGCCACCGCAATGGCAAGAAGCCGTCCATCGCAGTTTTTTATCTGGATTAGCCCGTCCTCCGGCAGTGCGGCCGGATCGAGGTTGCCGCAGGAAACCGCGCCGCCGGTCATCACAACGGCTTCGTGCACGCCGTCCACGGTGACTGAGGGCATGGTCAGCGCGTCGTCCATGGGGATAAGCCTTGCCGCAACCGTGCCGGGATCGGTGAAGGCATCCGTTGTTCCCGCCTGGTCAACCGAATAAGGGCCGACAACGGTGCGCCGGAGCGAGGCCAGCGCCGCGCCGCAGCCCAGTGACTGCCCCACCTCGTGGCAAAGGCTGCGGACGTAGGTGCCGCTGCCGCATTTAACGCAAAGGCCCGCAAAGGGGGGCTCCCAGCTGGTGACCGTAAAGTCATGCACCTGGACCGGCCTGGGCTGGCGCTCAATCACCTCGCCCTTCCGCGCCATTTTATACAGCCGCTTCCCCCCCACCTTCACGGCGCTCATCATGGGGGGCACCTGCTGAATTTCCCCGACAAACCGGTCACATTCCCGCTGGATGTCGCCGGAGGTGAGGGCGGGGACCGGGTGCTCCTCCGCCACTGCGCCGTCCAAATCATACGATTCGGTGACAACCCCGAGTTTCATGCGCCCC
Organism: Candidatus Hydrogenedentales bacterium; assembly: GCA_041859375.1. Lineage (GTDB taxonomy): Bacteria > Hydrogenedentota > Hydrogenedentia > Hydrogenedentales > CAITNO01 > JBHEKP01. The sequence goes on along the minus strand of JBHEKP010000165.1, from coordinate 40,619 downwards.
TCGTACACCTTGTCGAGGCCGGTGAGGTATTCGGAAAGTCGTGTGGCCTGGCCCAGGCAAAGCACTAGGAGGCCGGTGGCGCCGGGATCGAGCGTGCCCGTGTGGCCGATGCGGCGCAGGCCGGATGCGCGGCGGATCATGTCCACCACGTCATGGGAGGTCACGCCGGCGGGCTTGTCAACCAGGAGGAGGCCGTTCATTCCCCGCCCTCCGGACGTTCTGCCACGGCGGAAAGCGCGCGGACCAGCGCCTCAAGCACGGTGGATTGCGCGCCGGCAAGGGGCATGTCGAGCGTCGCCCCGGCGGCCGCCTTGTGTCCACCGCCGCCAAAATCGTTCAAGAAGGCCGCGCAGTCAAAATCGGGCGCGGCGCGCATGCTCACCTTGGTGGTGTCCGGTTCCAGGGCCGAAAAAAGGGCCGCCACACGGACGCCCTCGACCTGTATCAGGTGGTTTATCAGCCCGTCGGTGTCCTCCTGCAGTCCCTGAACCTCGGTGATGTCGCCCCTGGTGACCCAGGAGGAGGCGAGGGCCCCGGAGCAGGTGATTTCCACGCGGTTGAGGACGCGCCGGAGCAGTTCAAATTTGGGCCTGGACACAACGCCAAGCACCTCCCTGTTCACCGCGCCCGCGTCAACCCCCGCGCGGATGAACCGCGCCGCCATGTCATGGCTGCGGTCGGTCGTGTTTGAGAAGCGGTAGCCGCCGGTGTCGGTCGCCTGCGCCACATAAAGACAGTGCGCGGCTGCGGGGGAAAGCTCCACCCCCGCGGCGTCAAAAAGCATAAGAATCAGCTCGCCCGTCGCCGCGCACGAGGTGTCAATGTGCCCTGACGCGCCGTGCGGTCCCGGGCCGGTGTGGTGGTCGAGCACCAAGAGCCGTTTTCCGGGCTCAATCCACTCCCCGAGCGCGCCGATGCGGTCAAAGCTCGAACAGTCCAGCATGACCGCAAGGTCGTAGAACGGACGGTCGTCGTCCGCGCCGAGAATCGATTTGGCGCCGGGAAGGCTTTTGTAAATTCTGGGGATGTCCCCGTCGATTGCCATGGCTATGCGGGTTTTCCCCCGGGCCTTGAGCATGTGGCAAAGGCCCAGCATGCTGCCAATGGCGTCGCCGTCGGGGTGCACATGGGTGATGAGCAGAAGCGAGTCGGCGCGGTCAAGTTCGGCGGCGGCCTCCTCCAGGCTGAGCTCCAGCATGGGGGTGTGCTGCTGGTCCTCGTGTATTTCCTGAAAAACCTCCTCCAGATGATACACCGTGTCCAGCGTGTCGTCCGGGAAGAAGCGGACCTCGGGCGTGTGGCGCATCCGCAGGTGCTTGCCGATTTCCCTGCGGATCCAGCCGGCGGAATTCCGGAGGCCCACAAGGGAGCTTTTCCGCTCCGATTCACTGCCGTAAAGGCTCACGTAGACGTTCGCGTAGCGCAGGTCGCTGGACATGCGCACGGACATCACGGAGACAAATCCGATGCGGGGATCCTTGATGCCCTTCATCAGCAGTTTGGCTGTTTCCTCGCGGACCAGCTCGGCCACCCGGCTGGCGCGTCCTTTTTCTGTCATAGCATTTCTATCCGGTAGTCGGCCAGTTGCGCGTCGTGGCGCAACGACACAAAATTCACGATCTCGTTCAGCTGGGTGTTGGCGTGGCGCGATTCGCCGCTGACCACGCAGACGGTAATCTGGCTACGGCCCCACGTGTCCTGGTGCCCTGTCTCGGCAACGGAACAGTTAAACCGGTCATGCATCCTGGCCTTCAGGCTTTTCAGCACGCCGCGCTTGTCCTTCAGGGAACGCGCCCCGGGCACGAGAATCTCCAGGTAAAGAACGCCTATGGTCATGTCAGCGGCCCGGATTACCCAAGAAGTTTGGCGACCTCCTCGATGCGGTAAACCTCGACTATGTCGCCGACCTGGACATCCTCGTACCGTTCAAGCTTCAGTCCGCACTCGAACCCGGCGAGCACCGATCGGGCGTCGTCTTTTTCGCGGCGGAGGGATTCTATCTTTCCGTCATAGATCACAACGCTGTCGCGCACCAGGCGCGCCTTCGCGCCGCGCTGGGCCTCGCCGTCAAGCACATAGCAACCGGCGATGTTTCCGAGGGCGGAGGAGCGGAAAACGCGCCTGACTTCGACATGGCCGAAGGTGACCTCCTTCTTGTCCGGGGAAAGCAGGCCCTCCAGGGCGTTTTTCACCTCGTCCAGCGCCTCGTAGATGATGCGGTAGGTGCGGATGTCCACGCCCTCCTGCTCGGCCAGCTTCTTGGCCTTGGGGTTGGCCGTGACATGGAAGCCGATGATGACCGCGTCGCTGGCGCTGGCAAGGAGCACGTCGGATTCGTTGACGCCGCCCACGCCCGCGTGCACCACGCACACTTTGGCCTCCTCGTTGCCGATTTTGCCGAAGCTGGTGGTCAGCACGTCCGCGGAGCCCTGCACGTCCGCCTTGATGATTATGTTCAGCGTCTTCTGGTCGCTGCCGGAAACCCGCGCGTGGAAATCCTCCAGGGTCATGTGCTTCACCGCCGGACCGCGCTTGAGGCGCGCGGCCGCCAGGCGCTTTTCCGCGATGCCCCGGGCGGCGCGCTCGTCCGCCGTCACAATGAACACGTCGCCCGCGTCGGGCGGGGAGCTGAAGCCGGTGACCACCACGGGGGTGGAGGGGCCGGCCTCCTGTATCTCCTCGCCGCGCGAGTTGGTCATGTTGCGCACATGCCCGTAGGTGGAGCCTGCAAGGAAGGCGTCGCCCACGCGGAGCGTGCCGTTCTGGACAAGCACCCAGGCCACGGGGCCCTGCCCCACGGTGATCTCGGACTCGATCACGGCGCCCCGGGCGCGCTTGGACGGGTTGGCCTTGAGGTCCATCATGTCGGACTGGAGCACAAGCAACTCCATCAAATCGTCAACACCTTCGCCCATTTTGGCGGAGATGTTCTTCATAATCGTCTTGCCGCCCCATGCCTCGTCCAGCAGGCCGTACTGGGTCAGCTCCTGCCGCACCTTGTCGGGCTGGGCCGCGGGCATGTCGCACTTGTTGATGGCGACCACAATGGGAACCTCGGCGGCCTTCGCATGGTCGATGGCCTCCACCGTCTGGGGTTTCACGCCGTCGTTCGCGGCCACCACAAGAACCACCACGTCGGTGACATGGGCGCCGCGCGCGCGCATCTGGGTGAATGCCTCGTGGCCCGGCGTGTCCAGGAAGGTGACCTTGCCGTTGGGCAGCTGGACCGAATAGGCGGCGATGTGCTGGGTGATGCCGCCGGCTTCGCCCTCCGCAACATTCGCCGACCGGATTTTGTCCAGCAGGGTCGTTTTGCCGTGGTCCACATGGCCCATGACGGTGACCACGGGGGAGCGGCGCACCAGTGATTCCGGGGAATCGGGTTCCTCACGGAACACCTCCTCCTCTTCGGGGATGGACATTTCAATCTCAAAGCCGTGCTTTTCGGCGAACTGGCGGACTGTGTCCAGATCTATGGTCTGGTTCTTTGTGATCAGGATGTTCATGTCCATCAGTTCGAGAATCAGCTCTGTGACGGACATGTCCATCTGGTTTGCGAGCTGTTCGGCGGTGATGGTGTCCTCGATGGTGATGACTCCGGAGAAATTCGGGTCTTTCTCAAGGCCCTCACCGTCCTCGCCGCGGTATTTTCTCCGCTTTTTCTTGCCGCCCACCATGGTGCTGCCTGACTGGAAGTCCTTGACTGCGGCGGCGGCCTCGCGGCGGAGGCTGTCCTCGAGCAGGCGGAGGCGCTCGGCCTTTTTCTGCTTCTGTTTGGCGGTTTTGCCGGATGCGCCGTGTTTTTCGCCGCCGCGTCCGCCGCCGGGACGCGCGTCGGGTCCGAAATTGATGGTGGTCGGCGCCTTATAGCGGCCGGAGCCCACCCCGCCCGCAGCCGGGGGCGCGCCGGTGTTCGCGTCCCGGGGGGCACCGCGTTCGGCGCGTTCGCGGGGGGCCTGTTCCTTGCGCATTTTGCGCTCCCGGTCCCTGGCGATAACCTGCGCCACCACATCCGGATCGGGCACGGCGATGGGTGGTTTGGCGGGTTTTTCTTTTTCCCGCTGCGTCTTGCGGAGCAGCTCCTCCTCATGGATGCGCTCAGCCTCGGCCAGCGCGCCCCCGGAGCCATGCTCCGCATGCTTGTGGGCGACGGCCGCCTCCAGAAGCGCGGCGGATTCCGCGGCAGGATCGGACTCGTCGATGATTTCCGCCTTGCTCGTGTGCGGTTTTTCGGCGGGTTCGGCGTCGATAACCGCCACGGCGGCGGGTGCCGTATCCGCAAGGGGCTTGTGGACGATCTCGGCCTCGTGGGGTTCCGTTTCCCCTGCGGCCTCTTCCACTGGAGGCGCTACGGGCGCGGGAACTTCCACAGTCTCATCCTGGACCGGGGATTCCACAAGGATGTCCGCAACCGGTGCGGCAGGTTCATCCTCTGTGATGATGGTTGCCACGGGCGCTTCAGGCTGCGGTGTGGCTTCCTGCTCGGGTTCAGCCGCCCCGGCCCCGTCGTCATCCTTCTTCGCGTCTGCCTTTTTCTTTGCGGGGGCCTTTTTTTTCGCGGCGGCCTTGGCCTTTTTCGCCTTGGCCTCCTCCTCCTTCCGCTTTTTCTCAATCATCCGGTCAAAAGCGTCGGGATCTTCGTCAATATCCATCAACGCTTCGACCTGTGAGTCGTCAAGTTCGGAATCCACGGCCTCAACGGCAAAGTCGAGCCTGCGGAGATAATCAAGCGCCTCGTCGGCGCTCATTTCCAGCTTTTTGCTAAGACTGGTGATTGTCGGCATCTACGTCACACCTCCAGACCATCGGGAATCATACAACCGGCACGAATCTCCGGCGCCGGGTTTTAAACCCCTCGCCGGCCTGTTTGCTGGGAAAAAAACCATTTCTTAAGACTGTTCCACGCTGCCGCCGTCATCCTCCCCGGTTTCCGCGCCTTCGGGCCGCTCCGGTGTTTCGTTTTCCTTGTCACCGCGTATGTCTATGTTCCAGCCAAGCAGCCTGGACGCAAGCCGGGCGTTTTGGCCGCGCTTGCCAATGGCCAGCGAAAGCTGGTCCTGCGGCACGATCACCTGTATTGACTTTGTGTCCGGGTTGAGGTGGATCCGCAGTATGTCGGCGGGGTTGAGCGCATTGATGCACAATTGCACCGGGTCGTCCACCCAGCGGACGATGTCAATCTTTTCCCCGGACAATTCCTCGACAACCGCGCGCACGCGCGAACCCTTGAGGCCCACGCAGGCGCCCACGGGGTCCACATTCGCGTCTTTTGACATCACCGCAACCTTCGTGCGGCTGCCGGCCTCGCGTGAAATGGCCTTGATGACCACGACGCCCTCGTATATCTCGGGAACCTCGCCCTCGAAAAGGCTGCGCACGAGATCGGGCGAGGTCCGCGACAACTTGACCGACGTGCCCTTCTGGGCCTTTTCCACCTTGATTACCTGGGCGCGGATGCGGTCACCGACCTTGTAGCGCTCCCTGGGGGACTGCTCGCTCAGCATCACAATGGCGTCCACCTGGCCGATGCCCACAATGAGGTTGCCGTTGACAATGCGCTTCACAGAGCCCGAAACCAGATCACCCTCGCGCTCCTTGAATTCGCCGTAGATGCGGTCGTGCTCCGCCTCCTTGAGTTTTTGGATGATGACCTGCCGCGCTGTCTGCGCCGCGATGCGCCCGAAATCCTTCGGTTCCGCGGGCACCTTGAGCCTGTTGCCCAGCACCACGTCCGAATTCAGCTTGAGCGCCTCCTCAAGCGAAATCTCGGAGGAGGGATCCACCACCACGTCCGTGACGGTGCGGATTTCAAACACATGGAAGGCGAGCGTGTGCGGATCAACGTCCACGGTGATGTTGGAGGCGCGGTTCACCCCTTTTTGGGCGGCCTTCTCCAGCGCGCTGCGGATCGCCTCCAGCAGCGTGTACCGGTCAACGCTTTTCAGCTTCTCAATCTGTTCAAGAGCGATTTTAAGTTCATCAGCCAAGGCTGCACCCTCACTATGGCGTTATCGGTTCAACCGAGCCTTTTTCACATTTTCCAAATAAACAGAAACGGTCTCTCCGTCCACGTCCAAAAGGACCATGCCGTCGTCAAAACCCTTCAGCACGCCGCTGAAGCGGCTTCTGCCGCCCACGGCGGTCTGGGTGACCACTTTAACCGCCTCCCCCGCATACCGGAGAAAATGTTCCGGTTTGCGGAGCGGACGGTCAATACCGGGGGAGGAAACCTCAAGGAGGTAGCCGCACCCGACAAAATCATTGGCGTCAAGGAGGGGGTTCAGCAGATGGGTGACCTTGGTGCAGTCATCCAAGCTGATACCGGAGCCTTCCTTGTCAATATATATGCGCAAAACCTGGGAGCCGTCCTGGCGTCCGTATTCCACTTCGACCAGTTCGTACCCCTGCGCCAGCAGTTCGGGTTCGAACATGGCCCAAGCCGTCCGGACAATTTCATCAGCCGACATGTCTACTCCCGTTTTTAGCCAAAACAACGCCATACGATGGTTAAAATAACCATCTTGAACAATAAAAAAAGTGGGTCGCGACCCACTTTCGGATAAAGTCACTCTCTTGGGAAAATTATGCTATCACAACGGGGCGGAATTGTGCAACCTCTTTTCTCATAAATTGTTGGGTGGAATTTTATGCGCGCATCCGGGGCGGGTTGGGTTTGGGTCTAAAGCCGGGCCACAGCCAGATTTCGGGCCCTCCCCCCCTCACGCCGGAAACTATGGTAACCCGGACCGCATATGGTGCACTCGGCGGCGGCATGGACATGGGCTGTAACTACCCCTGATTCAAGGAGTTGCCGCGTGTTTTCCCCCCAGAGATCCACGTTTCTTCCCCGCATGGCCACCCCCTGCTTTTCAAGATCGGCGGCCATTTCAGGGGACACCTCATAACAGCAGGGACCGGCGGAGGGACCGATGACCGCCAGAAGATGCTCAGGACGGCTGCAACATTGGGCAACCATGGCGCTTACCCCCAGCCGGGCTATTCCCGCAACAGTTCCCTCCCGTCCCGCGTGAAGCAGGGCAACGGCACTGTTACAGGGATCATACAGCCACAAGGGCACGCAATCGGCCACGGAAATTCCCAGCACCACATCAGGATTGCAGGTTATTAGACCGTCCGCCTCAGGGGCGTCCGCAACATCCGCCGGACTGTCAACGGAAAGAATGGTGACACCATGCACCTGTTTTACCCGCGCCAACTGTTGGGGAGGCGCATCGCATCTTTGCAAAAAATCGCGGCACGCTTCAGGGTTCGTGGCATTTCGGGCACAGTCCCCGTCGGAGAGATCCGAGATGGCCGCAACCCGCAACCCCGCCTGTTCCAAAAAAGGGAATTTCCTCATAAACGAATGTTCCCCAATTGGTTACAGGATATACCGGGTCAGGTCCTGCTTTTCCACCGTGTTCTTCAGGCGGTCCCGCACCATCTCGGCGGATATGCAAATGCTTGAGCCGGACAAGTCCCTGGCGTCAAAGGAGATGTCCTCCAGCAGGTATTCCATGATGGTATGGAGCCTTCGCGCGCCGATGTTCTCGGATTCATTGTTCACCTGCTGGCAAAATTCGGCAATCGCGGCAATGGCGTCGGCGTCAAAGGACAAATCCACCCCTTCCGTGGCAAGCATGGCCTCATACTGGCGGATGAGTGAATTTTCCGTTTCGCGCAAGATGCGCACGAAATCGTCGGCAGTCAGGCTTGCAAGTTCCACACGAATCGGGAAACGTCCCTGAAGCTCGGGAATCAGGTCCGACACCTTGGTTACATGAAAGGCACCCGCCGCGATGAAAAGCACGTGATCCGTGCGCACGGGGCCGTGTTTTGTGATGACGGTGCTGCCTTCCACAATGGGCAGGATGTCGCGCTGGACGCCCTCCCGGGAGACATCGGGACCGTGTCCCGGCGCGCCCCTTCCGGCGATTTTGTCAATTTCATCAAGAAACACAATGCCCGTGTTTTCCACGCGTTCAATGGCGCGCCGGGCGGCCAGGTCCATGTCGATCAGTTCCTGGAGTTCCTCCTGAATAAGGATTTCCCGGGCCTCACACACTTTGACCCTGCGGCTCTTGGTCTTTTGGGGCATCATGCGGCCGAGCATTTCCTGCATGTTCATGCCCATTTCTTCCATGCCGTTCGCTGCGAAGACCTGCATCATCGCATTGGAGCCCGATTCCCTCACCGTCACCTCCACCTCGCGGTCCTCCAGTTCGCCCGCCGCCAGTTTCGCCGCGATAAGCTCCCTCGCCCGGTCCTCCGTTTCCTCGGGTGACAGGTTTTTTGCCGGTCCCTCATCGCCCGAGGCGGGATCCATGGGACGGAAGGACTGCATGGGGGGCCGTGGGCGCCGCCCCGGATAGAGGATGTCAAGAAGGCGTTTTTCCGCGTTTTCACGGGCCTTGGCCTCGCATTCCTGACGCATTTCCGCCTGCACCATTTTAACGGCGACTTCGGTGAGTTCGCGGATCATGGACTCGCAGTCGCGGCCCACATAGCCGACCTCGGTGAATTTGGAAGCCTCCACCTTGATGAAGGGGGCGTCGGCCAGTTTGGAGAGCCGGCGGGCGATTTCTGTTTTGCCCACGCCCGTGGGGCCGATCATGAGGATGTTTTTGGGGGCGACCTCGTCGCGCAGCTCCTCGCTGAGCTGCTGGCGGCGCCAGCGGTTGCGCAGGGCGATGGCCACCTTGCGTTTGGCCTCGCGCTGACCGATGATATGCCGGTCCAGCTCAAGAACAATTTCACCCGGGGTGAGATTTTTCATGGGAAGGGAGCTCCTGAATCGGTCTAGCCCAGCTTGGAGACGCGGCGCGCGTGGCGTTCCCCGTTGCTGAAGGGGGTGGACAGCCAAAGGTCAACCAGGTCAAGGCATTCCCCGATGGCCAGCACGCGCCTTCCAAGGCAGAGGATGTTCGCGTTGTTATGGGTGCGCGACAGGACCGTCATGTCCCTTGTTGTGCACACGGCGGCGCGTATGCCGGGATGCCGGTTGGCCGCTATGCTCATGCCGATGCCCGTGCCGCAGAGCAGGATGCCCAGATCCGCGCCGCCCTCCAGCACCGCACGGCACACTTTCCCGGCATAGTCCGGATAGTCCACGGACTCCGGGCCGAAGGCGCCGCAGTCCACCACTTCATGCCCCGCGTTCCGCAGATGGTTCACGATGGCGTCCTTGTACAGGGGCGGCGGCCCCTCGTATCCCGCGTGGTCGCAACCCACGGCAATAATCATGGCAATGTTCCTTTCGTCCAGCCCGGATGGTCCCCTAAAGAACCCGCCGAAGCATTTCCGGGGTTACCGGCCCCTCTCGGAGCACCATGTCCCCGTCCGGATCATACACCGTTGAGGGCATGGAATCCCCCAAGGCGCCCCCGTCAAGCACTCCCGCCACACCGGGGATGAGCGCCGCCGCCGCCGTGCGCGCCGGTTCTGCGCCGGAAAGATTGGCGGAGCTGGAGGTGATCGCACCGCCCCAGGCGTCACAAAACTCCCGCGCCAGCCCAAGCCCCGGGCAGCGGACGCAAATCTTCGCGTTTCCCCCGGTGAGCAGCGGTGACAGCCCCTCCGCCGCGGGAAGCAGCAGCGAGAGCGGTCCCGGCCAGAAGGCCTCCATGCATTTCCGCGCCCGTTCCGAGGGGGGGGCGGCCAGTCCCGCCAGATGGGCCTGCGAGCCGATTATCATCAAAACAGGCTTGCCCCGGTCGCGCAGTTTCACACTGAACAGGGCATCCAGGGCGGCCCCGGAAAAGGGGTTGACCGCCAGACCATACACGGTTTCCGTGGGATACGCGACCACCTGATTCTCCCGCAAAAGGGCGACCGCCCGCCCCATCCCCTCCGCATTTGCGGGAAGAACCTGCGTCATCGCAGGGATTCCAGGTAAACCCGCATTTTGCGGAAGGCCTCCCCGCGGTGGCTGAGCGCGTGTTTTTCATCGCTGCCCATTTCGCCAAAGGTCTGGTCGAATCCCTCCGGCACAAAAAGGGGGTCATAGCCAAATCCGCCCGATCCAAAAGGTTCCATGGAAATATGGCCGTTGACGCGTCCCGTCTCAATGTGGACGGCGTCCGAACCCGGGCGGCAAAAGGCGGCGGCGCAGAAGAAATGGGCGGTCCGCTCATGCCAGAGGAAATCCTCCAGGGCGTCGAGCAGCTTGGCGTTGTTGTCGTCGTCGGTGGCCCTTGGTCCGGCATATCTTGCGGAATACACACCGGGCGCGCCGCCGAGGGCGTCCACCACCAGCCCGGAATCATCAGCGATGCAGGGGACGCCAAAATGCGCCGCGTAATACCGGGCCTTCAGGGCCGCATTTTCCTCAAATGTTTTGCCCGTTTCCTCGGGCTCCTCAACGGCGGGGAAATCACGCAGGGATTTCACCTCCCAGGGCAGCCCCGTGAGGAGCTCCGCGAGTTCCCGCGCCTTTTTCAGGTTTCCAGAACCGATGAGCAGTGTCTCAGTCATTGGATACGGACTCCCGCTGAAGTTGTGTCAGGTGTTGAATTCCCGTTTCCGCCAGGGCAATCAAGTCGTCCAGGGTCGCGCGCGGGAAGGGTTCCCCCTCGGCGCAGCCCTGCACCTCGATGAGCCTGCCCCTCCCATCCATCACCACGTTCATGTCCACCTGCGCGCGGACATCCTCCAGGTAATCCAGGTCGAGCAGCAGTTCCCCGTCCACCAGTCCCACGCTTGCCGCCGCGCATTCGCCCCGCAGCGGCGGAACCTTGAGCAGTCCACGCCTTACCGAGGTTTGGAAGGCGTCATGCAGGGCCACCCACGCGCCGGTGATGGCCGCGGTGCGCGTGCCCCCGTCCGCCTGAATCACATCACAGTCAATGGTCACCTGGCACTCGCCCATTGCCGGAAGGTCGGTGACCGCGCGCAGTGATCTTCCAATCAGGCGGCTGATTTCCTGGGCACGCCCTTTGGTGTTGCTGTCACGGCTGCCCCGTGTGGCTGTGGCTCCGGGGAGCATGGCATATTCCGCAGTGACCCACCCCTTGCCCGAGCCCTTGAGCCATGCGGGCACGCGATCCTCAAACATGGCCGTGCATATCACCCGGGTGTCGCCGAAGGACACCAGGACGGAACCCGCCGCGTGCTTGGTGAAGCCGCGCTCGATGGTCACCGGCCGGAGCCGGTTGTTTTCCCGTTCTTGTGCGCGCAATTTGCCGGTCCCCCTACCAGACCGGCTCGGCGGGGGCTTCCTCCCCCTCCTGCGGTTCAGGCGCGGTTTCCGCGGGCTCGGTGGCGGCGGGGGCTTCGGCCGGGGCCGCCTCCGCCGGCGCGCCGTTCCGCGCGGCGGCGTCCTCGGCGGTCATCTGTGTGTCATGGACGTCCCGGTGGTGCTGTTTAATCAGATCCGCCAGGGGCGTGCCGTTGCGGAGCAGCTCCCACGCCTTTAAAAGTTGCGTGTCGTCCACGGTCTCGTCCGTGGCGGGGTGTTCCGTCATGCGCCCGTGGTTCTGCCTGTACTGGTTTTCGGGATTGTCCTCGAAGGAGGCGGCGAGCTGTTTCGCCAGCGCCTCGGCCTCGGTGCGCGTCATTTTGAGTTCGATGTCCGGGAGGATGCCCTGATGGTCGATGGTCACGTTTGCCGGGGTGTAGTACAGGGCGGTGGTGAGGCGCAGCGCCGTGTTGGCGGGCTTTTGCAGGGGGATGATGGTCTGCACGCTGCCCTTGCCGAAGGTCTTTTCGCCAAGCACCAGGGCGCGCTCGTGGAACTGGAGCGCTCCGGTGACGATTTCCGCCGAACTGGCCGTGCTGTCGTTCACCAGGATGATCATGGGCAGCCCCTCGGGAAGCACGGGCTTTCTGTTTGTGACGAGGCGCATGTCGTCCTTGTTGGCGTTGCCGTCCTTGCCCGTGCGGCCCCGGGTGTAGGTGACCAGCGAGCCCTTGGGCAGGAAAAGCTCGCTCACCTCCTTGGATGCCGTGAGCAGGCCGCCGGGGTTCCAGCGCAGGTCCAGCACAAGGCCCTTCATGCCCGCGTCAAGGAATTCCTGTATGCGCTTGGCCATGTCCGCGCTGGTGTTGTCCTTGAAGTCGCTCAGGCGGAGGTAGCCGATGCCGTCCTTGAGCATCTGCGCCTCCTTGATGCTCTCCAGGGGAACGGTGTCGCGGCGCACCTCGATGTCGAGGGTCTCGCCGGGGGCGTCTTCGGGGGCGTCCTTGGGCTTGCGGAGCAGGGTCAGGCGCACCGTGGTGCCCCTGCGGCCCTTGATCAGTCCCGCCGCGTCCGCCGTGGTCATTCCCTTGGTGGACTTGCCGTCAATCGCCACAATGCGGTCAAAGGGCTTGATGCCGGCCTGCGCCGCCGGGGAGTTGGGGATGGGGTGGAACACGAAAATGTTCTGATCGTCATCCAGCATGATGGACACGCCGATGCCCTCAAACTCGCCCTTGGTGTCCTCGCGCATGGCCTCAAGCTCTTCGGCGGTGATGAAGGAGGTGTTTCTGTCCAGCGACCCCATCATGCCGCCGAGCGCCCCCTCCACCACCTTCTTCATGTCAACATCGCGGACGTATTCCCGGAGCATGATGTCCAGCACCACGCCGATGGGTTCCAGTTCCTTGTAGACGTCCACTTCCTCTTCTTCGGCGGAGATGCGCGCCACAAAGCCGTTTGACAAAAACAGCGCCACCACCAGAAGGAAGCCGAACAGGGTCAAAAATTCCTGCCGAGAATTTTTCTTGGGCATGCGTTTCGGGTCTCCAAATCATAAAAAGGGCGGTTGCCGAAGTCCGGAATGGGGGGTTCAACACGGGAGAACACCCGTTCCCGCCGGGCGTTTGCCTTGCGGCGGCACCCTGACAGGCAAAGTGTAGCAGATGAACCCGGGGAATTGCGATACGCATCCGGTGTCGGCGGCGCGTAATCAACCTCCGCCCGGGCGCGAATGGGGGCCAAACCGGGAGGCGCCGCCCGTGGTCCAAGGGATTCGTAAGCCATTGGGAAACAGGCACATGCCTTCCTGCCCAATTCCCGTATTTGCCGGGTCATGAAAACTTTGAGAAATCGGGGGGGCGTTTTTCAAAGAACGCGGCAAAGGACTCCGCCGCTTCCGGCGAGGTGAGCCTGGCGAGGAACGCGGCAAGTTCGCGGTTCAGCGCGTCCTCGGCGGCCTGGCGGAAAGGTTCGCGCAGCAGGCGGCGGGACACCCTGACCGCCTCAGGCGGCTGGGCGGCCAGAAGGCGCGCCGCATCACGGGCCGCGTCATCCGCCTGCCCGGAGGCGGTGAGGCCGTTCAGCAGGCCCCAGGAGTGCGCATCCTCGGCCGAAAAGCGCCTCCCAAGGAGGATGGTTTCCGAGGCTCGGCGGGGGCCGGCCGCCAGGGGGAGCAGCACGCTGGAGGCGGCCTCGGGGCAGAGGCCCAGGTTCACAAAGGGCATTTGGAACCATGCGTCGCCGGAGGCGTAGGCCAGGTCGCAATGGAGCAGCAGTGTGGTGCCAATGCCCACGGCCGCGCCGTTGACCGCCGCGATCATGGGTTTCTCAAAGGAGAGCAGCGCGCGCAGGAAATGGACCACGGGATGGTTTTCACCCGCGGACATGCCGGTCATGAAGTCCATGAGATCATTGCCGCTGGTGAAACAGTTGGGCCCGCCCGCAAAGAGCACCACCCTGGTTTCCGGACTGGCTGAGGCGTTTTGGAGCGCCTCCGTCATGGCCGAATACATCTCCCCGTTCAGGGCGTTTTTCTTTTCCGGACGGTTGAGCCGTATTTCAAGCACCCTGTCCTGGAGAGTCACAGCGACGAGACTACCGTTTTCCTGCATGGCATGGCTCCTGTCGCCCCGTGCGGGGATGGTTTTGCGTGCATTATACGGACTGGAACAATTCCGTGCACGGAGGCGTTCCCGCACGGACGGCATTATTTTCAACCGCCGGGCAATGACCGGGGCCGGGTGAATGGTATACAATGACGTGGACCGGTTGCGGTGAAATAAATACGGGGTCCTGTCTGGTGCTTTCAACCAACAAAAGAATAGCGGATCTCTTCGACGAGACGGCCCATCTGCTTGAGATGGAGGGGGAAAACCCGTTCAAGATCCGTTCCTACACCCAGGGCGCGCGGGTGCTGGAGGCGCTGGACGCGCCGGTGGAGCAGGTGGCTGCGGAGGGGCGGTTGCGGGAACTGGAGGGAATCGGCGAGGCGCTTGAGAAGAAGATTCTGGAATACCTCGCCCACGGACGGATTGAATTTCTGGAAAAACTGCGGGTCAAGTACCCTGAACAGGTGATTGAACTGCTGCGTGTGCAGGGATTGGGGCCGAAACGGGTTATAGCCCTGTACAGGGAACACGGAATTGACTCCCTGGAGAGGTTGCACCATGCCTGTGAGACGGGGGAACTGGCGGGCATCAAGGGGTATGGGCGGGCGCTTCAGGACAAGGTGCTGGAAAGCATCGAATTTCTTGAGGAAAGAAGGGGCTTGTATCGTCTAAACACAGCCCTTGAGTCGGCTTTGGAACTTCGAGACTGGCTGGGCGGAGACGGTTGCGCGGAGATGCCTGAAATTGCGGGTGATGTGCGGCGTCACCGGGAGGTCGTGCGGGACGTGCGGATTATCGCCACCGCGGACGCGCCGCGGCCCCTTCTCGAGCGGTTCATGCGCGCCCCTGGCGTGGCGGAGGTGGTTTCCAGGCGTCCGGACAATGTCACCGTCAGGCTTAACACGGGTATTCCCGCCCGGTTCCATGCGGTCCCCCCCGCCGTCCACCCGTTTGCCCTCATCCACCACACCGGCTCCAGGGCGCACACGCTGGCCCTGCGCCAGCGGGCCCGTGAGCAGGGCTTGGAACTCGGTGCGAAAGGGCTTTCCAGGGCGGATGGTTCCCCTGTGCCCTGTGGCAGTGAGGAGGGGGTGTACAACGCGCTGGGACTGCCTTTCGTGCCGCCGGAACTGCGCGAAGGCGCAGGAGAACTGGAGGTGGGCGCGTTTCCCCAATTGATTCGGGAAGGGGATGTGCGCGGCGTGGTTCACTGCCATTCCACCTGGTCCGACGGGGTGAACACCTTGGAAGAGATGGCGCGGGAGGCGGCGGACATGGGGTTTGAATACCTGGTGATAACCGACCACAGCCGCTCGGCGGGCCAGGCAAACGGCCTTTCACCGGAACGGGTCGCGCGGCAGCACCTGGAGATTGACGAGATCAACCGACGCTCCGGCGGTGTGCGGATTTTAAAGGGGATTGAATCGGACATCCACCGGGACGGATGGCTGGACTATAACGACTCCGTGCTGGCCACTTTTGACGTGGTCATCGCCTCCGTGCACAGTCATTTGGAAATGTCAAAGGATGAGGCCACGCGCCGGGTAATCAAGGCCCTGGAAAAACCGCACACCATGATACTCGGCCATCCCACGGGGCGTCTGCTGCTCACACGCCCCGGGTACCCCCTTGATGTGGACAAGGTTGTGGACGCCGCGGTTGCCAACGGCGTGGCCATAGAAATCAGCGCCAACCCGCGGCGGCTTGACATGGACTGGCGGCATCTCCGGCGCGCCCGCGACAAGGGGGCCCGTTTTGTCATTGGCCCCGACGCGCACCGGGTGGAGGGGTTGCGCAACATCCCCTTCGGGGTGGGCATTGCGCGCAAGGGATGGCTCACCAGGGAGGACGTGTTAAACTGCCGGCCGGTTGAGGAGTTTTTGAAATGCCTTCGAAAGCCGTGAGCGCCGCGGAAAAAGCCAGGGCGCTGGATGTGTATGACCGGCTGTCCCGCGCTTATCCCGATGTGCGCTGCACGCTGGACTACAAGTCACCGTTTCAACTGCTGGTCATGACCATTCTGGCCGCCCAGTGCACCGACGCGCGGGTGAACATTGTCTGCCGGGACCTGTTCAAGACATACCGGAGCCCCGCAGATTTTGCCTCCGCCCAAAGGTCGGAACTCGAGGCTGCCATCCATTCCTGCGGTTTTTTCCGCCAAAAGGCCAAATCAATCCAGGAATCCAGCAAAATACTGTTGGAAAAACACGATGGCAAGGTGCCCGGCTCCATGGAGGAACTGTTGAAACTGCCGGGGGTGGGCAGGAAAATCGCAAACGCCGTGATGGGCGAGTGTTTTGGCGGGCAGGGTGTGATTGTGGACACCCATTGCAAACGGGTGGCCAACAGGCTGGGATTCACAAAAAACACCGAACCGGCAAAGATTGAGAAGGACCTGCGCAGGGTGTGGCCTGCGGACAAATGGACGCTTTTTTCCCATTTCATGGTGTTTCACGGACGTGCTGTCTGCGCCGCCCGCGCCCCAAAGTGCTCCGGATGTGCTGTTGCTGAATGCTGTCCCTATCCCAAGAAAAGCAAAAAAGATGACCCCGGAAAACAATAAAAAAAGCGAAAAAAGAATAAAAAGCACATCAAAATCACCCAGAAAGCCGCGCATAAAGGAGCAGGATGGTCAGGGTGATTTGTTTGCCTCCCCTTCCCCCGCACCTGTTAAATCAGCCCGCCCAAAGCCGATCAAACAACCGCTAAAGGCGGAGAAAGCCCAGCCCGCCGCGCCCACGCGCAGGCCCCGGGTGAACGCGGCCGTCAGGGAGGTTTTGCCCCCGGTGGAGTGGGTGCCCTCCGGCCAGTTGCCCTATAAAAGTTTTGTTGTCCTTGCCTATGTCGCTTCAGTGCTTGTTTATGATGCCATGGCCGCCAACAATGCCAACCAGACAATAAATTGGGCGGTCTTTGAATGGCGTTTATCGGATTTGCAGGGTATTTTTCAGTATGTGCTTCCAGCATTTCCGAGCGGCTGGTTGGGTGCCGCTGTTTTTAGGGAATTTGACCTGTTTAAACTGGTCATGTGGCTGCTTATCCCCCTTCTTTGGTCTCTTTGGGGCATGGAATGGGGCATGTTCAGCACCCGCCGGGTGCAAACAAAAGACTGGTATATTCTGGCCGGAATGGCGTTCATCGGCCTTGTGGCGGTGATTGCCACCCAGTTTATCCCCTCCTTGTATGAACTTTACGGTTCCCATGCGTTTCCCAACGGCGGCCGGTTTTCCTTTTTGGTGATGAAACTGCTGTGGGTGGTTTCCTGGCTGCCCGCTTGGGAATTTCTGCACCGGTATTTTCTTTTGCGGCGCTTTTCAACGGATTTTCCCCGTTTTGGCTGGCTGGTGGTGCCCCTCTCTGAAGGGTTGTATCATCTCCAAAAACCCCTGCTGGAGACGGGTGGCATGGTGGTTTTTTCCCTTGCCATGACTTGGTATGTGCTGAGGCGGCGCAACCTGGTGGTGCCCTTTTTGGCGCATTTGTTCATCGAGGTGGCGCTGATTTTTGTGATGTTATTCTGATTTGGCGTTGATGGAGGCCGTGAGGACCGTTTCCCCTTCGGGCACGGCCTGCGCCGATATGAACACGTTGCCGTTTTCCACTTTGCAATGGTGGGGGCGCAGGGGGGCGTTGGTTCCGCCGCGCAGGCACTCCCCCGTTTTAAGGTTGTACTGCCATCCGTGCCAGGGGCAGGTGACCTTGTCACCCTCCCGTCTGCCCTGCAAAAGATTGGCGTTTTGGTGGCGGCAACCCACTTCCATGGCGCGCAGTGTGCCGTTTTGTTCCAGAAAAACGGCGACATGCCTGCCGATGATTTTGAAGGATTTCACCGGGTTTTCCGGGGAAAAATCGGCGACTTTTGCGATGCGGATGAGGTTCATTGCCATTCTTCCATGTGCCTTCGGACCGGCAAGAGGATAACCGCGCGGATGCCGGGATGCAAACAGTGGCTAGTTTGTCTTGATCTGCGGGTCTTCCGGGGGTATGGTGGGGGTGTCCGGCGCGGTGCGCGGCGGAATAGAGCCCCTTTGGACGGATGTTAAAGGGTCATTCGCAAAGAAAAGGAAAACAAAATGAGCGAGGAAAAAGCGAAACGTTTTAATGCGGACATGGCGGTGGCCGAGGCAATGGCGGTTCATCCCCGTGTGGGCGAGGTGTTTGCCGCGTTCCACCTCGGCGGTTGCGCCCACTGCGGTATCAGCCATTTTGAGACCATTTCGCAGGTCTGCGAGGCCTACGGTGTGGACGTGGAAGTGCTGCTTGAGGTCCTTGAGGACGTGGTGGACAAGCATCCCGTTGACGAGGGCGCGTCCGCGGGCGGCTGAGTTTTAACGAAAGGAAGCAGGCAGATGAGCGAGACGATGCGGGACGCGACGCATTCCCCCAAGCTGGTCACCGTAACCGAAGGGGCTGTTGCCCAGTTGAAAAACCTCCGCGAAAAGGAGGGAAAAACGGGCTTGGGTGTGCGCCTGGGGGTGAAGGGCGGCGGTTGCTCCGGTTTCTCGTATGTGCTCGATTTTGACGAAATGCGCCCTGGCGACCATGTCATCGAAGAGAAGGGCCTTTCCTTTTACCTTGACAAGAAGTCGGCGGTGTACCTGCGTTCTGTGGTGCTTGACCACCAGGGGGGGCTTCAGGGCCGGGGCTTTGTCTTTCAGAACCCCAATGCGTCGGGCACCTGCGGCTGCGGCGAGTCCTTTTCCGTGTGACCGGCATGGATGCCGGAGGATTCGGAGGTAACCCGTCCGGAAAGGCCGCATTTTCGCCCGGCTCCCTTGCTGTGTCAGTTGTTTCAGGCTGGACAGTCATGGAATTGTCGGGGAACGACTGCGCAGTGTGGCTCCACTCCCAAACCTCTGCGGATGTCATTTCCGTCAAGGAGGGGGCCTGCCGCTGGAATGCAATGCTGGACAGGAAGGGGCGGCTTCTTTCCCTGTTTCTCATGCTGCGCCACCGGGACGGATTCTGGCTGCTCATGCCCGGGGACGCCCTGTCCCCGTTCATGGAACGGGTGGAATCCCATGTTTTTCTGGAGGATGTGAGGGCTTCCTGCATGTCTTCAGGCGTGGATTTTCTCCGTGTGACCGGCCCGGAGGCCGCCTGGTACCTGGCAGCAGGCACCGGACTGTCCCCAGTGGAGGCCGCCGCGGTGTTGCCCCAGTCGGCGGGGGCTTTTGCCGGGCTGGAACTTGCCGGACATGAGGTCTTGGCCGTGCGCATGCCTGAGTCGGGTCCGGAGGGATGGTTTGTCATTCCCGACGCGTCCGATGGGGCTCTTTTTTTGGATAAAATGCGCGATCTTGCGGCTGATTCCGGGGCCAGGGTGATTTCTTGGGCTGAACAGCCCATTTTTTCCCTGCTCACAGAACTTCCCATCCCCCCTTTTGGACGGTGCATTGTGTCTGAAACCCCCTGGGCGGAGCATGTGGTTTCAGAGAACAAGGGCTGCTACACCGGGCAGGAGGTGGTGGCGCGGCTTCGCGCTTATGGCACGGTCAGGCAGTACATGACCGGGGTGTTGTGGTGGGAGAATCCCCCCTTCGGCCCCCCGCCCCCGGGCACCCGGTTGTTGGTGGACGGGAAGAAAGCCGGGGAGGCCGGGGAGATACGGGCTTTTCCGGAAGGCAGGGGGGGCATGGCGGGCTGGGTCTGGCTTGGCAGGGACTGGCGTTCGGAACGGGTGCTGCGCCTGCATGGCGGGGACAACACGGGGTATGGTGCCGCGGAGATACGGCCCCTCCCCCTCTTTCCCCCCGCAGGATCGGCCGGGAGGGCGGCCGCCCTTTACGGGGAGGCGCTGGATCTGGCCGGAGGCCTGGATGGCGCACCGGAAAAACCCGTTGCCCTGCTTGAAAAGGCCCATGTGCTTGATCCGCTCCATCCGGACGTGATGGAGCTTCTCGGCGTGCTCCTGCACAGGCTCGGGCGGACGGACGAGGCCATCATGGTGATGCGCGGACTGGCCGCACATTTTCCGGATTCGGTGATGGCACGCGCCAATCTCTCCCAGTTTTACCAGTCAAAAGGCATGATTCGCGAGGCGGAGGAGGAGAAGGCCGCGGCGGCGCTGCTGGAGGACAAAAAGGACTTTGATGCGGCACGGGTCCGCGGCATGGCGGAGGCCGACCGGGCGCGGATTATGCGGGAGGCGGAATCACGCGCGGCCCTTTTTCGTGAGGTGCTTGAGATGGATCCGGGGGATGCGGTGGCGCTCATGGGGCTGGGCGGGGCGCTGACACAGATGGAAAAGCCCGACGAGGCTGCGGCGTGCTATGCGCGGGCTGTCGCCGCCCATCCGGATTATTCGGCGGCATACCTTCGGCTGGGGATGCTTTTGGAGCGGCTGGACCGGCACGGTGAGGCGTCCGCCGCATACCGGGACGGGATTGCCGCCGCGGAGCGCAAGGGCGATTTCATGCCCATGAGGGAGATGCGGCGGCGGCTTGACGCTTTGGCCGGCAGGTTCACCGGGCGGTAGCCGGGACGCCGCGGGTTTGCCGGTTTGTTTTTTCCCCCATGGTTGGGTATACACTCCCAGACGGTTTCAACCAGAAAAAAAGAGGATGCCCCCATGCCAACAATGAAGCCTTTTGCGAAGTTCCTTGTGATGTCCGCCCTTGCCGTGGTGATTCTTGCCGCGCAGGGCTTTGCGGCCCCATCCACCGTGCCCGCCCCGCGCGAGGGCAAGGACTGGATGGCGCGCCACAACAGCTTCAACGACCGGGTGAAGCAGGGCAACGTGGACATGATCCTCATCGGCGACTCCATCACCCACGGCTGGGAGGGCGCCGGCAAGGAGGTGTGGGAGCAGTATTACGCGCCGCGCAACGCGGTCAACCTTGGCATCGGCGGCGACCGCACCGAGCATGTGCTGTGGCGTCTGGACAACGGCAACATTGACGGCATCAATCCGAAGGTGGCGGTGCTGATGATCGGCACGAACAACCACAGGGACAACACCGCGGAGGAGATAGCCGCGGGCGTTGAGGCGATTGTGGCGAAGCTCCGTTCGCGCCTGCCCGGGACGCGCGTCCTGCTGTTGGCCATTTTTCCGCGCACGGACGTTCCCGAGGAGTTCCGGGCCAAACTGCGCGAGGCCACGGCCCTGTTCTCCAAGCTGGATTCCGACCCGATGGTCGAGTTCGTGGACATCGGCGGCGCTTTTTTGAACGAGAAAGGCGAGCTTACCAAGGACATCATGCCCGACCTGCTTCACCTGAGCGGCGAGGGGTACAAGCGCTGGGCCGAGGCCATTGAACCCTTCGTGGGCAAAATGATGGCCGAGGCGGACGGATGGAAGGCGCTCTTCAACGGCCGGGACCTGGACGGCTGGGAGCAGGTGGGCGGCGAAAAGAAGACCTGGAGCGTCGAAAACGGCGTGCTCTTCACCGACGGCGAGGGCGGCGGATGGCTTTCCACCATGGGCGAGTACGGCGACTTTGAACTCTCCCTCGAATTCAAGGTGCCCGCCG
The DNA here is from genome assembly GCA_041859375.1 of Candidatus Hydrogenedentales bacterium. Lineage (GTDB taxonomy): Bacteria > Hydrogenedentota > Hydrogenedentia > Hydrogenedentales > CAITNO01 > JBHEKP01. The sequence continues at coordinate 19,362 of JBHEKP010000165.1, read as the reverse complement.
GCGGCAACAGCGGCGTGTTCATCCGCGCCCCCCGCGAGGGCAACCCCGCCTTTGAGGGCTCGGAAATCCAGGTGCTGGATGATTACGCGGACGAGTACAAGGCGCTGAAGCCCTGGCAGTACTGCGGCAGCGTGTACTCCACCATCGCCCCCTCCGAGCGCGCCACCAAGCCCGCGGGTGAGTGGGAAAAGATGAACATCCGCGTGCAGGGCCAGAAAATCCAGGTCACACTGAACGGAAAACAAATCATCAACGGCGACCTCAGCGAGCACATGGACAAGGTCAAGGATCACCCCGGCCTGAAGCGCCTGGGCGGGTTCATCGGCCTGCAGAACCACAGCACCCGCTGCGATTTCCGCAACATCGTCATCAAGCCGCTCTGAGCGGCCGGTTCGTCGCGGCGAAGATTGGGAGATTCGCATAATGTCCCCGAATGCGCCCGTGCGTGTGGGATTCGTGGGAGTGGGCGGCATGGGCCAGTGTGCCCATCTGCGCAACTACGCCTCCCTGCCCGGGTGCCGGGTGGTCGCCCTCGCCGAAATACGGCGTGAAACGGGCGAACGGGTGGCCGCCAAATACGGCGTGCCCGCCGTTTACGACGACTTCCGCGCCATGCTGGAGCGGGAGCCGCTGGACGCGGTGGTCTGCGCCCAGCCCTTCCAGCGCCATGCGGTGTTGCTGCCTGAACTGCTTTCCTTTGGCAGGCCCCTTTTCATTGAAAAGCCGCTGACCGGTTCGCTGGAGGCGGGTGTTAAACTTCTGGAGATCATCCGGGCCTCCGGAACCTGGGTGATGGTGGGCTACCACAAGCGCAGCGATCCCGCCTCCGTGTGCGCCGTTGGGCAGGTGCGCGCCTTTCAAAAGAGCGGCGAACTGGGCGCGCTCAAGTATGTCCGGGTGGTGATGCCCGCCGGGGACTGGATTGCGGGCGGATTTTGGGATTTGGTGGACGAGGGTGACGCTCCGGAAGCGCTGGAGACGGAGCGGCCCCCATCCGATCTGGACGCCGGGGGCTACGCCCAATACATCGATTTTGTGAATTATTACATCCACCAGGTCAACCTGCTCCGGCATTTTTTCGGGGAATCCTATGAGGTGACCCATGCGGACCCCTCCGGGGTAATCCTTGTGGCCCGGTCGGAAAGCGGTGTTCCGGGTGTCATCGAAATGAGCCCATTCACCACCACGGTGGACTGGCAGGAGTCGGTGCTGGCCGCATTTGAGCACGGCTATGTGAAGCTGGAACTGCCCGCGCCCATGGCCTTTAGCCGGCCCGGCCGGGTGGAAATTCTGCGGGATCCCGGCAACGGGGCCACTCCCGTGGTCAGCTCCCCCCAACTGCCCTGGGAGCACGCCATGCGCTGCCAGGCGCGCAATTTCCTTGCCGCAGTCCGGGGTGAACAGCCCCCCATGTGCGATGCAGCCGAGGCCTTGGAGGATCTGCGTGTGGCCAGGGATTATTTGATGCGGTGGAAGGGGGTTTAGCCTTTCCCCTTCAATGACCTTGCCGACACCCCCAGTTCCTGTTTGAGCAAACGGGAGAGGTGGTATTCGCTGGAAATTCCCACCTGAGGGGCCACGGTTTTTAGGGGGCGGCGCGTGGTCAGGATTAACTGCCGCGCGGATTCCGCGCGGATGCGGCGCAGGTCCTCCATGGGGGTGAGACCTGTGAGTTTTCTGTAGGCGCGGATGAAATAACAGCGGCTGAGCCCCGCGGAACGGGCCAAATCGTCCAGGGTGAGGGGGGACGAAAGATTGGCGCGGATGAAAGTGCGCACCTCGTCCACCAGATCATTCCCCCCCTCGGTGGCCAGATGAACAAATTCCGAAACCAGCGCCGTGAGGTAGGCGGTGCGGGCGTTTACCGCGCCGGGGAGCGACGCGTCGCGTTCCGCAAAGATCCAGGCGACTAACTCCCGGAGGCGTCCCTTGCGGTCCGGACAAGTCAGGGGCTCCCCCTGCATCCCCTCCCCCCCGCTCCGGAATCCCAGATAAAGCGTCTCCAGCGGCCCCTCCGCCAGGGACCATTCCTCATGGACGCAGTGTGCGGGGAAAAGTACGGCATGCCCCGGCCCGGCCCGTAACATGCCCCCGTTGACAAGCACTTCTTCGGTGCCCTGCAGCACGACAACCAGTTCGTGGAAGTCATGACTGTGAGGGCTTATCCGCCAGCCCTGGCCGGACTGGGTGCGTCCGGCGTATACGAGTTCATGGCTGCTGTTCATAAAGGCAATTATAGATAAAATATGGCAATCACGGCTATTTTTCGCGTCCCATAAAAATCCGATAATAACAAGTTGAAATTCGTCTTGTTTGGGATTGTCCATGCCGGTGAAAAGGCAATTCATGATGAAAAACCTGTCTGAAAGGATCGGCGATGCCCCTGAAATTCCGCAAAGTGCTGGTGGCCGATGAACGGTACGAGTCGGCGGGTGTGTTTGACGTGAACAATGACGGTGTTTTGGACATTGTTTCGGGGGCGTGGTGGTACGAGGGGCCGGACTTCAAAAAGCGGCACCGCATTGGTCCGGTGGCGGCGAATGACGAGTATTACGATGACTTTTCCACCATTCCCATGGATGTGAACGGCGACGGAAAGATGGATTTTATCACCGGCGGCTGGTGGGGCAACACGCTGCGCTGGCGGGAGAACCCCGGTGATCCGGACAAGGAATGGCCGGAGCATGTGGTTGCCGAAACAGGCAATGTGGAAACGACCCGGGCCTGGGATGTGGACGGAGACGGCGTGGCCGAGCTGGTTCCCAACTGTCCGGGCGGCCCGCTTGTGGTGTTCAAACTTGTAACGGACGCGCGGGGCCGGGGCACGGGCAAATTCACGGCGCATAAAATATTCGACGGCCCGCAGGGGCACGGGCTGGGCGCGGGAGACATTGCGGGAAACGGCCGGATGGATTTTGTGCTGAACCATGGCTGGCTTGAGGCCCCTGAAAAACCCCTGGAACAGCCCTGGGTGTGGCATTCCGAGTTCAAACTGGGTGAAACGGCCAGCGTTCCCATTCTGGTGTGCGACGTGAACGGCGACGGAATGAACGATCTGATCGTTGGCGGCGGCCATGCCTACGGCCTGCACTGGGTGGAGCAGCGGAGAAAGCCCGATGGTTCGCGGGAATGGGTGTCCCATGTGATCGATCCGGACAATTCCCAGTACCACGATATGATGTGGCTCGACATTGACGGCGACGGCAAATGCGAACTGGTGACGGGCAAGCGGTACCGCGCGCATTGTGGTTTTGATCCCGGGGCCTTCGATCCCTACGGTGCCTATTACTTCAAATGGGCCGGTGATCATTTCATCAAGCAAGTCATCACCTACGGGCCGGTCCGCGAGTCCAAAGGGTTGGGAATTCACTTTGCCGTCGCGGATTTGACCGGCAACGGGCTTCCCGACATTGTGGCGCCCGGCAAGGACGGCCTGTGCGTGTTTTACAACGAGGGTCCGGGCGCGTAGACTCTATCCCCGGTGAAACAAAAGGCCTCCGGCCCGGACGGGCCGGTGAACAAAAAAAACGGAGGACGAAACAATGCCGAAGATTGCAATGGTTGGCGCGGGCAGCATCGTGTTCTGCAAGACCCTGTTCATGGACATTCTGGCGACCCCGGCCTTGCGCAACAGCGAGTTCCGGTTCATGAGCCGGACGATGCCGAAACTGGAGCGCATGAAGCGCTTTGCCGACCGGGTCATCAAGGATAACAACCTTTCCGCGACGGCCATGATTACCACCGACCGGCGCGAGGCGCTCAAGGACGCGGATTATGTGATTGTCATGCTCCAGATAGGCGGCGTGGACGCCTTCCGGAAGGACTACGAGATTCCGCTCAGGCACGGCGTGGACCAGTGCATCGGCGACACCATGGGGCCGGGCGGCGTGTTCCGCGCGCTGCGCACCATACCCGAGATGATTTCAATCGCCGGGGACATGAAAGAGCTCTGCCCCAACGCGGTGATGCTGAACTATGTGAACCCCATGGCGATGGTCTGCTGGGCGCTGGGCACCGTCCCCGGCCTACAGTATGTGGGCCTGTGCCACGGCGTGCAGACCACCCTGGACCTCATCGCCGGGTATGTGGGCGTGCCCAAGCAGGAGATTGACTACCTTTCGGCGGGCATCAACCACATGGGGTGGTTCCTGCGGATGGAGCACGGCGGGAAGGATCTGTATCCCCTGTTCAAGGAGCGCTGCGAGAAGCCCGAGTACTACATCAACGAGAAGGTGCGCATCGAGGTGATGCGCCATTTCGGCTATTTCATGACCGAGAGCACGGGGCACCTTTCCGAGTACATCCCCTGGTTCCGCAGCAGCAGGGCGGCGCTGGACCGCTACTGCGACGAGCCGTCCTTCGGCGGGGAAAGCGGCGCGTACTACAAGTGGTGCAACCTGATTGCGGACCGTCTGGAAAACGAGGACATGCTTGCGGGCGAGGCCACGGCCATTGACCACCGCAGCGTGGAATACTGCTCCTACATTCTTGAGGCGCTTGAAACCGGGCAGCCCTTCAAGTTTCAGGGCAACGTGCGCAACGAGGGCTACATCACCAACCTGCCCCAGGGCTGCTGCGTTGAGGTGCCGGTTTTCGCCGACAAGATGGGGCTGCATCCAACCCGTGTGGGAAAAATCCCCCCCCAGTGCGCCGCGCTCAACCTGACCAACGTGAACGTGCAGGGGCTCACGGTGGAGGCCGCCATAAGCGGCGATCCCGAACTGGTGGTGGCGGCATGCGCCCTGGATCCGCTCACCTCCGCGACCCTGACCCTGAAGGAGACGCGGGACATGGTGGCGGACATGCTGGACGCGGAGGCGCAGTGGCTGCCGCAGTTCGCGGGCAAAAAGCCCCTTGCCACCCCCCACATTGAAACGCCCCCCGGCACGCCCCACGCGCAGGTGCCCCTTGATCCCGCGCTGGCCGTGGTGCACCGCTTCGGGGAGCTGGCGGAGAAGGCGCAGGGTTGAGCAACGGCACAACGGGAGCCGCCCCGGCGGGACCCGGCAAAGGAAAGGCGTGAATAATGTCCGAGAAAAGGATGATGGACCGGCGCGGCTTCCTCAGGCGCGCCGTGTCGGCCGGGTTCGGCGCGGCGGCGGTGACCGCCGCGCCCCTTTCACATGCGCGCCAGGCGGCGCGGCGCGTGCCGCCCGGAGACAGGGTGCGCATCGCGGTGATTGGAAACGGCGGCATGGGGTCGCGCCACATCGAGGCGCTGGCGGTGAACCCCGAATGCGAGCTGGTGATGCTGTGCGACGCGGCCAAGGGCCGGTACATGCCGATGCTGGACAAGGTGGAAAGCATGACCGGGCGGCGGCTTGAGGGCACCCAGGATTTCCAGCAGGTGCTGGACCGTCCGGACATAGACGCCATATTTGTGGTGACTCCGGACCACTGGCACCCCCTGCTCACCATCCTGGGCTGCCAGGCGGGCAAGGACGTGTATGTGGAGAAGCCGGTGTGCACCACCGTCGAGGAGGGGCGCGCCATGGTGGAGGCCGGACGCCGCTACGGGCGCATTGTGCAGGTGGGCACCCAGCAGCGCAGCATGCCGGTGTTCCAGAAGGCGATCAATCTGGTGCACAGCGGGCGCATCGGCAGGGTGACCCATGCCAGCGCATGGGTGAGCGTGAACGGGTTCGGCCTGGGGGACACCCCCTCCGATGTGCCGAAGGGGCTCGACTGGGAGCGGTGGCTGGGCCCCGCGCCCTGGTCCCCCTTCTCGATGGACCGCTTCGGCGGCTGGATGGGCTGGCATGACTATGCGCGCGGCGGCCAGTTGACCAACTGGGGCGTGCACCTGATGGACATCGTCCAGTGGGGCATCCGCCAGGACAGGCCGCTGAGCGTGCAGGCGCTGGGCGGCAGCTACCGGGGCGGTGCGGGCCAGGACAACTACGAAACGATAGAGGCCCTGTTTGAGTATCCCGGCGTGAGTGTCACCTGGGAGCAGCGCCACAGCAACACCCACGGCGGCAAGGGTTACGGCATCGGCTTTTACGGCACCGAGGGCGCGCTTTTTGTGGATCGGGGCAGTTTTGTGGTAGAGCCCGCCGGACTGGGAATAAAGGAATGGGTGGGCGAACCCGAGAAAAGCTGGGCCCACCCCCCCCACCACAATGATTTCTTCAACAGCATCCGCACCCGTCAGAAACCGGCGGCGGACATCGAGCAGGGTTTCCGCAGCACCACGCCGGTGCTGCTGGCGGGCATTTCCCTCAAGATGGGGCGCAAGCTTTTCTGGGACGGGGAGAACGAGCGCTTTGTGGGGGACGAACAGGCCGACCGTCATCTCACGCGCGCCTACCGCGCGCCCTGGCACCTCTAGGCCGGGTATTAAAGGAGTCGCTTAATAATGAAACACTTAATGGTGACGGTTGCGGTGCTGTTGCTGGCGGGATCCGCCATCGCGGTGCCGGTGGCGGGCGGTCCGGCGGCAACGGTGGACATGCTGCTGAACGACATTGCAAACGATTCCGGCGAGGTTCAGGCGCGTGCCCGCCAGTTGCTCCCCCGGTTTGGGGTGGAGGCGGTTCCCGGCCTGATTGCCCTGCTTGGCGACGAGCGGGAGACGGTGTGGCGCACGGCGGCCATTGTGCTCAGGGATATCGCCCACCAGCTTTCCCCGGTGACCATGGATGGAACCGTTGGCGATCCGCCGCGCCGCGAGGTGTGCGCCAGGCTGATGGCCGTTGTCACCCCCCAACAAGACCCAAAACTGCTGAAACGGGCATTGGAACTCCTTCCCTTTGTCACCGAAGAGGCGACGGATATCTCCCCGGTGGCGGCGCTGCTGGCCCATCCCGACGCACGCGATTTGGCGCGCAAATCCCTGGAGGAAGCGGGCACAGCCCCCGCCATTGCAGCCTTGGTTGCCGCCGCGCGGGAGGAGGCCGACGCAGCCTTCCGGTACGCGCTGCTCACCTCGCTTTTCAACACCGGGGCATCGTTGCCCGACCGTTCATTTGCAGCCGGGATGCTGGACGATCCGTCGCCCAAAGTGCGCGCCGCTGCGGCGCGGATTTTGGCGGAGTCGGGAGAGCCCGGCCACTGGCAGTCCGTGCTGCACACGGCACGCGGGGCGGATGAAGGATCCATGTTTGAGGCGTGGGACGCATGCCTGCGCCTCGCCGACAAGATGGCGCGCGCGGGCGGAAAATGGGAGACGGCCATGGCCGCCTACAGGACCATCGCCGCAAGCGCCCCCGATTCGGTCATTAAAAGCGGCGCAATCGCGGGGCTTGGCAGTTTCGGAGATGACAGCCAAATTCCCTTCCTGGTTTCGCTTCTGACAGACGCCGACGCCGACCGCATCGCGGCCCCCGTGCTGACGGCGTTCAGTCTCATTAAAGGCAGGGCCGCGGGCGGGGCGCTGCTCGGGGTATGGCCCACGCTGCCGCAGGACATGCGGGGCCCGCTTTTGGAGAATTTCGGACTCCGGCGCGACCCCATTTTCCTGCCCCTGCTGACGGAACAGGCGGCGTCGGCGGATCCGGTGCTGCGCATGGCGGCCCTGAGGGGCCTCTCCCGCTGCGGCCAGGAGGATGCCGCCGCGATGCTGGCCGGGGCGCTTGGGAATGCCTCCCCGGAGGAAAAGCCGGAACTGGTTGCCATGGTGAAACGGCTGGCGGATGATCTGCGCGACCAGAACGCGGCCAACGGCGCGGGCAGGGCCTACACGGCCCTTTACCGGGCCACGGACGACCCGGAACTGCGGGCGGACGCGGTCAACGGCATACGCCAGTTTCCCGTGGCCGAGGCCTTTGATCTTGTGTTGGACATGGCCAAGGATGAGGATCTTGCAACGTTTCCCGTCTCAGGCATGATGTCCATCGCCAAGGCCGCCATGGATGCGGGCCGGGCCGAGGACGCGCAGAAACTTTTGGATTCCATCATGGCCAGGATGAGCGACCCCAACACGGCCCGCCAGGCGATTGACGGATTGCGGGCCATGCCCGGCGCGGGTGATTTTTCCGCCCGGTTGGGCGCGGTGCGGGAATGGCTGGTGGTGGGGCCCTTCCCCTGGAAGTCCGCCGACGGCTTTTCCGTGACCTTTGCGGGCGAGCCCAATGTGGACACGGCGGCGGTCTATCCCGTGGGGGGCGGCCAGCTTGCATGGAAGCCCGTGTCTTCGGGGGACATCGCGGGGCTTGTCAATCTCGCGGGTGAGTTGGGGATGATTGATTCCGCCGCGGCCCTTGCGGTCACTGACATTGACTCCGCGAAGGACGAGGACATCACCCTGCGCGCCGGTTCCGATGACGGCCTAAAAATCTGGGTCAACGGTGAAATGGTGTTTGAGAATGATGTGGACCGGGGATACGCCACGGACAGCGATGTGGCTCCGGCCAAACTGAAGGCGGGAAAAAACCGGCTGGTGGTGATGATCTCGCAGCGCGCCGGCGGCTGGGCCTTCGGCCTGCGCATCACCCGGCCAGACGGAACCGTTCCGGAATTCACCGTTGCCGTTCCCGGCAAGTAACTTTTGGAAGGACAATCACGGATGAAAACCAATATCTTCCTGGCCTTGCTGGTGACGGGCGCGGCGGCGTTCGCGGCGGAAACGCCCGTTACTTTTGACCGTTCACGCATCGGCAGCGGCACCTTTGAGGCGGCCTCCGTGTTTGACGTGAACAATGACGGTGTCCTTGATCTTTTCTCCGGCGGTTTCTGGTATCCCGGCCCCGCTTTCGACAAGGCGGTCGGCATTGGGCCGATGAAGTATGTGGACACCTATTATGACGACTTTTCCAACTATCCGATGGATGTGAACGGCGACGGGTTCATGGACGTTGTCACCGGCGGATACTGGGATTTGATCCTGCGCTGGCGGGAAAACCCCAAGGGCGGGCCGGGGGACTGGCCGGTGCATGACGTTGCCAAGGTGGGCAATATCGAGCGAGCCTGCTTTTATGATCTCGACGGCGACGGCATGGTTGAGGTGATTCCCGTGACCAAGCCGGTGCATGTGTTCAAACTGAAGCGGGACGCCCAGGGGCGTGGTTTGGGTGAATTTGAACAGTTCACCATTGAGACGGAAGGCGCGGGCGGCCATGGCTTCGGCTGCGGTGATGTGAACGGTGACGGCCGGCCGGACCTGATTTTTTCAGGGGGCTGGCTGGAGAACCCCGAAAACACCTGGGATGTGAAGGGCTGGAAATGGCATCCGGACTTTAATCTCGGTTCGGCCAGCGTTCCCGTGCTTGTCCATGACGTGAATGGCGACGGCATGAGCGACCTGATTGTGGGCGAGGCCCACAATTACGGGCTCTACTGGCTGGAGCAGGGAAAAGACGGCGGCAAGGCCGTGTGGACAAAGCACGACATTGAGAAAAACCGTTCCCAGTTTCATGATCTGCAACTGCACGACATGGACAACGACGGCAAGCCGGAACTGGTGACGGGCAAGCGTTTTTGGGCGCACAACGGCCACGATCCGGGCGATTATGATCCCCTCGGAACCTACTACTACGACATGGACGGGGTAAACTTCTCGCGGGTGACGGTTGACTACGGCCCTTCAAACAAGGCGAGCGGTGTGGGGATTTATTTCTGGGTGGAGGATGTTGACGGAAATGGCTGGAAGGACATTCTAGCGCCCGGCAAGGAGGGGTTGTACCTGTTTCTGAACCGGGGGAAATAGCCGCAAGTCCTTTTCCAACAGGTGCATGGGCTTGAATTGGGGTTGTGCTCCGCCGATGCGGAACACAACCCGTGTGTCATGTGCGGGGCACACTGGGAGATGGATTCCATTGTTTTTCTGGGTTCGTGTGTGTAATAATTAGTGAAGCGAATTATTCGGCAGCGAAACAAAATTGGGCTACACGGTGAAACAGGCTGAAAAAATCGAACTGGCCCGCGCGGTGAACGCCACCGGTGTCGTGTTGCGCCGGTACTTCTACCAGCATGTTTTCAGCGGCGGAGACGATGAGGCGCTTCCCGCGCTCACCCCGCCGCAGGTTGAGATGATTATGGCCATTCACAGCAACGGCAGCATGACGGTTAAGCAATTGGCGCGGGTGTTGTGCGTCAAGGCCCCCTCTGTTTCCGCGCGCGTGGAGCGGTTGGTGGAACTGGGCATGCTCACCCGTGAGGAGAACCCCGCCGACCGTCGCGAAGTGCTCATCCGCATCTCCCCAAAGCATGCGGAGTTCATTCAAGAGTTGGACCGGCGCAAGCTGCGGGCCGGCATTGAGCTTGTGGAAAGGATGGGGCCGCGGCATGCGCGCATGTGGCGTGAGGTGTGCCAACGCATCGAGGAGGTGCTTGGCGGGGCGCCGGATGCGGAAGCAAAGAATTGTTGCGGGCCTGAGTGACGGTTCAGACATTTTCGTGGGCGGGAAACAGCCGGTCTTCAAGAACAGGAAAGAACAGATGACACGAAAATTGCACATTTCGGCAATGGTGACCCTCGCGGTGCTGGCGGCTGGCGTGGTGACCGCGCAGGAAACAGCCGGGGACAACGCAGCCCCCCCCGCCGCAAAGGAGGGCGCGGCCCCGGCAAAGGCGGGCCCCGGAGCCCCTCCTGGAGGCGCGCCTGGCAAGGGTGCCCCAGGCGGCTCGATGGGCGCCATGCCTCCCCCTGACGTGGTACTGGCAACGGTTGAACTGAGGACCGTTCCGGTGGACAAGGAATATGTGGGCGTGTGCGAGGCGTCAAAAACGGTTGAAGTGCGGTCCCGGGTGCAGGGTTTTCTCGAAACGCGCGACTTTCAGGAAGGCGCCTACGTGGAACAGGGCGCGCGGCTGTTCACCATTGATCCCCGCTCCTTCAAGGCGGATTTGGAGGTGGCCGTGGCGCGGGTGGAGCAGGCGCAGTCCGCCCTGAAACTGGCCCAGCAGGAGGTCAGACGGCTTCAGGCCGTGAAGGATCCCGGTTCGATTGCGCAGGCCGACCTGGACCAGAAACTGGCCGCGGAGGCCAATGCGTTGGCCTCGTTGCGGCTTGCCAAGGCGCAGATGGCCAAGACGGAGCTGGACCTGGGTTACACGAAAGTTGATGCGCCGCTGACGGGCTACATTGGCAAGGCGCTGAAAGAAATAGGCAGTTATGTGGACAGCGGCCAAAACAGTCTTCTGGCCGTCATGCAGCAGGTCGATCCCATTTACGTCAGTTTTCAGGTCACGGAAAAGGATTATCTGGACGCGCGCGAGTCGGTTGACAAGGGGCTGGTCGTGCTGGCGTCCGGTGTCACGGAACCGTACATTGAAATAACGCTGCTCGACGGCAGCACCTACAGCGTGCATGGCAAACTGAACTACGAAAACGCCGGCATCAACACACAGACGGGTTCCGTGGAACTGCGCGGCACCTTTGACAACCCCGAAAAACGCATCAAGCCGGGGCAGTTTGTCAAGGCGCACCTGCGCGGTTGGGAACGCCCCAACACGCTGGTGGTGCCCCAGCGTTCCGTGAGCCAGTCGCCCACGGGCGCGTTCGTGTATGTGGTGGGCGAGGCCAAGGTGGCCGAGCGCCGCCCCGTGACCATGGGCGGGTGGACGGGACAGGACTGGATTGTCCTGGACGGCCTCAAACCGGGTGAACAGGTGATTCTGGACGGGTTGGCGAAGGTGATGATGCCCGGCATGCCCGTGAACCCCGTGCCTGCGGGGGCGCCGTCCGAACCGGCCCAGGCCCGGTAGGATACCGCCATGATATCGCGTTTCTTCATAGATCGTCCCGTCTTCGCATCGGTGCTTTCAATCGTGATCGTGATTTGCGGTCTCGCATCGATGATGTTCATGCCGATCGAGCAGTCGCCGCAGATCACGCCGCCCACGGTCATGGTGACCGCGGTCTATCCCGGCGCGAACGCGGAAACCGTGGCGGAATCACTGGCCACGCCGATTGAGCAGGAACTGAGCGGGATAGAGCATCTCCTCTACTACCAGTCCCAGTGTTCCAACGACGGGACGCTTGGGATAACGTGCACCTTTGACATCGCGGCGGACCTGGACATCGCCGCAGTGGAGGTGCAAAACCGGCTGAAACGGGCCGAACCGCGGCTCCCCCAGGAGGTTATCCGCCAGGGCACAAGCGTCACCAAGCGGCAGAGCAACTTTCTGGGCGTGATTTCGCTCAACTCCTCGAACCCGGAATATGACGACGTTTATCTGAGCAACTACGCGACTATCTACATGCTGGACACGATGAAACGCGTGCCCGGTGTCGGCGAGGTCACGGTGTTCGGCGGCAGGGATTATTCCATGCGGATATGGCTGAACCCGGACCGTCTCACGCTCAAAGGGCTCACCGTCGGCGACGTGGCCGCCGCCGTCCGCGAGCAGAACGGCCTGTACGCGGCGGGGCGCATTGGGGCGAAACCGGGGGTGAACGACGTGGAATTCACCATACCGGTGACCACCAGCGGCCGCCTCAAGGAGCCGAAAGAGTTTGAGGACATCATCCTGCGCGCCGAACCGGACGGGTCAATGGTGCGCATCCGCGACGTGGGCCGGGTGGAACTTGGCTCGTTGAGCTACAACACCTTCGGCCGGTTGAGCGGCAAGCCGACGGCGTTCATGCTGGTGACGCTGCAGCCGGGCGCAAACGCGCTGAAGGCGATGACGGGCACGAAGGCGGCGCTCGACCAGTTGCAGCGGAGCTTTCCCGCGGGGGTGACCTACTCCCTCCCGCTGGACACGACGCAGTTTATCAATGTGTCCATCATGGAGGTGGCCAAGACCTTCGCGGAGGCCATCGCCCTGGTCATTCTGGTGGTGTTTGTCTTTCTGGGAAGCTGGCGCGCCACGATCATTCCCCTGCTTGCCGTGCCCGTGGCGATTGTGGGCACGTTCACGGGCATGCTCGTGCTGGGCTTTTCGATTAACACGCTGACGCTGTTCGGGCTGGTGCTGGCCATCGGCATCGTGGTGGACGACGCAATTGTGGTGGTGGAGAATGTCGAGCGCATCATGCACGACGAGCATCTTCCGCCGCGTGAGGCCACTATCAAGGCGATGGAACAGGTGACGGGGCCGATCATCGCCATTGTGCTGGTGCTGTCCTCGGTGTACCTGCCCGTGGCCTTTTTGGGGGGCAGCACGGGCGTGATGTTCCGGCAGTTCGGCGTGACCATCGCCATATCGGTTGCCATCTCCGGGCTCGTCGCGCTTACGCTCAGCCCGGCCCTCTGCCGCCTTCTGCTCAAACCCAACCACAACAAGCTTTTCATGTTCCGCTGGTTCGACGGGATGTTCAAAGGGTTCACCTGGCTCTACACGGGGACGGTGCGCTGGGTGATCCGGCTTGGGTTCATCTCGGTTCTGGTGTTTGGCGCGCTGCTCTACGGAACCGCGGACCTGTTCAAACGGGTGCCCAGCGCCTTTGTGCCGCAGGAGGATCAGGGATATTTTCTTGTGGCGGCCATGCTCCCGCAGGGCGCCTCCCTTGACCGGACCAGTGCCGTGATGAGCGAAATAGAGGATTTCCTCAACGCGCAGCCGGAGGTGCGCAGCGCCGTGACGCTTGGCGGCATGGATTTCCTTGCCGGCATGTCCACCTCCACCAGTGCGGGCGCCATGTTTGTCAACATGAAGCACTGGTCCGAGCGTGTTGGGCCGGAGCATTCGGCGCAGGCCGTGGTCAACCGCGTGTTTGGCCGGTTCATGGGCATGAAGGAGGCGATGGTTCTGGCGTTTGTGCCCCCGCCAATCCAGGGATTGGGCCTGCGCGCCGGTTTTGAAATGCAGTTGGAAAGCCGCGGCAACAGCGATATCCGCAAACTGGCCGAGGTGACCACCGCGTTTCTTGGGGAAGTGCGGAAGGACCCGATGTTTGTGGGTGTGAACGGCGTGCTGAACGTCGGCCTGCCGCAATTGTACGTTGAGGTGGACAACACGCGGGCCAAGGCGCTGGGCATACCCATCGGGGACGTGTACAACACGCTTCAGGCCTATTTGGACTCCTATTACGTGAACGACTTTGTGAAGTACGGCCGCATTTTCCGGGTGCAGCTCCAGGCGGAGCCGGCGTTTCGCCGCACGCCGGAGGACATGACGAAGATTTACGTGCGCAATGCGTCGGGCGACATGGTGGAACTGTCGGGAATCCTGACGTCGCGGATGCAGTCGGGGCCCAATGTGGTCAGCCACTTCAACAGTTTCCCGGCGGTTCAGATCACCGGCGCGCCCGCGCCGGGGTTCAGCACGGGGCAGTTGATGGCGCGGCTGAAGGAGATTGGCGACACCACGCTGCCGCCCGGCTATGAAATTGAGTGGAGCAGCGCCTCCTACCAGGAGGAGAAGGCCGGAAATCAGGCCTTCTTTGTGATTCTGTTCGGCCTGGTGATGGTGTTTCTGGTGCTTGCCGCGCAGTATGAAAAATGGTCACTTCCCCTGGCGGTGCTGCTGGCGGTGCCCTTTGGCGCGTTCGGCGCCGTGCTGGCGGTCTATCTGCGCGGCATAGAACGGGACGTGTACTTCCAGATTGGGTTGCTGACGCTGGTCGGCCTGGCGGCGAAGAACGCGATTCTCATTGTTGAGTTCTGCTCCGCGCAGCGGGAAAACGGACACGGCATTGTGGAGTCGGCCATTGAGGCCGCGCGGCTGCGCATTCGGCCGATTGTCATGACCTCGCTCGCGTTCATTCTTGGCGTGCTGCCGCTGGTGATCAGCGAGGGCGCCGGCGCGGGCGGGCGAATTTCGATAGGCACGGGTGTGATGGGCGGCATGCTCGCCGCGACCTTCCTCGCCGTGTTTTTCGTGCCTCTGTTCTTTGTGATCATACAATGGGTCAGTGAGTTGGGCCGCGGCCCCAGAAAAACGCCCCCCAGGACCGCCCCCGTGGAGGAGACCGCACCATGAATTGGCTGCGCAGGAGTATAACGCCGGTGATGGTGCTGGTTGCGGTGTGTATCGGCGGCTGCAAAACCGGGCCGGACTACAAAACCCCGGAAAAGACGGTTCCGGACAAGTGGTCATCCCTCTCCCCCGGTGTCGAGGCGGACTCACCCGCCACCGAGGCGGCGGCGTGGTGGTCGACACTAAATGACCCGGTGTTGACGTCGCTCATCGGGCGGTGTGTCGAATCAAATCTTGACCTGAAGCATGCCGGGGCGCGTATTCGGGAGGCGCGCGCGGCGCGCGGCTTGGCGGCGTCCGGGCTGTTGCCGGTGATCGGCGTGACAGGCTCCTACAGGCGCATGGAATCGGTGGAACCGCAGGCGCAGTCCGGCGCTTCACCCTTGAGCGTGGGCGGCACGCTCAACGCGAACGGGTTTACGCCCAGCGTCAGTGTCCGGGGGCGCAATTTCAACGTGATGCAGAACGGGGTCGGCTCCACCGGCAGCACGAGCGTCACGTACACGCCCGGCTCACAAGGCGCGCCGTCGCGCCAGTCGGACCTCTTCCAGACGGGGCTTGACGCGGCTTGGGAACTGGACATCTTCGGCGGCCGGCAGCGTGGCGTGGAGGCGGCGGACGCCGACCTGGCCGCGGCGGAGGAATACCGGCACGGTGTTTTGGCGTCATTGGCTTCAGAGGTCGCCCTGGGCTACATTGATTTGCGCACGGCGCAAAACCGCCTCGAAATCACGAAGAAGAACATTGAGGCCCAGGAAAACACGGCACGGATTACGGCGGATCGGTTTCAGGCGGGGCTGAGCAGCGAACTGGACAGCGTGCGCGCGCAGGCGCAGTTGTCAGGCACGAAGTCGCTGGCGCCCATGCTGGAAATGCAGATTGAGACCGCAATCCACCGGTTGTGCGTGCTGCTGGGCGCGACGCCCGGCGCGCTCACGGAGGAACTTGCCAAGCCCGCGCCGCTGCCAACACCCCCGGCCACGGTTCCGGTCGGCATACCGTCGGACGTGCTTCGGCGCAGGCCCGACATACGGCAGGCGGAACGGCAGCTCGCGGCGGCCACCGCGCGGATTGGCGAGGCGATGGCGGACCAGTTTCCAAAGTTCCGGCTGACGGGGGGCATTTCCGGTCAGAGCGGCACGGCGGGCAGTCTGCTGGACAGCGCCAACCGCATGTGGAGCATTGGCCCGGGAGTGTCCATTCCGATCTTCCAGGGCGGCCGCATCCGGGCGAACATCGAGGCGCAGAACGCCCGGCAGGAGCAGGCCGCCATCCGGTACGAGCAGAGTATTCTCACCGCTCTGGCGGACGTGGAGAACGGGCTTGTGGCCTTCGCCAATGAGCAGGTGCGGGGCAACCTGCTTTCTGAAAGCGCCGCCTTAAGCGAGAAGTCATTGCAGTTGGCCAACGAGCGCTACACCAGCGGCCTTGAGGGGTTTCTCAGTGTGCTGGTGGCCCAAACGTCTTTGTGTCAGGCGCAGGACCAGGTGGTGCAGAGCCAGAGCCTGGTGCTGATGGACTTGGTTTCCCTGTACAAGGCGTTGGGCGGTGGCTGGGAAGCGTCTGGGGCTGTTGTCGCAAACACCCCCGTGGAGGCCAAATAGGGATTGGCCTGTTGCTGAACAACGGCGGGCAGGGTTTTCAGCATTGAACTATGGCGCTGTCCCCGCGGGCCGCACCACCGCTTTTTGGGGTGGTATTTCTAGACCGCTCATCCTCCGTTGAAAAGGCGCAGGAAGGGGTAAGTTTCACCCTCGACAATGCCCCATACATCAGCGAAGTCCCACCCATTGAAGGTTGACTGAGTCATCATCTCGGTGGTTGGCAGGCCGGTGCCCGCCGCTGAAACAGACTGCCCCGTGGTCTGGGTGTCCCAATAGGAGGAGACTGTTGTTCCCGGCACCACGCCAATCAGTCCGCCAAAGAATTCCATGCCGGAAACCGCACCCGCCGCGTAACAGTTTGTTACGCTTCCGCCCAGGTTGATGCCGACCAGTCCGCCCACGGTGTTGGATCCGGTCACAGAGGCCGTTGTGAACGAATTAAGCAGTGTCCCCTCATGCACCCCCACCATTCCGCCGACATTTCCGAT
Organism: Candidatus Hydrogenedentales bacterium; assembly: GCA_041859375.1. Lineage (GTDB taxonomy): Bacteria > Hydrogenedentota > Hydrogenedentia > Hydrogenedentales > CAITNO01 > JBHEKP01. The sequence goes on along the minus strand of JBHEKP010000165.1, from coordinate 2,465 downwards.
TCCGGTGACAGTTCCGGTCACATAGCAGTTTTCGATCGTTCCGCCCGCCGCGCTTCGGCCGGCCAGTCCGCCGATTTGGTTTTCGCCCGAAATGGAGGCATTTTCCAGTCCCAGGTTTTTCACTGTTCCACCATCGCCAAGGCAGCCGATGAGTCCGGCGTCCGAGCCGCCGGGAAACTGGTTGATTCTGAGTCCGGTGATGACATGCCCGTTTCCGTCCAGTGTGCCGGTAAAGGTTGCCCAGAACACGCCGATGGGAAGGAATCCCAGACCATTGTTCCATGCCGCTGTGGCGGAGGCGTCAATGTCCTGCGTCACCACATAGTTTGCATCCAGCGGGTAATCCTCATGGCCCCCGATGCGCTGAAGTTGCTCGATGGTGCTGATTTGGATTGGGCCGAGGGACACCACGAGGGTCATGCCCGCGCCTTCGGGAACCCTTGTGCCCCGCGGCGGTGCCTGGCGCATGACCTGGCCCAGCGGGATTTTGGGATCACAGACACGGGTCACGTCTGTTATGGTCAGTCCGGCGGCGGCAATCACCGTTTCTGCGTTGGATTCCGTGCCCCCAACCACGCCCGGCGTGGTGATCGTTCCCAGGTTCAGGGCGCGGAGGAAAGGATAGGTCGCCCCTTCCTCAATGTCCCAGATGGTGGTGAAATCCCATCCGGCAAAGGTTGTTTTTGCCATCATTTCAGCGGTTGTTTTGCCCGTGCCGCCGCCTATTGATGTTTCCAGTCCCGAACTTTCCATATCCCAGTAGGAATACTGGACGTTGCCGCCATTGCCCCGGACCAGGCCGCCGTACCCGTCTGCGCCGCTCACAGGGCCTGTGGAGTGGCACCGGGAGACCAGACTGTCAATGGCCTCGTTTTTGCCAAGCAACCCGCCCGCGTTGGTTTCGCCGGTTACCGCGCCCGCCGCGCAGGAATTGGTGATGGTCTGCCAGTTCCGCCCCGCAAGTCCGCCCACGTAGGAATCGCCGGTCACCGCGCCGGTGGCAAAACCCTGATCCACCTCGCACAAAATCTCATTTTCGCCGACAAGACCGCCGACACTGTACGAGCCGGACACATTGCCCGTTGCGTGGCATTTTTGGACGACTCCGCCGATTTGATGTATGGGATCAATGTCGTTGAAGCCGACCAATCCCCCGATTGCCCATCCATTGCCGTCGGGGATGTATTGGCCGGAGCTGGAAACCTGTCCCAGCGCGTGGCAATCCGTGATGGTCCCCCCCATGTTGCGGCCGATTAATCCGCCCATCACGTTGCCCCAGCCGGAGACGTTTCCCGTGGCGGAACAAGCGGTTACTTTTCCGAGTTTTTGCACGCCGGAGCGGTTGACGCCAATCAGACCGCCCATGAATCCGGTACCCGTCACCGGGCAGTCCACATGGCACCGGAGTACGTTGCCATCATTCACCCCGAGCAGTCCGCCCGCATTGGAGCCGAAAATATCACCGGCCACATCACAGTCCGTCACGGCCCCCATGTTAAAACCGACCAGCCCGCCAACCATGTTGGGGCCGGTAAAACTTCCCGTGATGCGGCAGTTTGTCACCACGCCCTGGTTTGAACCGGCGAGTCCGCCCACCTGCACTCCTCCGGAGGCGGTTTCATCCTCAAGCACGAGATTTTCTATTATGCCGGCGGCGGTCACATGGCTGAAAAGGCCTACGTTGTCCATGGCCGACCGGTTGACGACCAGGTCGGTCACAATGTGGTTTTGCCCGTTGAGTGTTCCGCAGAATGCGTTGGCCGGACTGCCGATGGGGGCGAATCCCGCCCCGCTGTTCCATCCCGCCGTCACGGAGGCGTCTATGTCCTGTCCGATGAGATAGTTGCCGTGCAGCGGATAGCCGGGCTCATTGCCGATGCGCTGCAGTTCCTCGATGGAGTTGATTGTCACGGGGCTTGGGCCCTTTGAGATCAACAATGAAACCGCGCTTCCCTGGGGTGCCGGTGTCCCGGCGGCGGGGTTCTGGCTGATGACGTGATCCCGCAGGACGGCCGGGTTGTATTCCTCGGTGATTTCACCCACAGACAGTCCGGCGGCGGTGATGGCCGACCGGGCATCCGGCCTGGGCATGTTCACCACATTTGGCACCACCGGCCCCAGCGAGACCACCAGCGACACCGCCGTGCCGGGAAGCACGGAGGTTCCGGCGGCGGGATTCTGGCTGACAATATTTCCCACTGCTATTGTGGCGCTGTACGCCTGGGTCATCCCGCCGACGGCAAGGCCGGCGCCCGTGATTGCCGCCTGCGCGTTTGCCTGGGGCATGTTCACCACATTGGGCACAATGATCGGCTGGGGGCCCCGCGACACGATCATGTTCACGAACAAGCCGGGCTCAACCAATGTGCCCGCCGGGGGGGTCTGGCTGATGACGTGGTCCACCGGGATTGCCGGGTGATATTCCTCCGTTTCATTGCCGACATAAAGCCGCGCCCCGGTAATCA
>JBHEKP010000114.1:0-7396 GCA_041859375.1 Candidatus Hydrogenedentales bacterium | reverse complement strand
CCGGAGCAGGTTCCGTTTCTCCCGGTTTCCGATGACCCGGTCCACCCCGTCCAGCTTGAGCAGCGTGTCCGCGCCGGTCTGGGCGTAGCAGCCGATCACCACCGTGCGCGCTCAGGGATGGGCCTGGATGAAGCGGCGGATGAGCTGGAGCGACTTCGCGTCGGCCTCGCGGGTGACGGTGCAGGTGTGAATGACGCCCAGGTCGGCGGGTTCGCCGAAGGGCACCAGAGCATAACCGGCCGCGGCGAGCTGATCGGCGATCAGCCCACTTTCGGCCTGGTTGAGGCGGCATCCAAGGGTGTGGATGACCGCCCTCTTTTTCGGGGTGGATGGGTTCATGATGGGATTGCAGGTTGACGGGCCGGCGCGGGTTGACCGCGGCGCGGCGGACGCAACAGGTACTCTTTATGCCTCCCGCAGCGGGGGCCCCGATAGTTTATCAGAAAAGCGGGGTGCGGGGGGGGGGTCCCGTCCTCAGGCGGGCGGGGAGTGGGCGGAAATGGACGGTATGGACGGTATGGACGGGGTGGACAGGGTGGACGAGATGGACGGGGTGGACGGGGGAGGGGAGGAAGAGATTGGCCACAAGGGGCACAAAGGAGCACAAAAGAAAACAGAGAAGAGGGAAGAGAAGAGAGGGCGCGCGAAGGCGCGGAGAACGCGAAGGAGGAGGAAGAAAAGATACCTCACGCAAAGGTGCAGATAAGGAGGAGGATCAAGGGGTTTTGCGGGGGGGGCGGCGCTTGGGTTTGGGCTTGGGTTCGGGAGGGGCGACGCTTTCCTGGACCATTTCGCGGACGGCGCGTACCTGGCGGACGAGCAGTTCTTCGGGGATTTCGGCGAGGAAGCGGCTGGGCTTGCACATGCGTTCGCGGCCGTGGCGGGTGCGCGAGAGGGCCTCGAAGAGGGTGACGTGCCGTTTGCCGCGGGTGAGGGCGACGTAGAAGAGGCGGCGCTCCTCGTCGAGGGTGCCCTCGGTGAGGCTGCGCTCGTGGGGGAGGGAGCCGTCCTCCAGGCCCACGATGAAGACGAAGGGGAATTCGAGGCCCTTGGCACTGTGGATGGTCATGAGCGACACGGCGTCCCGTTTCACGTCCGTTTTTGACTCGAACTGGGCGTCACTGTTGAGGTGGGTGACGTCGAGGAAGGAGTTCAGCGTCGGGAAGTCGGTGTCCGCGACGTACATGGCGAGGGCTCCGATGACGGCCTCCACGTTTTGCGCGCGGGACTGGTACTGTTCGGGCGTGCGGCTGTTGCGCTGGAGCTCGCCGAGGTAGTCAATATCGCGGACCATGTCGCGGGCGATGACGTCGAGGGGCGCGTCGTTGTCGCGGAAGCGCTTCCGGTAGTGCTGGAGCACGCCGAGGAACTGGCGGATGCCGTGCTCGGTGTTTTTGGGGGCCATGCCGCGCTCGAGGACGGCGGCCATGGCCATGCCGAGGGACTTGCCCTCGGTGCGGCAGATGTCGTGGGCCAGGTGCATGGTGCCGTCGCCGATGCCGCGCCGGGGCACGTTCACGACGCGCAGGAAGGCGGCCTCGTCGCGAGGGTTGGCGATGATTTTCAGGTAGGAGATGATGTCCTTCACCTCGGCGCGCTCGAAGAAGTCCTGGCCGCCGAAGACCTGGTAGGGGATTCCCTCCTGGCGCAGCGCCAGCTCGAAGGGGCGCGACTGGAGGTTGGAGCGGTAGAGGATGGCGAAGTCGGAAAAGGCCGCGCCGGCCTTCTGGCGGATGTGGCGGAGCCAGTTGGCCGCCTCGCGGGCCTCGTCCTCCTCGTCGCCCACCACGAAATGGTCGATGGCCCGGCCTTTGCCCAGGGAGGACCACAGTTTCTTCTCGCGGCGGGTGGTGTTGTTTCCGATGACATGGTTGGCCGCGGCCAGGATGGTTTCGGTGGACCGGTAGTTCTGGTCCAGGGTGATCACCCTCGCCTCGGGAAAGTCGCGCTCGAATTCGAGGATGTTGCGCACGTCGGCGCCGCGCCAGCCGTAGATGGACTGGTCGTCGTCGCCGACCACGCAGAGGTTGTGGTGCTTGTCCACCAGCGCGCGGAGGAGGCGGTACTGGACGGCGTTGGTGTCCTGGTACTCGTCCACCATGACGTAGCGGAAATGCTTCTGCGCGGCGGCGAGGAGGCCGGGATGCTCCGCCCAGAGGCGCAGGGTGAGGGTGAGCAGGTCGTCGAAGTCGAGGCTGTTCGCGGCGCGGAGGGCGGACTCGTACTTTGCGTAGACCTCGGTCATGTACTGCCGGTATTTCTCCTCGGTGGCGTTTTTGGCGGGCTTGTCCCGGAGGGTTTCGGGGGTTTCCCCGGTGTTTTTCGCCAGGCTGATGGCGGCCTGGAAGGTGCCGGGGTCGAAACTTTCGCCCTGCGCGCCCAGCTCCTCCGTGACCCGGCGCAGCAGGGTGCGGCTGTCGCCCTCGCCGCTGATGGTGAAGTTGGACCGGTAGCCCAGGTGGCTGATGTGGCGGCGGAGCACCTGGAGACAGAAGGCGTGGAAGGTGGAAATGGTGATTTCCCTCGCCGCCGCGCTTCCCGTCAGATCGGCCACGCGCTCGCGCATTTCCGCCGCGGCCTTGTTGGTGAAGGTGACGGCGAGGAGGTTGCAGGGGTCCGCGAGGCCGGACCCGATGATGTGGGCGATGCGCCGGGTGATGACCCGGGTTTTGCCGCTGCCGGCCCCGGCGAGGACCAGCACCGGCCCCCCGGTGCATTCGACCGCCGCGCGCTGGGGCGGATTAAGCCCGTCCAAAAACCGTGTATGGGAAGACAAAGCGAAAGCGCTCCGTGAAAAGGCCCTTTGGAAACCGCGCAGCGGTGCGCGCGCGGCGGGGGCATTGTAGCAACTCCCGGCGGCTTTGTGCCAAAATTGCGGCCCCACATGTTGCGGGGGGCTTGCCAGCCGCCCCCAACCTTGGTATACTGTTGACAATTTGACGGGTTTGAACTGCATGGAAGCGGATCTGACGACTCCCATGATCAGACGTAAACGACTGAGCCGGCTCGGGGGGGCCGTGGCGCTGACCCTGTCTGCGGCGTTTGCCGCGACGGCTTGGGCGTCACCGCACGCCTCCACGGACAAGGCCGTCCGCACGGCACCCCGCATCCAGTTGGCGGAAAAGTCACGGGGGCGCACGCTGCACCAGTTCCAGGACAAGAACGGCACGATGACCTTCACCAACCGCCCCGACAAGTACAAGAAGCGGGACGATTTTGTGGAGATCAACGTCAAATACGAGCGCATTCCCCTGCCGCCCAAGTACAAGCCCACCCCGAAGGCCGTGCCCAAGGTGGTGACCGACTCGAGCGTCAAGGAAATCGTGAGCCGCTACGCCACCATCTACGGGCTGGACGAGTCGCTGATTTACGCGGTGATCCACGCGGAAAGCGCCTTCAACCCCAACGCGGTGTCCCCGGCGGGGGCGCGCGGGCTGATGCAGCTCATGCCCGGCACGGCGGCGGAGATGGGGGTGACGGACATTTTCGACCCCACCCAGAACATCGCGGGCGGCACCCAGTACCTTGCCAAGATGATGGAGCTGTTCAACGACAAGCAGCTGGCGCTGGCGGCGTACAACGCGGGGCCGGAGAATGTGAAGAAGTACAAGGGCATCCCGCCCTTCGAGGAGACGGTCAACTACGTCAAGATTGTCTCCGCCTATGACGCCGCGTACAGCAAGGGCGGAGCCGTGCCCCATGTGCGCGTGGCCGGGGTGTCGCCGAAAGTGCGGATACACCGCGCCACAACCACGGCGCGGGGATCCTACACGGTGTATTTCCACAGCGGGCTGACCCAGCCCGCCGACAAGGTGGTGGACAAGGAGCCGTACTGGTTCATCGAATTCGCCAACCGCTCCTATCCCGTGCGCAAGGATTTGGTGAAGTCCATAGAAAAATCGGCCGCGTAAGCACGGCCCTATCCCGAACCGGGGGTGGCCATGGGACGATTCACGCCTGTTTTTGAGGGGGAACTGCCGCCGGGCAGCGCGCCGGAGGATTTTCTGGACGAAATCGCCCGGCGCGCGGGGGAAAACCGCCTGCTTCCGCTCACGCCCGCGTTCCGCAACCGCTACCGGGTGGCGGGGCGCGACGGAAACCGCATCCGCGTGGTGGCGGACTCCTTCCAGAGCGCCCTGGCGGTGGGGTTGAACGACATCACCTTGGAACGCCGCGACGACGGATCCGTCCATTACCGTGTTTCCTATTACCGTTGGATGCAGTACTGCCTGTTCATGTGCCTGCCGGCGCTGCTGGTGCTGGGGGTGCCGCTGTTTGTGCCGGAGGCGGCGGAATGGGCGCGGCAGACGCCCGCGGGCGCGCTGGCCGTCGGGGCCTATGTGGTGCTGTTCACCCTCGGCTGGCCCTTCGCGCTTGCGGCCATGCAAAAGCCCGCGGCGCGCCGGGTGCTTTTGCGGGCGCTGAACGAAGCGTGCGTGTCCGGCGGCGCGGCGTCGGACGGGCGGGTTTGGCCCGTGCCCGCCGGACATGCCCGCAGCTTTGAGTACAAGTCGGCGGCAACCTTCCTGGGCCTGCCGCTGGTGCATGTGGCCGTCGGCCCGAAGGACGGACGGCCCCGATCCGTTGCGCGCGGGGTCATTGCCGTGGGGGATGTGGCTTTTGGGTTGGCCTTTGCCGCGGGGGGCATGGCCGTGGGCGGCGTGGCCGTGGGCGGTGTGGCGGCGGGTTTGGTGGCGGTGGGCGGCTGCGCTGCGGGGGGGCTGGCCGTGGGCGGTTGCGCGGTGGGGGGCGTGGCGGTGGGCGGACTCGCCGCGGGCGGACTGGCCAACGGCGGGCTGGCTGTGGGGCATTACGCCAACGGCGGGCTGGCGGCGGGCGTCCATGCCACGGGCGGATCGGTCATTCCCCTGGGGAAATAGGCGGGAGTCCGGGGATTAGTTTTCCTCCGTGCGGGTCCAGTCGCTATCGCGGCCCCGCACCACCACGCGGCGCACCCCCTCCGGGGACACGTTGACCACGACGTAATTGAAGGCCTGTCCCTCCCTGGCGAGGCGTCCGCTCAGCGGCGCGCCGCCGCCCGCGGTCAGGGTGTAGCGCACCCCCTCCAGGACGGTGGTGGCGTAGCCGTGGATGTGGGCCATGAACACCTCGTCGACGCCGTGCCCGCGCATGAGGGCGTGGAATTCCGCCGCATTCTCCTTGAAGCCGCGCCTGCGCGTGTCGGAGACAAAGGTCTCCTCGAAGAATGCCGGGGGGATGTGGAGGAAGACGAAGCGGTGCCCTGCGCCGGGGCGGCCCAGCTCGCGGTCCAGCCAGTCCAGGTCCTCCCGCGTGACCCGTTTGCGCCCGCTGTTGTTGAACCCCGCGAAGCGGCATCCGCCGAAGTCGAGGCAGAACCTGTCGTCGCCGTAGAGCGCCTTGAAGGCGGAAAAGTCGCGGCGCACACCCCGGTCATGGTTGCCCGGCACGCAGAACATGGGCGCGGGGTCGGTGATGCCGAGGAGGGCCACATGGTTGCGCAGGAACTCCCAAGGGGTGCCGCCGCGCACGATATCGCCGGTGTGGAAGATCACGGCGGGCGACTCGCCCGCGGCGCGGCGGTACACCTCGCGGGCGACGCGCACCACGTTGCGCGTGTCGCCCAGCACGACAAAACGGAAGGCGTCCGGTTCCCCCAGGCGCTGCTTCAGCGCCGCCGTCATGGCGTCGAAGCCGCGCGTTTCCCGCGCCTGGACGAGCTTCTTCAGGCCGAAGCCCGCCGCGACCCATTTCACGGTGAAGAGCAGCGCGAGCGCGGCGGCCAGCAGCGCGGCCACCAGCAGCGCCGCCGACGCCCCGGCGCGCCACGCGAGCAGCGCCAGCGCGGCGGCGACAACCAGCCAGAATATCTTTTTCTTGCGCATGATGAAACGCCAGTTCCCGTGGTTGCGGCGCGGTCAGGCCCGTTTGACCCGGGGGCCCTTGGGGGTGTCCTCGATGACCCACCCGGCGGCGAGCACCTCGTCGCGCAGGCGGTCGGCCCCGGCGAAGTCGCGGTCGCGCCGCGCCTGCTGTCGGGCGTTCACCTTGTCGAGGATTTCGCGGGGCGCCTCGTCGCCGGCGGGCGGCGCGAAGATGCCCGTGACCGCGTCGAGCCGGTCCAGCAGGGCAAGGGCGTTTTTCGCGCCCTCGGCACCCGCGCTTCCCTCGTCCAGCGCCTTGTTCACGTCGCGGATGAAGTTGAACACCGCGCCCAGCGCGCCGGAGATGTTCAGGTCGTCGTCCATCTCCGCCTCGAACTCCGCCGCGCACTTCGCGCAGAGGTCCGCCAGATCGCCGCCGTCCCCGCGCGCCTCGCCGAGGCGGATGCGGAAGTCGCGGATGCGGTTCAGCGCCTGCTTCGCCGCGTCGAGCGCGTCGAAGGAGAAGTTGTTCGGCTGGCGGTAGTGCGTGGCGATGAGCACCCAGCGGATGGCCAGCGGGTCCGCGCCCTTTTCAACGAGGTCGCGCAGGGTGAAGAAGTTGCCCAGGCTTTTGGACATCTTCCGCCCCTCCACCACCAGGTGGGCGCAGTGCAGCCAGTAGTTCACAAAGCCCCGGCCCGTGGCGCACACGGACTGGGCGATTTCGTTCTCATGGTGCGGGAAGATGTTGTCCACGCCGCCGCAGTGGATGTCGAAGTGCGGGCCGAGGTACTTCATGCTCATGGCGCTGCACTCGATGTGCCAGCCGGGGCGGCCCTTGCCCAGCTCCGTCTCCCAGAACACGTCGCCGTCGTCGGCGTCCCAGGCCTTCCACAGCGCGAAGTCCCGCGCCTCCTCCGCGTCGTACTCGTCCGCGTCCACCCGGCCGCTCGCGCCGCTCTGGAGCTGGTCCAGGTCCATGTGGCCCAGCCGCCCGTATTCGGGGAAGCTGCTGATGCGGAAATAGATGCTGCCCTTGTCCTCGTAGGTGTGGCCCCTGTCGCGGAGGGTCTTGATCATCTCAATCATCTCGGGGATGTGGTCCGTCGCCGCCGGATACACGTCGGCGGGGCGGATGCCCAGGGTGCGCACGTCCTCGAAAAAGGCGGCGGCGTACTTCGCCGTGATTTCCCTCAGCGGGCGGCCCGTCTCGCGGCAGGTGCGGATCAGCTTGTCCTCCACATCGGTCAGGTTCATGATGTGGCGCACCTTGAGGCCCTTGAACTCCAGGTAACGGCGGAGCAGATCCTCAAAGACATAGGCCCGGAAATTGCCGATGTGGGCGAAGTTGTAGATGGTCGGGCCGCAGGTGTACAGCCCCGCCTCGCCGGGAGTGAGGGGCGTGAAGGCCTCTTTTTTCCGCGTCAATGTGTTCTGGAAAACCAGTGCCATGTCTCATGTCTCCGCGTGTGTGCGGGCCCCCTTGGCGCGCCGCCGCCGGGGTCCGTTCCGGCCCAAAAGGGTACCACACGCCGGGGGGCGTTGTCATTGGA
>JBHEKP010000256.1:0-4294 GCA_041859375.1 Candidatus Hydrogenedentales bacterium | reverse complement strand
GCGAGGAGATCGGCCTCCTCTTTGCGGACAAGATCATGCGTTATCGCTGATTTTTCCGGGATTACCGCCCTCTTTCCGTATAACGCATGGTCATAGAAATAGAACCGGCTGGCCTGACTGGCAAAAAGCGCCAGTTCGAAGTATCCCTCCGGTGTGCCGTCACAGCGCACGTGGTCCAGATGGGATTCACCATAATTTTCGGCCTGACACAACTGTTCCGCCGTTGGAATGGCGCATGAACCGCCCACTGCCCGGGTAAAAAGCACCGGATGGCCACTACTCCGGCCATAATAATAGACGTAATCCAGCACATACCCCTCCTCCATGGAAAGATGGGTCAATGCGGTGAAATAACCGTTCGGATCGAATTCGGTTCCGTTGCGGGCGGAGTTTTTATGTAGCAGATGCTCCGGAACGCGCCCCACGGCTTTTTGCAACGCATCCAGTGCCGCCACAGACTTGGCAAACGCCGCCCCCACCCGGTCCCTTTCACCATCCTGCCGATCCAATGACATATGCCCCTCTCCGTCCACCGTGCGGTTATTCCATCACGCCTTTGGGCTTTTCCGTTGTGCCGCCCTTGTCATTTTCGTACCAGTCCACCGTGGCCCCCTCCAGTTCCGTGGAAACAGACTCAACCTTGTTCGCCTTGACCGGTTCGGGGCCCGGCGCAAGCACATACAGCATGGAAACGGCGATAACCATGGCGGCGGCGGCCAGGGACACATAGGCCCACATGCGCGTCCGGTTCCAGCCGGGCGCCGGCGCGGCGATTCCCTCCCGGATGCCCGCCATGAACGCGCCGAACTGCGCGTCGGAAATCTCCGGGGTGGCCGCGCGCGACGCGGCGGCGCCCGCGCGCAGTTTTTCAATCTGTTCCAGATGCCTCTTTTCCGTCTCGGACAGTCCGGCAGGCCCCGCTTCCGTTGCCTCGCCGTCGAATCCGGCCCCAAGCCGCATCAACCGTTTTTTTTCAAACATGACTCATGCCTCCATCATCCCCATGCGCGCCAGCAGGCCTTGCAGCTTTTTGCGCGCATGAAAGAGCCGGCTCATCACCGTGCCCATGCTGCATTGCATCACTTCCGCCATCTCCTGGTACGACAGGCCCTGATACTCGCGGAGAATGAACGCCGTGCGGTGCTTCACCGGCAACTGCCGCAACGCCTGATCAATCGCAAAGCCCAGTTCCTTCATCTCCAGTTCCCTGCCGGGGTCCGGAGAGGATGCCGGGCCGTCCGCGCGCAGGGTGTCGTCATAGGCCACCGTGTCCAGACGCCGCTTTTTCAGGAAATCCTTGGCATTGTTCGCGGCAATGCGCAGCAGCCAGCTTTTCAGCCCGGACTCGCCCCGGAATCCCGGAAGCGCCCGGTGGGCCTTCACAAAGGTTTCCTGGGCCAGATCCCAAGCCTCCTCGCGGTTGCGCACAAAGTGGTGGCACATGGCGTACACATCGTTGCGGTACCGGCGCACCAGCTCTTCAAATGCCTGATCGTCGCCCTTTCCGGCGCGGACCGCCAAATCGCGGTCATCCGCAGTGGACAACGGCTGGTGGGTATGTTGCTGTTCAGCGACCACGTTCCGTCATTTCCGCCTGTTCCGCTGTCCGTCCGCTTGTGGGCGGCTGCCATATTTCACACAACATGACGAAAGAAGTGATACTTTATTCATTTTCTAAAAAACGATGATTCTACGGTTTTTTGTCAATGATTCCGCTGAAGCACAAATTCCGCCAAACCAAGAATGGATTGTTTGTAAACGCTTTCAGGCAATGTGTTTAACGCGGATATTGCCCCGTTCTGGAATAGGTTGGCGTCTTCCAACGCCCTGGCGACCGCCCCTGTGCGGTCCAGATTTTCCCTGACCCATGCCCGGTCGGAATCCTTCAACTCCCCGCCGCGCAACCCGTCAAGGCGTTTTTGCCCGGATTCATCCAGCGCTTCCCGCAAATACAGGAGGGGCAGTGTGGCCTTTCCCTCCACCACATCCCCGCAGGAGGGTTTGCCGAGGGAGGCGTCCGACTCCGTCAAGTCAAGAATGTCGTCAATAATCTGAAAGGCGACACCCAAAGACTCCCCAAAATCATAAAGCGCCTTTTCATGGGGGGAACCTGCCACGCAGGCGGGCGCGGCGCAGGCCACGGCAAACAGGCTGGCCGTCTTGCCCCGGGCCAGCAGCACGCAGTCCTCCCTGGTGACATCGCCGGGCAGACGGCCAAAGAAATGCAACTCGCATTCGGCCATGCGCCGCACGGAGCGGACCGCCATGGTCACCACCGCGCATACCCCGTAATCCGCCACCATCTCCACCGCGTTTGCCACAAGGAAGTCGCCCCCCAGCACGGCGGCATGGTTGTCCCAGAGCGCGTTCAGCGAATTGTGGCCCCGGCGCAGGGCCGCATGATCAATCACATCATCATGGGCAAGGGAGGCCACATGCAGCGTCTCAAAGGCCGCCGCCAGCTTCTCCTGTGAAGCCAGGTCCTGGACGCCCACCGCACCCGCCGAGAGCAGGGTAAGCGCCGGACGAAGCATCTTTCCGCCAAGGGAGGGAATGTTGTCCTGCCGCACCCCCACCAGCGAAAAGGCATCCCGCCAAAGGCGGTCCACCAAGGTGCGCACCCCCTCCAATTCCCCCACAATCGGCGCGTACAATTCTTTTAATGCGATTTTGTCCATGGTCTGCGCATTGTAGCACAAGCACGGCACGGCATGAGTGAACATGCCGCCGTTGTGTGCGCCGACCCCCTCCCATGGAATACACTAGGGCAAACAATATCCGGTTACCTTGTTTTTTTTTGGAGGAAATAGACTGTGATCCGCGTGGCCGTCATTGGGTTGGGTCCCATTGGAAACATCCATGCCCGCCATTATTCCGCCCATTCCGGCGTGGAACTGGCGGGCGTTTGTGACATTATCAGGGAACGCGCGGACGCGGCCTCGGCCGCATTTGGCGCGCCGGCCTTTTATGACGCCGCCGGGATGCTCCGCTCGTTGCAGCCCGACCTTGTCGGCGTGTGCACGGGTGGGTACGAGTATTCCAGCGACCATTATGAGCCCACCATGCTGGCGCTGGGGGCCGGTTGCCATGTGTTGGGGGAAAAACCGATTTCCAACGAAATCGGCAAAGCGGAGGAAATGGTCCGGCTTGCACGGGACAAGGGGGTCTGTTACGGCATCAACCTGAACCACCGCTTCACCAAACTGACACGTATTGCCCGGCAATGGGTTGACGAGGGGCGGCTGGGCCACTTGCTGTTCATGAACATGTCCATGTGGATAAAGAACCCCCGGGAAACCTCCCCCTGGTTCCAAATCAAGGCGCTCCACCCCCACACCATTGACGTGATGCGCCACTTCTGCGGCGACATTGCCCAAGTTCAGTGTTTTGCCACCCGTGCGCCCGGACGGGATATCTGGTCCACAGCCCACTTCAACATGCGCTTTGCCAACGGCGCGGTGGGCGGGCTTACCGGCAGTTACGACATCGAGCGGGGGCATCCCATGGAGCGCTGCGAGGTGGCGGGCACCGGCGGCCGCTTTGTGCTGGACGACATGATGACGGAACTTGCCTATTATCCGGCGGGAAGCATGGAAAAAACGGTCATTTCCAACACCCCCTTCGGGGATTTGGAGGAAAAGGTTTTCGACGACACCTTCCGCAACCGCATCCACCGTTTTGTGGATCAGGTGGCCGGGGGGGCCAAACCGGCGGAAATTGAGGGGTCCGGTTTGGAGGGCTTGGCCGCCCAGCGCGTGCTGGCGGCGGCAATCGAATCCGTTGAGCGGGGAACCGTGGTGGATGTGCCCGTTCCCAACACCTGTTTGTAATCAAAATGGCTTCCGAACCGGCGGTACAGCAATGGATTGCGGACTTTCTGCTCTTTCTGCGCCAGCAACAATCCCGCCAATATGTCATTGAGTTTGCGGGGGTTTTCTGGCTGGCAGCCGAGCTTGTCCTGCTTGCGGCGGTTGACACGGCGAGATGTCATCTGAACAAATCCCCCCTGACACCCCACTTGGTCCTTGACAAGCATGTTTTTCAAAAAAGCATGGCTGCAATATCTTTAATTATATTTATGTGTCTGTATGTATATGGGCATGGCATGAGTTGGGGGGGGATCCGCGAGGGTATGGCGGCGAACCTGACACCGGATGTGATTGCCCAGATGTATCATCGGGCCATTCTAAGCCATCTCACTGTCTGGGCCGTTTTTGTTACCGGGTGGGTTCTGCTGGAAGTGCTTATTGTGATTGAGGGGATATTGGTATTTCGACGGTTGAAGCAAATATTG
>JBHEKP010000040.1:0-6810 GCA_041859375.1 Candidatus Hydrogenedentales bacterium | reverse complement strand
GTTGCCTACCATCGGAGCCGGTGGCGTTTACAACGGCGGTTCAGGCGCATTGCGGGAAAGGAGAGGTCATGGGTGTCAATCGGATGGTTTTGCGTGCGGGTGTCATGTTTTTTGCGCTGGCGGTGCTGTTTCTTTTGCCCGGATGCCCTGTGGCGGGCTTTCAATTTTTCTTTGTGAATAGCGGCGATTATCCGGTGGTGGGTGTGTTTATTGTTCCGTCGGACGCGGCCGACTGGGGTGAAAACAGGCTGGAACTGGTTGTTCCCGCCGGGGAAACGGCGACCATTCCCGCGAAGTTCAGCGCGGGGGCCGTTTACGATGTGGCGGTGTTTTACAATATCGCACCTGAAACAGCGGAGGGTAATTTGGTTCCATTGTATTCCCAGGTGGACACCTCCGCGTTGAATGCGGATTATGTGACTCTTTGGGCCACCTATAAGACAGGCGGCGCCAATGGGCTGAGTTATGGCTACGGACTTCCTGATTAGAAACGGATTCCATGGCCGGTACCGGGGTAATAATCACGGCGTCCCTTCCATGTTGACGAAAAACGGGAAGTCAATCCCCTTGTGAAACACGATGCCATGAACATGAATTTGGGCCGCAGGCGGTTTGTCCAGCGGCTCGCGGGTATTGCCGCGGGCGTCCCCCTCTTGTCGGCAATGAAGTGGGCGGCGGGCGGTTCCCCCATGCCTGACAAGCCAAACATCCTGTGGCTGGTGGCGGAGGACTGCTGCCCCGATCTGGGATGCTACGGCAACCCGCTTGCGCGCACGCCGCGCCTGGACGCCTTCGCGGCGGAGGGTATGCGCTTCACCAATGCCTTCTGCACGGGCCCGGTGTGCTCCCCAAGCCGGTCGGCGCTGGCCACGGGCATGTATCAGACCTCCATCGGCGCGCACCACCACCGCAGCCACCGCACGGATGGTTACCGGCTGCCCGAAGGGGTGCGCACCGTGATGGACCGCCTGCGCGACGCGGGGTATTTCACCTGCAACGCCACATTCACGGGGGAGGAACCGCTTAAACCGGGAAAAACAGACTTCAATTTCACCTGCGAACGCCCCCATGACGGTGTGGATTGGCGGGAATGCCCGAAAGACAGGCCCTTCTTTGCCACAGTAAATTTTTATGAGGCGCACCGGGGCGGTTCCTGGAAGGAAATAGAGGGGATGCCCGTGCGCACGGATCCGGCCTCTGTTGTCGTGCCCCCCTATTATCCGGACGATCCGGTGGTTCGGAGGGATTTGGCGGAATACCATGATGTGATGTCGCTGCTGGATTTGAAGGCCGGCCGGGTGCTGGACCGGCTTGCGGCGGACGGCCTGGCGGACAACACGGTGGTCTTCTTTTTCGGCGACAACGGCAGGCCGCTGGTCCGGGGCAAGCAGTGGCTTTACGATCCCGGCATCCATGAGCCGCTGCTGCTGCGTGTTCCGGAACGCTTTCTGGCACTTGTCCGAACCCTTGAAAAGGCGCCGGCGGCGCCGGCGCGCGCCCGGCTGCTTCCCGTGCTGGACGATCCGCCCGTTGCCCCCTGTGCCTATGCGCCCGGCGGCGTCTTTGACGGCATGGTCAGCCATATTGACATCACCGCCACCACCCTCCAACTGGCGGGTGTGCCCCTGCCGGAAAACATGGAGGGGCGCCCCCTCTTTGGCGGTCCCGCGCCGGGGTATGTGGTTGCCGCGCGCGACCGGTGCGATGAAACGCGGGACCGTGCGCGCTGTGTGCGCACACGCCGCTTCAAGTACATCCGAAACTTTATGGCGGACCGGCCCTACGCCCAGCCCAACCGGTACACGGAACAGCAGTATCCCGTGCTGGCCCTGCTGAAAGAGCGGGCAAAGGCGGGCACGCTCAAGGGTTCCGAGGCGCTGTTCATGGCCCCCCGCAAGGCGGCCGAGGAATTGTATGATCTCGCCGCGGACCCGCACGAGGTGGAGAATCTTGCGGAAGCCCCGGAACATGCCGACACGCTGCGGCTTATGCGGGGTCTTCTGGACGGATGGACCAAAGCCACGGGGGACAAGGGCGGGGAAGTGGAGCCGCCGGAGGCGGCGAACATAAGATAACCCTATTGAACGGGTTCCGCGCGGACCACCTCTTCCATGTCATACACCCCCGCCACCCGGTGGCCGGGGGGCACCACCAGATAATCCGACTCCGGCCAGTTGCCTGAAAGCAGGCCCTCAATCATGCGGATGCTCCCCGCTATCTTCCTAATTTCCTTCTTTTCCTGGCGGGCCTGTTCTTCGATGCGCGCGATGACCGATTCCGCGCGCGTTTCCGGCACGTCAATAAACCAGATCGAGTCGGAGTCATGGGTCACCCGCAGGGTGTCCATGATGAACTGGGCGTTTTCCTCGCCATATATGGCCGCCAGTTCGGCAAAACTCTGGGAACCGCCGAGCCAGTCGCGTGTGCTGCTGTCGGACAGCACCGAACCGCCCCGCTCAGAATAGCCTACGCTGGCCCAGGTTTGGCTGGGATTCGGGCCGAAATGCTCCTGAAAAGCCTCTTTGGAGCCCAAAAACAGGGTGGTGCAGTCGTGCGCACGGGGGATGACCAGGGGAAAACGCCGCGCCTCAAGCCCAAGGGTTGAATTGCCGCACAGGCCATAACCCAGTAACACCGCGTCATATTCGACATTGCCCGCCGCCACCGCGTCTATCTGGGCCTGCAGCAGGGCGCGCAGGTTGGCGGAGGCGTTGTGCTCGCCCTTTGGAGTGAACTGGGGATCAATGGTGTGTGCTGAACGGGCGATGCAGTGGCACACCTCGCGGGTTATCACGTCACATGCCAAGAGTTTAAAAATCACGGGTTGATTTCCTGCGCACGGAGCCGGTGCATTGAGGTTCAGGTGCCCAAACCGGCCTCTGGGGAGAAAAGACCGCGTTTGTCCTCGACGTCCTTGAATTCTTCAGCGGTCTCAAGGGGCTCGCGGCCCTCGTCAATCACCGGCCACTGTTTGGCATATTCCGCGTTAAGCCCGATGTATTCCTGCCATTTTTCGGGAACCTCATCCTCGGAATAGATGGCATGCACAGGGCACTCATCCACGCAAACCCCGCAGTCGATGCATTCATCAGGGTCAATGGTCAGCATGGTGGTCCCCTCATGGAAACAGGCAACCGGACAAACCTCGACGCAGTCGGTGTATTTGCACTTGATGCAGGGCTCGCAAACGATAAACGCCATGACAAAATCCTTCCAAACCGGTTAAAAACCGCCAATACGACAAAGTGTCCCAAAAACACCAACACATCATGTTGTGGTTGGATTGTACGAATAAACCGTGAAATCAGTCAAAATATTCGTGGAATACCGGCCATCGCTAGCGCGTATTGGTCGCGGGAGGGTTTTTATTGATTTTGGCACAACATAAAATAAATGCTGGACATATGAAAAAGGAAATGCTAAAATCGGTCAATGTAAAGCAGGATTGTGGTGTTTTAGAACCCTTGCAGTGAAAAATGCCGGGTTAATGCTGTAATTGGTTGAGGTGTAACCGGTTGGCAGTTCTGCCGGTCAGTATAGAAATTGTGGTGAGCGCACAATGGCAAGGTTGACTTAAAGGCACGGACGCCAAATATTTGGCGCATGTCAAAGGGCTGGCGGATGGAGAAAAAGAGCAAATCGGGGGCCAAATCAAAGGCGGTGGCCGTCAAAAAGCCGGTCAAGTCTGTTGAAACCAAGAAAGCGGCTCCCGCGAAAAAAGCGGCGGCGGCACAACCCGTTTCCAAGGGCAGGGTGCCTGAAAAACCGAAACCCGCCCCCAAGGTGAAGCCGGTTGAAAAGCCCAAAGCAGCCGTCAAGGTGAAACCGGTTGAAAAACCTAAGGCGGTGTCCAAGAGCAAGCCTGTTGAAACCGTCAAGCCTGTTTCCAAGGCAAAACCTGTTGTAAAAGAAGCTCCGCCCAAACCGGCCGTCAAGGCGAAACCTGCCCCGAAACCGGCTGTAAAGCCTGCGGAAAAGGCAAAAGAGCCCCCCGCCCCCAAGCCTGAAACGGAAGCAAAGGCTTCCGGGATCAAAATCGTGTTCAAGGGGGACGCCCCCGGGGCGAATTACACGCTCAAGCAGGGCACCCCGCTCCCCGCGCAGTTCCTGCTGGATCTGGCGGCGGCCATCAAGGACGCGGTGGCCCCGCTGGCCCGCGCGGTGAAGGGCCGGGAAATCGTGGACACGGCCCAAAGCGGTGATGTCACCTTCCAGTTGGACAAGGTGGCGGAAAAGACACTGTTAAATTTCCTGAAACGCGCCGGCCTGCCGGTGGCGTATTATTCCGAGGATTCGGGTTATTCCACCTTCACATCGGAAAAGCCCCGCCATCTGCTGATTGTGGACCCGATTGACGGCAGCCGTGCCGCCAAAAGCGGCTTTGAGGGCTGTGTCGTGTCCGTGGCCAGCACCCGTGTCATCGAGCGCCCCACCATCGGCGGCCTGGACAATGCCTGCGTGGTGGAACTGCTGGGGGAGCGCACCTTTTACGCCGAACGGGGCAAAGGGGTGCGCATCCATGTGGGCGAACAGCTGAAAAAGGCCAAACTGTCCGCCAACACGTCGCTGGACATGCTTACCTGGTCCATGACGGTGCCTGCCCGCCCCGCGGAGCTGATTTTCCCCACGGCGGCGCGTCTCATAGACTTTTCCAGCATGAAGGGCGGCTTTTTCTCTTGCAACAGCACCGCCTACAGCCTTACCCGGCTGCTGACCAACCAGCTTGACGCCTGCGTGGACTTTGCCAACCGGTTTTACCGGGACATCCCCGACCGGGTGCGCGAGATGTTCCAGCGCGCGGGCGGCGGCAAGGTCATCGGCATCGCGCCCTATGACATTGCGGCGGCCCTACTGATTGCGGAAGAGGCGGGCTGTGTGGTGACGGACGCCAAAGGCGGCAAATTCGACGAGGTGCTGCTGCTTGACAGCAGCGAGTCGAACCACCTGTCGCTGGTGGCCGCGTCCAACAAGGAACTGCACACCAAGCTGCTTGATCTGCTGGATCGGCGCATCATCCAGATGGAGGCGCTGCTGAACCGGACCATCTGAGCCGGCCAGGTTCAGGCGGAAACCAGTTCCACCCCGGCGTGCCGCGCCCCGGAGCAGTGCTCCCTGACCAGTTGGGCCATCTGCGCCGCGTCCACCGTGTGCGGTGTTTCCACCTGCATCACCACCTCCATCCGCCGCGCCTCCCGGTCCATGCGCACGGAGTGCATCACCGCCTCATAACCCGTGTGCTCCCTGAAAAGTTGGGCCATTTTTGCCGGGTCACAGTCCTCCAGTGAAAATTCCGCCCTGACAATGAAGGCGTGGCGCTGGGTGATGCGGGTGTCCGCGTTCTCAAAGCCGGTGACCGCCGCGAGGGCGATGGCGGTGGCGGTCACGGCCACGATGAAATAGCCCGCACCGGTGGCGACACCGACCGCGGCCGCCATCCAAACCATGGCCGCCGTGGTCAGCCCGTGCTTCACAAATCCCGCCTTGAAGATGGCGCCCGCGCCCAGAAAACCGATGCCCGTGATGATGCCCGCGGCGATGCGGGTGGGGTCGGCCTGCGATTCCCGGACGGCATAGCCGGACACAATCATCAGCAGGGCGGAACCCAGCGTCACGAGAATGTGGGTGCGCAATCCCGCACTGCGTCCCTTGCGCTGCCGTTCAACGCCCAGCGCGCCGCCGAGCAGCGCCGCGAGCAGCAGTTTCACCGCCGCGTCCGCCGGCTGCTCCCGGCCCAGGCTTTCCAGCAGTGTCGCCAGCGAGAAGTCCATTGACGGTCCCCCTGTTTATTGAATCATGGTGCGCACCGGCGTGAATTCCTCACCCGGCTGGAGGGGCGCGGGTGCGGGGGCGTTGCCGCCCAGGCGCGCGCGCAGTTCACCGCACGGGCCGGCGGGCGCGCCGCGCTTCTCCGCCTCCGCCAGAAAAGCGGCCGCGCCGCCGTTGTTGCCGGACTTGAGGGCCATGTCGGCCAGGCTGAGGGCGGGCTGCCAGGCGTCGGGATGGCGTTCCATGGCGCGGACCAGCCAAATCCGGGCCATGGTGGGCTGGTTCCGCTTCATCGCCATACCGGCCACCGCCTCCTCGGGCGTGCCCTCCCCGGCCAGGCCGGATTTTGGCAGATAGGCCGCCGCGGCGTCCCACAGGCCCATGTCCGCGCAGCGGTTCACCAGGCCCGCCCAGCGCTCCGCCGGGGCGTCGGGATGGGCGGCCATGAACTGTTCCGCCTCGCCGCGCGCACCCTTCACCTGGCCCACCACCCGCCACATCTTTTCATCCTCCGGATGGCGGCGGAATCCGGCTCCGGCCAGGTACAACGCCGGGGTGAGCCTGCCCAGCAGCACCTCGCGCTCGGCTCGCGCCAGCAGCGCGTTCACATCGTGGGGGTTGTTTTTGGCCGCCTCCATCGCCGCCTTTTCCAGGGAACTGGCCATGCCCAAGGCCCCCTCCACCTGTTTTTTGGCCTGGGCAAAGGGGGAATCGGGCAGCGCCTTGGCGGCCTCCTCAAGCCGGGGCAGGGCCCCTTCCAGATCACCCCGCACAAGCAGGCCCATGCCGTGGCGGCCCGCGATGTCCGGGGATGTCCCGCCATTCCGCAGGGCGAACCTCAACAGGTCAAGGGTCTTTTCCATCTCGGCGGGCGCGGGCGGCTGCCCCGGCGTGGCGGTGTCTTGCCGCGCGACTGCGATACGGCGGGCGAGTTCGGGGGACTTTTCGCCATGGGGATTCCGCGTCAGTGCCGCCTCGGCAACGGGAAGCGCCTCCCCGGTCCGGCCCGCCATTTCGGCTGTGTTGAAAAGTCTGAGCGCAAAG
>JBHEKP010000034.1:0-5103 GCA_041859375.1 Candidatus Hydrogenedentales bacterium | reverse complement strand
TGGCGCCTACCTGCCCGCCCGCAGGCGTTTCAGTGTTTCCGCCACGCCGGGCTGGTCGGGCCTGGCTGCCGGGGATTTCTCCAGCACCTGCGCCGCCTGCTCCGTCTGGTTCATCTGCATCAAAATGGACGCAAGGAAGTTTAGGGACTCCACGTCCCCCGGATTGAGGTCGGAGGCGCGCCGCGCCGCCAGCGCCGCGTCCGGAAGCCTTCCGGCGCGGTACAAAAGCCGCGAATAGGCCGCATGGGCCCCGGCCTCGTCCGGCACCACCCCGCGCCCCGCCTCGAAGTCGTGCAGCGCCCGGCGCAGCATCAGCCGCGTTTCCACATCATACGGCTGCGCCGCCTGTTTTAGTCCGTCCAGCGCGGCGGAGGCTTCGGTGATCTTTCCGGCCCGCGCGTCCAGCGCCGCCGCGCCGATGACGGCGCGAACCTGCCCCGGAGCGAGTTCCAGCGCGCGGGCGTAGGCGTCGCGGGCGGCTTCGTGCAGTCCGCGCTGGTGCGTCATCCAGCCACGGATCGCCCAGGCCTCGGCTTTGTCCGGGCCGTCACCCAGCAGTTTGACCGCCTGCTGAAGCGCCTCGTCGCCCCGCTTATGGCCCGCCGGGCCGGAGGCCGCCCATGCGCGCCCGAGCGCCAGCCAGGCCGCGCCGTCCGCCGGACGTTCTTTCACGACACGCTCCCACTGCTCCGCCGCCAGATCGTGGTAGCCCAGCAGGGTGAGCAGTTCGATATGCTCCAGGCGGAAGGCCTCGTCCGTGGTGTTTTCCGCGCCCGCGGCGGTGAATGCTTCAAGCGCGTCCAGCAGATCGTTCCGGTCCGGCGGCGCCACGGGAGCCATCGGCGCGGCGACGGGGCGCGACGCCGCGGCGGCGGCCTCCTTGTATTTGGTGATTTTCGCGCGGGCGTCGCCGGGCGGCCCCTCCGCCCAAAGCATGCCCGCCGCAAGCGGCGCGACCGCCGCGAAAAGTACCGCCCAGTGTCGTGTGAGTGTTCTCATTGCTCCAGCCGCCGCGCGCCTGTGTTGTTGTCCCGCGCCGCCACAAAAGCGTAAACGACCGGGCGGGTCCGGCTCAACTGAAACCGGCAAAAAAAAGCGCGCCGGACCTGTTTGTCACGGGTCCGGCGCGCGGAGGGTCGTTGCTGGCGCGCCGTGTCAGCCCTGAAGCATGACGCGGCGGATGATGCGCTGGCTCTCGGTGGCGTCGAGGGTCTTCTGGGCCTTGCGCATTTCCATGATGTCGAGCTTCTCCAGCTTCTTCCACAGAATCGAAAGGTTGCCCATGGCGATCTGCAGGGCGTGGGTCGGCTCGATGCGCTGGGGCATCATGTCAAAGGTCACATAGCCCTTGTACTTCGCCGCCTTGAGGTAGAACAGGGCCTCCATGGTCTCCCAAAGGTGCACGGATCCGGGGATCATGCTGTCGTCCCAAAGCTGGTAGGAGTCGCTGAAGTAGACCTGGAAGAGCTTGCTCGCCCGCGTCAGGAACGCGATGGACTCCGCCGGATTCTCGCCCGCCATGAGCGCGTGGGAAAAATTGAGGCCCACGCCCACGTTTTTCATCGCGATTTCCTGGCACATGGACAGCGCCTTGCCCACCGACGAGATGGTGAGGTGCTTGCGCGGGTCGCGGGGCTTGTAGGAAATGGCCACGTTCACGTCGGGGGACGCGTACTTGGCGATGGTCTTGATGGAGGAGATCACCGTGTTCCAGTGGGTGGTGTAGTCCACATGGAAGGGGTAGTCGAAACCGTCCGTGTGCAGGCGAAGCACCACCTCGGTCGTCCCCAGCGCGCGGGCGATGTCCACCGCCTTGCGGCCCTCGTCAATCGCCGCGTTCCGCGTCTTCTGGTGCTGGTGCCCGAAACCGGCCAGGGCGAAGCGCCGCGAATGGCTCAGGTTGGTGGACACGCAGGAGCAGACAAGACCGTAGTCCTTCAGCAGGCGCTTCATCTCCTTCACCGGCATCTCGTTCGTGATGTCGGTCTGACGGATTTCCACCGCCTTGATGGCCTTCAGTTTCGCTATGGTGGCGAGCACGTCCGGAACGCGGACGTTGTCGCGGTAACCCTCCGCGCAGAAACGGTCCGGCGCGGGGGAAAACACCCACAAACCTGTGGCAAGTCGTAACGTCATGCTTCTTCTCCTTGCATGGGGACGGGTCAGTCCCCGCATCAGCGAAACACCAACAGCAGTTACTGCTTTTCGGGTTTCTCCGGGCTTCTCCGGAAAGCACACCTGCTAGCACTTTCCTCATTCACGGCAGGATCAATACGCCATATAATACGGAGACTACACTGGAAGCCGGAATGAGGCATACTATACGCGATTATTTAATATTTGTCAATAGCCCTCGTTTTTTCGCCAAATAGTGCTAAAATGCCGCAATTCGCTCTTAATTTGCCGGGTTATCGGGGGGCGTGCGCGCCATGCCAAGAAAGGTAAAACTCCTGCGCCAGCCGATTTGCCCGAATTTTTCAGTTTCCTGTTCATTTGGACACCCTGAGCCGGGGGGCAAGTTTCACTTTCTTTCAAATGTTTGCTTTAACCGGTGACATCACGGATTGTCCCACTGTTATAACGCTCAACCGGTGAAAATTGCTGACACCGGCCCGTGCTGGTTGACGTTGCCCGGTGTTTTGGTGAAAATGTGTGCATGAGCCGCCCGCACACACGCAGGAAAGCCCTGACTCTTTTCACCGCCCTGCTGATGGCAACGGCAGGGGGGCTGGCCGGCACCCAAGCGCCGCCGGACGCGCCGTCAGCCGTGCCGCACGTGCCGGGAAGACCGGCCGCAACGGCCGGCATGCCGCCTGCGGCGGGCGAATCCCGGATGCCGGGGGCCTTTCCGCAAAACGACCCGGCGCCCGCTCCGGATGAATCCGTGGCCGCGCCCAAAAGTTCCGCCCCGGCGCTGCTGGAGCAAATGCGCCGCGACCCCGACCCGGAGGTGCGGACCCGCGCATTGGAGGCGTGGCCCCTGACGGAGGCGCGGGAATCGGCGCTAACGGGCGCCTTTTCGGAGTTGGACAGCCCGGACCCGGCGCTGCGCGCCGCCGCGCGGCGGATGGTGGACGGCGCGCCCGCCGAGGAACTGTTCGCCTATCTGATGCGCACCCTGTCCTGGGGCGCGCCGGAGAGGGTGTACGCCGTGGACGCCGCCCTGCCGGGCATGGGCCGCAAGGTGGAGTCCCTCCTGTCGGGAACGCTGGAAACCGAGATTGAGGACATGCGCCACCGGCGGGTGGCCGCCTACTGCCTGGGGCGCATCGGCAATCCGGCAAACGCGGCCCTGCTCGTGAAATACGCCTGGTCGGAGGACCGCGATCTCGCGGACGCCTGCATCCAAGGGCTGGCGCTGCTGCGCGCGCCCCAGACGGTGGGCGACTGGTCCGCCCTGCTCGACCATGAGGACGCGGACGTGAAGCTGCAGGCGGTTGCCGCGCTGGGCGGAATAGACACCCCGCCCGCCCGCCGCATCCTGATGGAGGTGGCCACGGGCACGCGGCCGCAGGGGCTGGCGGTGCAGCAGGCGGCGGCGGAACAGGCGGCCGGATGGGCCGCCGTGGACGCGGTTCCCGCGCTGGTGGAAATTTTGCGGGCCAACACGGCGCTGGTTTCGCCGGTGACCCGGCTGCTGCGGCAAAAGACGGGCAAGAACTTCGGCCCCGACCCCAACGCCTGGACACGGTGGATGATGGAGGGGGACGGGGAGGAACAGGGCACGGTCGCCGTGGAGTGACCGAAGGAGCGGGGCGGAACAAATGGCATTGGACGAGACACAGCGGAACTGGCTCACCCTGGCGCTTGTGCCGGGGGTGGGCACCACCCTGTTCATCCGGCTGCTGGCGCGCTTTGGCAGGCCGGAGCGGGCGCTGCGCGCCTCCGAGGCGGAACTGGCGGAAATCGTCGGCCCGGCGGTGGCCCAGCGCATCCGCATGTACCAGGATTTCGTGGACATCGCCACGCAGGAGCGGCTCATCCAGGGCTACGGCGCGCGGCTGCTGACCATGGACGATCCCGCCTATCCGCCCATGCTCGCGGAAATCTACGATCCGCCGCTGGTGCTGTACACCCGGGGGGAACTCCTTGAGACGGACCAGTACGCCGTGGCCGTTGTGGGCACGCGCAAGCCGGGCAACTACGGCGCGGCCCAGGCGGAGCGGCTGGCGGGGGAACTGGCGGCGCGGGGGGTGACGGTGATAAGCGGCATGGCCGAGGGCGTGGACGCGGCGGCGCACCGGGGCGCGATGGCGGCGGGCGGGCGCACCATCGCCGTGCTCGGCAACGGCGTGGACCAGGTTTTTCCCGCGCACCATCTCGGGCTGATGCAGGACATCATGGCCCATGGCGCGGTGGTGTCGCCCTTCCCCATGGGCATGCCCGCGCACAAGGGCAACTTTCCCCAGCGCAACCGCATTATCAGCGGCCTTTCCATGGGCACGCTGGTGATTGAGGCGCCGCCGGGCAGCGGCGCGCTCATCACCGCCCGCTTCGCGGCGGAGCAGGGCCGCGAGGTCTTCGCCCTGCCCGGACAGGTGGGCCACCGCAACAGCATGGGGCCCCATGCGCTCATCCGCGAGGGGGCGAAACTGGTGGAGACGGTGGAGGACATTCTGGTGGAGCTGAATCTGCCCGTGGCGGCACGGCAGAAACCGGCCCCGCGGGAGGAGTCCGCCCCCGCGCGGGGGGAGGCGGAACTGCCGGGATTGGAGCCGGCGGAACCCGCTTCGGCAAAAAGAAGCGCCCCAAAGGCCAACTCCCCGGTTCCGGCCCCGCCGCCGCCCAGACCGCCCCTGTCGGGGGTGGAGGAGGACATTCTGGCCTCCCTCAGCCCGGAGGGCTCCTTTGTGGACGAAATCTCCCTCGTGTGCCGCATCCCGGTGTCGGAGGCGCTCAGCGCGCTTACCATGCTGGAGCTGAAGGGGCTGGTGCGCCAGTTCAGCGGCAAACGCTTTGCGCCAAGGTGACCGGGTGAAACACACGCTTGCCGACAAAATACGCCTGGGCGAACCCGTTCCCGCGCCGCTGGCCGCGCTGCTCGGCGCGGCCACCGTGGTCCAGCGCGCGGGCATGTGGTGGAAACTGCGCGCCCCCCGCACC
>JBHEKP010000201.1:0-8621 GCA_041859375.1 Candidatus Hydrogenedentales bacterium | reverse complement strand
TGCACGTGGACACGACCCAGCGCTTTTTCACCACGCTGGACAGGGGCGGGCACATCCATGAGCAGGAAATGGAGCTGTGGTTCTCGCCGCAGCTCGGCAAGTTCCTGCCGGACCGCTATGTGAAGGGCACCTGCCCGAAATGCGGCTACGCCGACGCGAACGGTGACGAGTGCGAGGCCTGCGGCGCCCAGTACAGCGCAAAGGATCTGGTCAATCCCAGGGCAAACGTGCCGGGCGACACCTCCACGCCGGAACTTCGCAAGTCAAAGCACTGGTTTCTGAACCTTCCCGACTTCACGGAACGGCTGAAGGCCTGGCTGGAAAATCATCCCGAGTGGCGCGCCAACGTCAAGGGAATCGCCCAGGGATGGGTGGGCGATTTGCGCCCGCGCTGCATCACCCGCGACACGGACTGGGGCGTGCCCATTCCCGTGGACGATCCCGGCGCGGCGGACAAGCGCATCTACGTGTGGTTTGACGCGCCCATCGGCTACATCACCAACACCCGCCAGTGGGCGCTGGACGCCGGGCTGGGCGAGGACGGATGGAAACCCTGGTGGCAGGACGAGTCCACGCGGCTGGTGCATTTCATCGGCAAGGACAACGTGCCCTTCCACGCGGTCATCTTTCCCGCCATGCTCATGGGCCAGGGGGACTACATCCTCGCCGACCATGTGGTGGGCAACGAGTACCTGAACATATTCAACCGCCGCACCGGCCAGTCGGAAAAGGGCTCCAAGTCCAGGGGCAACATGATCACCGTTCGCTGGGCGCTCGAGCAGTTCCCCGCGGACGCGCTCCGCTACTACCTCTGCGCCATCGCCCCGGAATCTAAGGACTCCGACTTCGACTGGGACGACTTCATGAACCGCTACAACGGCGAGTTGTGCGACGTGGTGGGCAATTTCGTGCACCGCTCCCTGACCATGACGGTGAAGAACTTTGACGGAAAAGTGCCGGAGGCGGGCGAACTCCTTGCGGAGGACGCGGCCATGCTCGACGCCATCGGCGAGCATGCCGGGCTTGTGGCCGAGTCCCTTGGTGAATTCCGTTTCCGCCAGGCCGTGGAGCGGCTCATCGAGCTGGGCCGCAGGGCGAATGTGTACTTCGACGCGATGCAGCCCTGGGTCACCCGGAAGACGGACATGACGCGCACGGGCACCACGCTGCACGTCTGCTGCCAGGTGGTGCGGGGGCTTTGCGTGCTGATGGCCCCGTTCCTGCCCGAAGGGGCGCGCACCCTTGCCGGCATTCTCAATGTCTCCCTGCCTGAAAACGGTCCGGAGGGCGGCGGGGACGGCTGGGATCAGGCCATTGAGCGGCTTGCGGCGGGTTCCCCGCTGAACACGCCCGTGGTGCTCTTTCCCAAACTGGACAAGGACCGCATCGCCGAGCTGGCCGAGGCGCACCAGCGCGGCGAGGCCTGCTGACCCGCACCCAACCGCGCCGGAACGGAGCCGTTTCCATGAAGCGCAGGGAGTTTCTTGTTCTCGCCGCGGCGGGCGCGGCGGCCTCGTCCGTGCGCGCGCAAAGCGGCGCGGATCTTGAGCCCTTCTCTTTCTGTGTCATCGCCGACCCCCACGGAAGCGAGGCGGCGAAGCCCGAACTGGAAAGATACGGCACCGCCGCAGACAAGTTTATGCGCTGTTTTGGGGTGATGGCGGAAATGAAGGACGGTGATGCGCCCGATTTCTGCCTGGTGGCGGGCGACATCCAGCTTGACGGGCTAAAAGACCGGCTCAAGGACGTTTCCACGCCCCTGCACATGGTGGCGGGCAACCACGAATCCACCCCGGAAAAACGCCAGATGTTGCGGGACGCCTTTCCCGGTGACTTTAAAAAGGACGGGAAGGAATCAGATTATTATTCATTCATCCATAAGGGGGTGCGCTTCATCGCGGTGTGCGACGCGGGCGCGGGCGGGGAGCATGTGGGGCAGTTTTGCTCGGAAAACATCCGGCCCTCCGGCCAGTGTGAATGGCTGGAGGGGGAACTGTCGGCACGGGAGCCCGTGAAAATCCTCTTTGCCCACATCCCCCCCGAGCGCGGCGGCGGGGATCAAAACATGTTCATGAGCCGGAACGATTCCCGCTGGTTCAACAGGCTCATCGCGGAGACCCGCCCGTCGGCTTGCTTCTTTGGCCATCTGCACCAGCCCACCCTGGAATACCGCATTGGTGACACCCGCATGTTCCAGGTCCGCTCCTGCTGCTGGAATTTCAACCGCGAACCGGTGGGTTTCCTGCACGTGTCGGTGGCCGCCGGCGGCGTCCTCACCGTGCGGGAAATTGAAACCGGCCGTTGTTTGTGACAGGCACAGGCGAAAGATCTGTTATTTTTTCACTGTGTGTGGTAGATTAAAACAGTAAAGTCCGTCCGCCGGGGACGGACTGCCGCAAGGAGGCGCGCTAATGGCTGGAACATTGGGCGGTTGCGTCAACCATCCGGGAATCGAGGCGGTGGTCCGGTGCAGGCAATGCGGAAAGGCGTTGTGCAAGACCTGCGTCGTTCCGGGGCAGACGGGCACTTTCTGCTCCGTCCCCTGCCGCGACAAGCATCAGGCGTTTGTGAACGAGGCCCGCGACACCGAGGTGCGGAAGGGGGGCGGTGGAAACACCCTGCTCCGGCTTCGGAAGTTTTTGGGGGGGCTGATTGTTTTCGTTGCTGTTGTGGCGGCGTTGCTGGTGGTTGCCTCTTTCGTGGAAATCCCCGTGCTCTCCGGACTGGCGCGGACCGCGCGGGGAATCATTGGTTTCTAACGGATTGATTTTCTAATCCAACAACAAGGAGGGCGTATGGACCTGAGCGGACTGAAATGGCCTTTGATTATCCTCGTGGTGGTGGGTGTGGGCTGGCTGGCCTCCAGCGGCGGCGTGAATTACATGGTCACCAGTTTTACCAAGGCCACCCCGGGAGCGGACGCCGCGAAGGACGCGACGGACGAGGCCGGCCTCACACGGGTCGGCGGTTATCTCATGTATCTGCTGCGCTACGAGAAGGCCGCGGGGGTGATGCAGCTCGCCATCGACCGTTACGGCACAACCGGCAAAAACTACTGGTACAACCAGTACAGGATTGCCAAGTGCCTTGAAAAAATGGGGCAGCCGCAGATGGGCTACAATGTGCTGCAGGAACTCATCGCCGCCGACGCGCGGCAGTACGATGACCGCATCCCCAACCTGGATGTGCTGAGGGCGCGCGCCTCAAAGCTGAAGGAAGTGAACGGTTTCTAGCATTTTGAGGAATTCAACCGGCCCGGATGCAAACCGGGCCGGTTTTTTTTTGCGCCGGTTTGGCGTGGTTCGCCTTCATCGGGTAAAATAACACATCCATGCCGCCGTTCCACACGGGGTGGGGTGTGCGCATGTCCCCGGACTATGAAGCCAATTGACGACAAAATAAGCCGGATGAGCGCTCTTGTGCCGCTTCTCCTGCTCTGCCTGTTTCCGGTGTCGGTGTCATTCGCCCAGACCGCCGAAAACCCTGTGCCTCCGGACGAGGAGACGGCCGCAATGGCCGCGCCCGCCCTTGGGGGGACCGCTCCGGCCGGGGAAGAACCGGTGTTGGAGGAGGAGCCGGGCATGCTCCTTGAAACGGTGGAGCCCAGCCCCGCCGCGCCTCCCGTGGAACAGATGCCACCGGAGACCCCGGCCGCCGAACCGGCGGAGGGGGGGGCACCCCCGGAAACGCCACCTGCCGAACCGGCGGTTGCGAACACGCCATATCAGGCGCCAACAGGCCCCATACGCGCCGTGGTCATTGATCCGGGCCATGGCGGCCGGGATGCGGGCATGGTCGGCCCCGCCGGGACTTCCGAAAAGGAGGCCGTGCTCGCCCTTGCCCGGGGTTTGGAAAAGGTGCTGGGTGAGGCCGGACTCTCCGTGTCGCTGACCCGCACGGAGGACCGGGCGCTCTCGAACAGTGAAAGGGCGCTGGTGGCCAAAGACAAAAAAGCCGGGTTGCTGGTGGGTGTCCATGCGGGTTCCTCGCCCGCCCAGGCCGGACCCTTGTTTGCCTTTTTCCATGCCCCGGATGATCCCTCCTCCGGCGGGACTGCCGCGCTGGCGGCGCGGGCGCGGGCCGTGGCCGAGGCTGCGGCGCGGGTGTTGAACCAGGCGGGGGGGCCGCCGGTGGCGGTTGTCCGCGCGGCGCCCCTGCGCCTGCAAAGCGCCGCGGGTGCGCCCTGTGTCCTGGTGGAATGCGCCGCACTCAACCTGCCCGGCGGGGAGGAGGCGCTTCGGGATGAACGGCAGCGGGAGGCCATGGCCAAACAATTGGGGGACGCCCTGGCGGCGGCCGTCAAGGAACAACAATAATCCGGCGGCGCGCCGGCGGGTGAAACATCGTGCGTTCGGAAAACAAAAAAAGCGCGCTTGTAAAACTTGGCCTCTCCCTCTGGGCGCTGGCCACGCTTGTCCTTTGTTTTGTGGCGGTGCTGCTGTTCAATGAACTGGTGAGGAACGGCGCAAACCCGCTCGCCCCGCTTTCCCCGGCCCGGGAGACGGGGACGGTGTCGGGCAATACGGCCCCCGAGGGAAATCCGAAGGCCGGTTCAAAGGAAATCAGCCTGTTTTTTGCGCTTCCGGACGGCACGGCCCTCGCCGCGGAACCCGCCGCAATTGAGCCGGGCGCCGCCACGGTGGAAAACTGCCGCCGTGCGCTGGAGGCGTTAATCGCCGGACCCCGCCAGGGGGGGCTCTCACCCGTGCTGCCCGCCGGGACAAAAATGCGCGGACTTTATCTCATGGATTCCGGGCAGCTTATCGTGGACCTTTCCGGCGAGCTGGCGCTCGCGTTCAACGCGGTGAAAAGCGCCTCCGCCGAGTCCCTGATGGTGCAGGCTGTCGCCAACACGGTGGCGCAGGAGTCGTTGTGCGGGCCTGATGCGGCCAGGGTCGCCCAGGTGCGTTTCCTGGTCGAGGGCGCCGCGCCGCAGGAGGGCTTTCCCGCGCACATCGACCTCACCATGCCTGTAGTCCCCGACCAGCGCTGGGTGCGGACGGCGGGCGGATGAGCGCGCGCGGGGTGTCAGAAGCCGCCGTGGGCATTTTCGACTCCGGGGTGGGCGGTCTCACCGTGCTAAAGCAGGTGGCCCGCAGGCTGCCCGGGGAGCATCTTGTCTACCTGGGTGACACCGCGCGGGTTCCCTACGGCACAAAGTCGCCTGACACGGTGATCCGTTACGCCCGCGCCTGCGCCGCAAAACTGTCCGGCTGCGGCATAAAGTTGCTGGTGGTCGCCTGCAACACCGCGTCGGCCTTCGCCCTCGACACGCTCCGCGCCGAACTGCCCGTGCCTGTGGTGGGCGTGGTGGAGCCGGGAGCCCGCGAGGCCGTGGCAAGGACCCGCTCACGCCGGGTGGGTGTCATCGGCACCTCGGGCACCGTTGCCAGCGGCGCCTACACCCGCGCCATCGCCGCGCTGGATCCGGACATCCGGGTTTTTGCCAGGGCCTGTCCGCTTTTTGTGCCCCTCGCCGAGGACGGCCTGGTTTCCGGCCCCATTCCCCGCGCGGTGGCGGAGAAGTACCTGGCGGTGTTCCGGCGGCGGGCCGTGGACACCCTGGTTCTGGGCTGCACCCACTACCCGCTGCTGCGCGGCGCGGTTGCGGCGGCCGTTGGGCCGGGGGTGCGGCTTGTGGATAGCGCCCGCGAAACGGCCAAGGCCGTGGAACGGGAACTGGTCCAACGCGGCATGCTTCGGGACGGCGGCGGCCCGGCCGTGCGCCGTTTCCTGGTCAGCGACGGCCCGGGGGCCTTTGCGCGCACCGGTGCGCGTTTTTTGGGAAAGCCGCTGAGAAATGTGGAATGGATTGACGTCTGACCTTTTTTTCGGCACGGTTTCATTTTGTGCGTTTCCGGCGGTGTCCGGGGGGCGCGTTGGGCGCCGCAGTGAGCCTTCATGATTCGAGGTAACCAAAAAAAATCTTCCGGTGGTGCGGGGCACCGTCCGGGAAGGCAAACCCGGCCCGCAAAACGGCCAAAGCGAAAGGTCGCGTTCCGGCCTTGGCTGTGGGCCTTGCTTGCCCTTTTGGCGGGGCTGGTTTCCCCCTTTGCGGTGCGTCTCACCGATCCCCCCGCCCCTGAAATCACCACGCACACCGCGGTGATGGCCCGCGTCTTTGACGCGGTTCTCGTCGGCCTGGGGGTTGACGCGGGGGACATTGCCGTTTCCGGGGACAAGGTTTCGGGCCGCATCCCGGAGTTTCCGCCAACTCCCCGCTACACGGTGAAACTGCCGGTGCGGACCGGATGGCCCGAGTTGCGCAGGCAGATTGTCGCCGGGCTGTCCCGTGAAAAGATCACCGCCGTGGAGTCCCGCGCCCCCACAGGCGCGCCCATGCTGCGGCTTTTTGCGGGCCGGGCCATGATTGCCGAGGCGGTGTTTGAGCGTCGGGTCGGTGACGCCGTGGCCGCCCCTGCGGCGGTGCTCAATCCCGTGCCGGACACCATGGCGGAGGAGCCGGCCGCGCCTCTCCCTCCTGCCCCTCCCGTCCCGACACCGTCCGAAGAGGCCGCCGTTTCCGAAACGGAACTGTTGCTGGAGCCGCTGGTGGATCCGGCCTCCACCGCCCCTCCCTCCGCGTCCGGCGCGTCGCCCGTGCCGACGCCTGCGGAACCCTCCCCCGCGCCGGATGAGCCCGCTGCGGCACAGCCCGTCACCCAGGCCAACTCCGGGGCGGAGGAGGAAATGGCGGCCTGCCTGGAACTGGGCGGCACCATACTGGAAATGCTGAGCGACACGGGGGCTGTCATTGAGCGGATGCCCCTGGAGGAGAACGAGCTTTCCAGAACGCCCAAATACAAAATGATCATCAAGCCCCCGCTTGCTTCCGGGGAATTGGAGGGGGTCTTCTCCGACATTACCGACGCCTTTGATGTCTGGCTGGAGTCATGGACCGACCGCAACGGCCAGACCGTTGTCAATGTGATGCGTGGACACATCATCTGCATGGAGATCATGCTGGTGGAGGTGAAGCCGGAGCCTGAACCCGCGCCGGAACCGCCGCCGCCGCAAATCCCGGTGCCGCCCCTACCGCCGCCGCCTGTGCTGGTGCAGAGGCCGGATTCCACGCCCGCCGCGCCGGAAGGTGGGGCGCAAATGGCCGTCATCCTGGATGATGGCGGATATGCCAGTGTGGACATTGACACGGTGCTCGCCCTGGACAACCGTCTCACCCTGTCCATCCTGCCGAACACACCGCTCTGCCGCACCCTCGCGGAGCGGGCCTCCCGCGCGGGCTTTGAGGTGATGCTGCACATGCCCATGGATGCGGGCGGCCGCATCCGCCCCTTCCCGGGCCAGCTTGAACTGGCCATGGACAAGGCGGCCGTGCAGCGGCTGACCCGTGAGGCCCTGGCGCAGGTGCCGGGCGCGCGGGGGGTGAACAACCACACCGGCGGGGTCTTCGTGCGCGACCATGAGAAAATGGTATGGTTTATGGAGATCGTGCGCGATGCGGGCCTGTTTTTTGTGGACAGCCGCACCGTCGGAAGCACACGCGGTTATGCCGCGGCGGTGCAGCTTGGCGTGCGCGCGGCCAACCGTGACGTGTTTTTGGACAATGACAGCAATCCCGCGAAAATTCGCGCGCAGTTTGAGGAATTGGCGGGCAGGGCGCTGGCCCAGGGCCGTGCCGTGGGCATCGGCCATTTCCGGCCAAACACGGTGGCGGTGCTGGCCGAGATGCTGCCCGGTCTGGCGCGGCGCGGCATCACCCTGGTTCATGTTTCGGAGCTTGTGCAATGAGTGTGATTCTTGGAATTGAAACCTCCTGTGACGAGACCGGCGTCGCCGTGGTGGCCGAAGGCAGGACGGTGCTGTCCAACCTTGTCATCTCACAGATAGACATCCACAAGGTCTACGGGGGCGTGGTGCCCGAAATCGCCTCGCGCCAGCACATCAAGGCCGTGTATCCGCTTGTGGACGCCGCGCTCAGGGAGGCCGGAATCGCGCCCAACGGCGCGGACACGGGCATTGACGCAATAGCCGCCACCCAGGGCCCCGGCCTGCTGGGTTCGCTGCTGGTGGGGCTCGGCTTTGCCAAGGCCCTGGCCTATGCCTGGAAAAAGCCCTTTGTGCCCGTGCACCATATTGAGGGCCATCTTTTTTCGGCGTTTTTGGGCGGCAAGGCGCCGGAGTTTCCCTTTCTCGCGCTGGTGGTCAGCGGGGGGCACACCCAGATTATCCAGTGTGCCGCGCCGCACCACTATGAAATCCTCGCCACCACGCGTGACGATGCCGTGGGAGAATCCTTCGACAAGGTGGCCCGCCTGCTCGGACTCCCCTATCCCGGCGGGCCCTCCATTCAAAAGGCGGCGCGGGACGGCAATCCGCTGGCCTTCAAATTTCCCCGCGCGATGATGAAAAGGGACACGCTGGATTTCAGTTACAGCGGCCTGAAAACCGCCGCGCTCTACGCCATGCGCGAAACGGAAAACCCAAACACGGCGGATCTCGCCGCCAGTTTTCAGGAGGCGGCGGTGGACACGCTCATCCTCAAAACCCGTCTTGCCATTGGGCAAACCGGCGCGGAACGCTTGGTGATTGCCGGGGGTGTCGCCGCCAATGCACTGCTCCGGGAACGGGCGCTGGAGTTGCCTGTGGAGGTTTTCCTGCCC
>JBHEKP010000162.1:0-12939 GCA_041859375.1 Candidatus Hydrogenedentales bacterium | reverse complement strand
CACCGCCGCGGATTTCCGCGGTCGGCGCCGCGCGTCCCCGGGCGATGTCCCTGACGGATGCGGCCCCGAAGCTCCTCCAACTTCACGTCCGCCGCAACCGTCACGGACATCAGACCCAACAGAATTGTACCACGAAAACCGGAGAATGCAAGCGGGTTTTACGCCCGTCTTTATTGGGTGAAACGGATGCGGGGGGAGCCGGAAAAAACGGGGCGGCGGGGCCGTGAAGGTCCCGCCGCCCCGGGGAGCGCCGCGCGCGTCAGCGGTTGGCAAGAACCACCGAAATATCCGAAGTGCCCTTGTTGAGGGTGATCAAATCCGCGCCGCCGTCGCCGTTCAGGTCAGCGAGGATGCTTGCGTTCGGCAGCTCGCCGGAGAGGAAATGGTTGAGCCCGTCAAACTTGCCGCCGCCCCGGCCCAGGCGCACCACGCAGTAGCCGCCCGCATGGGTGGTGAGAATGTCGCCCTTCCCGTCCGCGTTCAGGTCCGCCGTGATCACACCCACGGGGCTCTGGCCGGTGAGAATCTTCTTGCCCGCGGAAAAGTCGCCGCCCTTGGTGCCCGTGAGCAGGTAAATGCCGTCGTCCCCGGAGTGGCTGGTGACCGCGTCCGCCGCGCCGCCGGTCACATCACCCACGGACATGTCGCCGGGGCCGCCGCCGGTGGCGTAGCGTTTTTCCGATTCGGGATCAAAGGTGCCGTCGCCGTTGCCGAAAAAGCGGACCACCCTCGGGGCGGCCTCGTCGCTCGGCTTTTCCGGATCGCGGGTGCTGACAAAAACCAGGTCCATCCTGCCGTCGCCGTTGATCTCGGCAAGCTCGACGCACAGGGGATAGCTCTGTTTTTCCACCACATTCGGCGCGCCGAAGGCGCCGGTGCCCGCGCCCAGCATCACGGACACGCTGTCGGCGCCGGTGTTGCCCGTCGCAAGGTCCAGGCTGCCGTCGCCGTTCACATCCGCCACCGCGAGGGAGCGCACCTGCGGCTGGTACTGGGAGCCCGCGGGCTGCACGGCCACCAGCGGCCGGGCGGTGAAGGTGCCGTTGCCCTGGCCGATGAAAATGGACACGCCCGCGCTTTCAATGCACGCCACGGCCAGGTCCGCCTTGCCGTCCTTGTTGAAGTCCGCGGCGGCCAGGTCGCGCGGCTTGCCGGGAAGCGCCAGCACCCCCGGGAGCCGGGTGAGCACGCCCGCGCCGTCGCCGGTGAAAATCATCACGTTCGAACCGTCAAGATTGCCCACCGCCAAATCGGCCTTTGAATCGCCGTTGAAGTCGGCGGCGGCGGCGCAGCGGGGCGAGGCCCCCGCGGGAAAGCGCTGATCCGTCTGGAAGCGCCCGTCCCCCCGGCCAAGGAGCAGCGAAACCGTGGCGGTGCCCGCGTCGGCCACGACAAAATCCTGGTTGCCGTCCGCGTCCACGTCCGCCATCGTCATGCCGAGGGCCTGGGCGCCCGCGCCAAAAAAGGCCATGGGTCCGAAACCACCGGCGCCGTTGCCGTTCATCACCGCAATCACGCCGAGGGGCTCGGACTCGCCCGCCGCAAAGAGCAGCGTGGCCAGGTCCGGATTGCCGTCCTTGTTGAAGTCGCCCGCGGCAAGGCGCGCGGGGAGCTGGCCGGTGTTTGTCTTCACCTGCGCGGCAAAAGCGCCGCCGCCCAGGTTGATCAGCAGGGAGATGTCCGCTGAACCGGCGTTGGACACCGCGAGATCGGGTTTGCCGTCCCTGTTGAAGTCGGCGGCGGCCACCGCGCGGGGCGCCGCGCCCACGGCCAGCGCCACGGGGTCCTTCAGGTTCGCGCCCTCGTTGATGAACAGGGACAGGGTGTTGTCGTTGCGGTTTGCCGTGATCACGTCCGGCGTGCCGTCCGCGTTCACGTCCGCCAGGGTCACCCAGCGCGGCCCCGCGCCCGCGTCGAAGACCCGCGCGTCGTCAAAGGTGCCGTCGCCCGCGCCAAGGAGCACCGTGATTCCGTTTCTGCCGCTGTCGGCGGTCACCAGATCCGGCCTGCCGTCGCCGTTCAGGTCGCCCGCGGCCACCGCACGCGGCACCGAATTGGCCGTCAGGGTCACGGCGGTGCCGGCCGTGAAGGTGCCGTCCCCCGCGCCAAGGAGCACAGAAACCTGGTTGTTCGTCTCGGCGGTTACGGCGAGATCCGCCGTCCCGTTCATGTCCGCGTCCAGCGTGGTGACCGCGCTCGGCGAGGCCCCAGCGTCATAATTCTCCGCACCCCCAAAGCCGCCCCCGGCCGCGCCGAGAAGCACCGACACGTTTCCCTGGTCGCGGTTGATGGCGGCGATGTCGGGCCTGCCGTCCCCGTTGAAATCGGCCACCGCCGAGTCAATGGCCTGCCCGGCCACGGCGTACACCAGCCTGCTTTGGAAAAGGCGCACCGCCGCGTTGGTGTATGGACCCGGCCCCTCCCCGCTGTCGGGGCAGCCCGCCAACAACACCGCGGAGACAAGGGCCGCGCAGCACGCGCCCATTTTGGAAAAGAAAACCCGTTTCATGACCTTTGCTCCTGAACGTGCCCAAAACGGACACACGGCAAAACACCGGCCGCCGCCCTCCATCTCAAGCCATTATGGTAGCGGCATTTTCTCCATTATACAAGCCTTTATTGGAAAATGTGTCAACAATTAACCGGGGCGCGGTTTATGTTGCCACTTCCTCCGGCGCGAATGGCCGGGGCAGGGCGGCGATGCGGGGCAGCAACGCCCGGTACCAGGCAAGGTCATGGGGCGGCCCCCCCGCAAGATAATGGCTGCCATACCGCCGCCCGGCCCATTCCCATTCGATCAGCAGCAGGCACCGCCGGGAGGCGTAGGTCCGGAGCAGGGCCGCCTGCCAGTTTTGCCCGGCGGGCACGGCAGCCACGCCTTCCGCGCACACCCCGTCCGTTTCCGCATCCACCACTCGCCACGGGACAACAACGTCGTTCCGGGTGTCGTTGCAGACCACCACGGGCTGGTGGTGCTCCCCGGCGGTGTCGCCCACAATCACGCAGACGGGCTGCTGCACCCGGCGCAGGTATTCGTAGGCCAGCTTCCTCCGGAAATAATAGTCCACCACCGCATCCGAAAACTGGGGCCACCCGTCCAGCAGGTTCCACCAGAGGACGCCGCTTGTGCGCCATTTGCGGAGGCGCGCGGACTCCACAAAATACTTCTTCGCCTCGGCCTGGGTGATCTGGCTGGCAAGGGCGAAATCCTCCAGCGTTTCCGGCACGGTCCCGAACAGCTCGCGCACCTGATCGGCCATGAGTTTGATCCGGTCGCGGTCCACATCGTCATGCCGCCAGTGGTATGTGTTGTGAATTTTCCACTGCGGGTTGTCCCGCCAGGGCCACCAAAATTCCTCATCGATGAATTGCCGCACCGAGGACGCGCCCGGGCAGCCGTGGTAGCCGATCTCGCCGATGAACGCCGCGCCGTGGTGGGTGTAGTAGGCCCCCTTGTAGTAGGAGCGGGGACCCCACAAGTGCTGTTCGGCCATGGCAGCCTCGTTGCCTTCCGGAATGTGGGGCGAACTGGGAATGTACACCCTGCGCGGATCGAGCCGGTGAACGGTCTGCGGCAGCACCTCCCGCGAAATCCGGTTGTGCTCGGGGTTCAGCCCGTCCCAGGCGTAGCAGTAGTCAATCTCATTGTCCCCGCACCACAACGCCAGCGAGGGATGGTTTCGCAGTCGGCGCAGCACCGACTCGGCCTCGTCGCGCACCCGATCCAGAAATTCGCCGTCCTGGGGGTAGCGGCAGCAGGCAAAGGCAAAGTCCTGCCAGACCATCACCCCCAGCTCGTCGCAGCGGTCAAAGAAACGGTCCGACTCGTACACGTTGCCGCCCCAGCAGCGGACCATGTTGCAGCCGGAATCGTCCAGCAGTTCGAGGGCCGCGTCCACCCGCGCCGCGTCGCGGCTGTGAAAGGCGTCCAGCGGCACCCAGTTGGTGCCCCGCACCTGAATGGGCGTGCCGTTGACGCGAAAGAGGAAACGCGCCTCCGGGTCGGGCGGCTGATCATAACGGCCCTCCCCGCCGCCGCGCGGCCCCGGCGTCCACGCGCCGCCCGCCTTCAGCGTCCGGTCCAGCTCCACCACCCGCAAGCCCACGCGGTCCACGCGTTCCGCCAATGGAAGGTCTCCGTCATACAAGGTGGCGGTGACACTGTACAGCGCGGCCTCCCCGTAGCCCTTCGGCCACCAGAGCTTAGGCGCGGGAACCTCAATGCGCGCGGACCCGGCGGTGAATTCCAGGGGCAGGTCGCGGGTGAATTCATGATCTCCGCACACGCCCCTGAACACCATGCGGAGCCGGCTGTCAGGCCCGAACCCCCCCACGCGCAGGGAAAACTGCGCCCCCAGCACCGCCGCCCGCTCCGACGCGGCGACCGTCCAGTAATACAGGTCCGTAATGGCGTTTTCGGGCCGAGCGCGCAGCCACACGGGCCGCCAGATGCCCGCCGACACGGCGCGGGGCATGATGTCCCAGCCCCAGACATGGGGCGCCTTGCGCAGGCGCAACCCCTCCTCGCGGCGCTCCCAGCTCAGGGCGGTGGCGTCATGGCCCTGCCGCGCCGCGGCGCGCAGCGCCGAACCGATGCGCACCGCCACCGTGTTGACTTCCCCGAAACGCAGCAGCCGCGTCACGTCAAAGGCATGGGGGATGAGCATGTTGTCCGCGCCGCCGGCGGCCACGCCGTTCACCCACACGGCGGCCAGGGTGTCCAGCCCCTCAAAGACGAGGTCCCATTCGCCGTCCTCATCCTCCGGCAGTTCAAAGTCGCGCACATACCACCACTCGCAGAACTCCAGGGGCCGCAACAGGCGGATGTTGCCGCCCGTGAGCGGATCCGGCAGCAGGCCCGCCCGCGCCAGGTCCAGCTCCACATTGCCGGGAACAACCGCATCCACCCACGGCGCGCCCGAGTCCGCCAGTGCGTCGGGATGCGCCACGGGGAGGGAGTCCTCCGGAAAATAATAGAGACGCCAGCCGCCGTCAAGGGAAAAATCGCGCATGGGGAAATCCTTCGGTTGCGTGATTGGCCACGGCCCCCAGAATATACGGGACCGCGCCGCCCGTCAAAATCCCCGTGCCCTGCCTCAGGAATACAAAATCACCGCGCAGGTGGCCACCCAGAGCAGGACGGTGATCATGACGGGCATGTCCTTGAACAGCATGCCGCTGGGATCGCCGCCCGCGCCCTTTTCACGCACCAGCCACAGGTACCGCGCGAGCCCGTAAAAAACAAAGGGCAGGGTGAGGTACATCTTGTCCGTGCCGATGCGTTCCACCACCTCGGGCGAGCAGGTGTAAATGGTGTAGGTGATGATGGCGCCGCCCGCCACCAGCAGGAGAAGCTGGTCAATGAAGCCGATGGAATAGTGCTCCAGCACCGCACGGTGGGAGCCTGCGCCCTCTTCCAGCAGCGCGATCTCGCCGCGCCGCTTGCCAAGCGACAGGAACAGCGCGAGAAAAAAGGTGCACACCACGAGCCAGTTGGAAAACACCACGTCAATGGCGAGGGCGCCCGCGATGGCGCGGATGACAAAGCCCAGCGCCACGCAGATCACGTCCACCAGAAACACATGCTTCAGGAAAAGGCTGTAGGATATGGTGAGCAGGAAATAAATGGACAGGGCAAAAAGAAACTCCATCCCCGCCTGAACCGCCAGCGCAAAGGCCCCGCCCAGCAGTAGCACGCCAAGCAGCGCGGCCGCGCCCACGCCCACCTCGCCGCTCGCAACGGGTCTGCGCCGTTTTTCCGGATGCTCCCGGTCTTGCGCCAGATCGCGGATGTCGTTGAAAAGATAGGCCGCGCTCGACGCCAAACAGAAGGCGGCAAAGGCCAGCAGCGCGCGGATATCCGCCTCCACGCGCACCATGTCCTGCGCAAAAACCAGCGGCAGCAGCACCAGCAGGTTCTTCGGCCACTGGTAAACGCGCATCAGCCGCGGCAGCAGCAGCAGGGTGTTTGTCCGTCTCCCGGGCATGGGTTGTGTTCATTCCCAAAGTTGTGGTGGAAAAATACTATGCCCATTCCCTGGGCCGCCGCAAGACGAAACCGTCCGGCTTTTCGTAAATGTCTGGCAACTGGCTGTCCTGAAGCAACTTGCGTCCAATGCGAAAAGACGCGGACGCGACAGACTCCAATTTTTTTGACTGGCGATCAGGCGGGCACACCATTATGATCCGCCTGTCCGGATAACGCGCAAGCACGGACTCGACAGGCGCGGAAAGATCACTGTCGGCGGACACCAACAAGGCCGTGTCAAACCTGTCGTCAAACGCGTCCTGCATCAGCTCAACGGAGATGTTGACATCCGTCATCTTCTCCTCATGCGAAATCCATTCAGCACCGCACTTAAGGCATTGCCTCGGTTTTGGAAGGTAGTGGCCAAAATATATCCTCGTCAGCGGAAGGGACGCCACCGCCTCCAGGTAAATCCCCTGGCGTTTTTGTTTTTCCATGTTTGCCGGGGTTGCAGAAATCCTTGCGGTGAAATATTTGACGGCAGCCAGCTCCTGTTCTTGTCGTAAAAGATTCCGGGCCAGCAAATGCAGGTCCAGCCAGTAATACCGCCTCCAGCCCTTTGACTTGAGCCCGTAATAAAGGTTGAATCCGTCTATATAAGCAATCACGCGTCTCATTCAAGCCCATCCGCCGCTTGACAACTTGAACGTGTTTTGGGATAATTCATTCATCACCCCACCGGTGATAGCATCACCGGCCCGACGCCCCGAAAGGGGCGTTTCTTTTTTCTGGACATCCGCCCCCTAAATGCTCATGCGCTTGAAGAGGCATTCCGGAATGTGGCGGATGACCAGCATGATCACGCGCCAGTACTCCGGCACATACGCTACGGAGCGGCCTTTGAGAATTGCGTTCACCGCAAGGCGGGCGGCTTTGTCCGGCGCGGTCACCAGCCTGCGCGGCATGTCCAGCCCGTAGGTCATCTTGGTGTCGAGGAATCCCGGCTTGATCGTGGTCACCGTGACCCCCGCGCCGTGCAGCCGGTTGCGCAACCCCTGCAGGTACACGGTGAACGCGGCCTTGGCCGCGCCGTAATGGTAGTTGCCCTTCCGTCCCCGGTCGCCCGCCACGGAGGACACGCCCGCGATGAAGCCCCTGCGCCGCTGCTCAAACTCGGCGGCGAAGCGCTCCAGCACCGAGACCGCGCCGGCGTAATTCGTGTCGAGGCAGCGCCTCGCCAGGGCGGCGTCCCGCTGAGCCTCCGCCTGGTCGGGCAGCAGTCCGAAGCAGGCCACCACGCCCTCGGGCAGCTCGCCCAGGGTTTCACGGCACTTTTCGGCAAATCCCGCGTGCCCGTCACCGTCAAGCGCGTCAAAGGGGAGCACAAAGACGGGCCTGGCATGGCGCGTATGGATGTCGCCGGCAATGACGTTCAGCTCCGCCGTGTCACGTCCGGCCAGGGCCACGGCGTAGCCGCGCGCCGCAAAGCACAGCGCCATTTCGCGCGCCAGGGTCGAGGCGCCGCCCAGCAGCAGCACCGACGGGAGGGTGCGTCCTTCCGCGTCAATCATGGGAGGCCTCCTTCATCGCTCCGGCCAGGCACAGCCGCCTTGCCATGTCCGAGTCAATCCGTCCCGCCGGGTCCAGCCGCCGCCGAATCTCCGCGAACTCGCCGAGGCGCGGGTACATGGCGGCGATGGTCTCCGGCGCCGCCGCCGCGTCCTTCGCCAGGT
Source organism: Candidatus Hydrogenedentales bacterium (assembly GCA_041859375.1). Classification (GTDB taxonomy): domain Bacteria; phylum Hydrogenedentota; class Hydrogenedentia; order Hydrogenedentales; family CAITNO01; genus JBHEKP01. Next base: position 5,238 of record JBHEKP010000162.1, on the reverse strand, counting down.
AGAGCCTTCCGCCGCAGCCAAGGAGCATCTGGTCCATCTCGCGGAGAAAGTCCGCCAGCCCGGAACTGTTGGGCAGGTCCAGGGTGAGCGTGTAACCGGGCATCGGGTGGGAAAGAAGCCCCCGGCCCGCCGCGCCGAATTTTTTCAGCACCGCCAGGAAGGAGGCCCGCCGGGAAAGGCTGCACCGGTCCAGCAGCGCCCGCAGCCCCTCCTTCGCCTCCAGCGGCACCGTGGCCTGGTACTGCACAAAGCCGCGCCTGCCGTACATCCGGTTCCAGTGGTGGATGCGGTCCAGCGGAAAGAAATACTTGTCGTAGTCCACCACCCGGCCCCTCACCGGATCATGGAAGCGGTAGAAAAGATCGTTGAACGCCTTGATGCTGTAGGGGTTCAGCATGAACTGCGGGAAATCCGCCGGCACCGAGAATTTCATGCGCCGGGGAATCGTGTGGGGGCGGCCCGCGGGTCCGGGGGGCAGCCGGTCCGGCGCCGCGGGGTTGCCCCGCATCAGCACCGTCCTGCCCAGATTCTCGTCCCGCGACAGGCAGTCCACCCAGCCGACGGAATATTCATACTCGTCATCGTTTCCGTCCATCGCCTCCAGCGCGGCGTCCAGGTTCGCGCAGGGCAGGTAGTCCACCGCCACATAGGCGCTTGCCACGGCGCGCAGCCTCAGCCGCGCCGAAAGAATCACACCCGTCAGCCCGATGCCGCCCACCGTCGCCCAAAACACGTCCCCGTTTTCCTCCGGGGAACAGTGCAGCACCCCCTCCGCGGGCGTCCACAACTCAAACGACTCCACAAAATTGCCGAAGGACCCGTCGCGGTGGTGGTTCTTTCCGTGCACATCATTTGCTATGGCGCCGCCCACGGTCACAAACTTCGTGCCCGGCACCACGGGAAGAAACCAGCCCCGGGGCGCGAAAACATCGAGGATTTCCCCCAGGCCAACGCCCGCCTCGCAATCCAGCACCCCCGTTTCGGGGTCAAAGGAGCGCATCCGGTTCAGGCGGGTCATGTCCACCACCGCGCCCTCGCGGTTCACGGCGGTGTCGCCGTAACTGCGACCCAGCCCGCGCGCCAGCACGGGACCGGGCGCGCCCGCCTCCAGCAGGCCCAAGAGCGCATCCTGTCTTTCCGGACGGCAACACCGGCACGGCGCGGGGTTGTACCTGCCCCAACCCGCCAAGCTTTCGGAACGGAACGGTTCAGCCACGGTTTTCTCTGCCTCCGCAGTTTTGCGCGCCTCTTGCGCACAACTGTCAATATTATACCCCTGTGGCGTCCAGGAACAAAGGTTTTTCCACCCCCCGGCCGGTCTGTTGCGGGATTTTCCCATTACTCCTATAATCAACCCCGCATCCAATGCGGTACTCATCCAGAAACAAGGAGTCATTCCCATGGCGGACAAACCGGAAAACACCTCCCAAGGCGAGCAGTTAATCAAGCAGGACCTGATCACGCGGGAGGAACTGAACGAGGCCAGGGAAAGCGCGGCGCGCAGCGGCGTGCCTTGGTACAAGCAACTGATCCAGCAGCGGAAGGTCTCCTTTGAGACGCTGGAAAACATGCTCCGCTATGAATTCCACTCCAAGGCGGCACGCGCCGCCCATGAAAATTTGGGCGACGCGCTGCTGCGGCGCGGCAGCATCACCAAAAAACAGCTTGAAACCGCGCTGAACGAGCAGACAAGGAACGGACGCCTCCTTGGAAGCATCCTGCTGGAAAAGGATTTTGTCACCCGGCGCGACATCGCCCTCGCGCTCTGCGACCAGCACGGCATGGAATTCGCCGACATTGACCGCACGCCAAGCGATGTGGAGGCGCTTGAGGCGGTTCCCGAGAGCATGGCCCTGAAAAACGGCATGCTGCCCGTCCATCTGGAGGGTGACCGGCTCACCGTGCTTGTCACCAACCCGCAGGGCCGCGAAAGGGTGGCGCAGGCGGGGGTGCTTCTGGGCAGGCGCATCCACGCGCTACTCACCGCCGCCGACGACCTGGACGCGGAAATCAGGGAACGGTACCTTGAACTTGCCGAGGGTGACGGTCTTGTGGAGGAGGTGCTGCCCCCGCCGCCGGCCCAGGGGCAGAAGCACCCCGCCGCGCAAAGCGCCGCCGCCGCGGAGGAGGACCGGTTTGGTGAGATCGCGCGCCAGGCAACGGGCGCCTCCATTGTGAAAACCGTTTCCACGATCATCGAGGGCGCGGTGAACGCGGGCGCGACAGACATTCATCTTGACCCGCAGGAGCCCGAAACGCGGGTGCGCTACCGAATCGACGGCGTGCTCCACGATGTCATGAGCCTGCCCCAGCACCAGCACGCCACCGTGGTTTCCCGCATTAAAATTCTTGCGGACATGGACATAACGGAAACGAGACACCCGCAGGACGGCCACTTCAGGGAGAAGGCCTGCGGAAAGGAACTGGACATACGCGTGGCCACCCTGCCCACCTTCCTGGGCGAACGGGTCGTGCTCCGGCTGCTCGATCAGGCCTCCGTCCTTTCCGGCATCCGCGATCTCGGCCTGGAGCAGGAGGATGAGGAGCGGCTCATGCGGCTGGTGCAGCAGCCCTACGGCATGATACTCGTCACGGGCCCCACCGGCAGCGGCAAAACCACCACGCTCTACGCCTCCCTGAACCAGAAAAACGTGATGACCGACAGCATTGTCACCCTGGAGGATCCGGTGGAGTACCAGCTCTCCGGCATCAACCAGGTGCAGGTGGACACCGACATCGGGCTCACCTTCGCCAGCACCCTGCGCGCCTCGCTGCGACAGGACATCGACGTTTTGCTTGTGGGGGAAATCCGCGACCAGGAAACGGCGCACATCGCCATCCGCGCCGCCATGACCGGCCATTTGGTGTTCAGCACCCTTCACACGAACGACGCGCCGGAGGCCATCAGCACCCTTCGCAACATGGGAGTGGCCCCTTTTCTCATCTCCAGCGCGCTGACCGCCGTGGTCGGCCAGCGTCTGGTCCGGAAAATTTGCCCCCATTGCAAGCGAGCCTTCAAGCCTAAACAGGAATTGCTCGCAAGTATCGGGTTGCCGGAAAGCACCAAGCGTCTTCACCGTGGAACGGGATGCCAGGCATGCCACTTTACCGGCAACTCCGGACGCACCGGAATCTTTGAAGTGCTGGAAGTCACGCCAAAAGTGCGGGCGCTCATTATGGGTGAGGCGGGTGCAGACAAGATCATCGAGGAATCAGGCCTTAAAACCATGGCGGACCGGTGCAGGGAGAAAATTTTGGCGGGTGTGGTGGCCCCGGAGGAATATCTGCGCATCATCCGCGCGTAATTCACCCCCTTGGCACCTAAAAATTCCCGAAATTTTGGGGACTTTAGAGTTATCCACCGGAGCTGTGGAAAAGTTGTGTATAAGTTGAACAACGGGGTCTTCACTCCGCGAACCTTTCCCGCCATTTAACCACGCAAATTATTGCACCAATTGTAGTTATGGGTTCTTTGATAACCCTTTTTAATTTTTATTGTTTTTGTGTAAGTTGTTTTTATAAAGGTATTTACAATAAATACCGTGTTCAAGCACCATGATTGTTACCTTTGATGAAGTGACTGTTCCACGGGTTGTAGAAAATCCCCGTTTTCTACCCCGTAAGTTCAATAAGGAGTGCAGGAAAGGCTGTGGAAAAGTGCAGCCGTTCCGTGTGGAACAATGGGGAAAACTGACCTGTGGAGAAAACACGGTTAAAATTTGGAAAGCACCATCAAGTTATCCACCGTTTTCGGAAATTAGAAACTGGAAAAATTTAGACATGGCGGTTTTTGTGGACAGACGGGATGAATTGTGGGTTTGCCTCCACATTTTTCCCAGAAGGTAAGGGTTTTAGTTGAAATGGTTTGGGTAGTTTTTCCACAATATCCCCAGTCCTACTATGACGACTTCTCTTTGCATATATAAAAAGAGACTCTTATAAACGGAAAGTTTTCAACCCAACGCCAGGAGAGCATCCATGAAGATCACCCTGCCCCGTCAGGACCTTCTCAGCGCGGTTAACAAAGTAAAGAGTGTGGTGGCGGCAAAGACTTCCCTGCCCATCCTTTCCCATGTCCTCATGGAAACGGGTGAATCCTGCGTCACCTTTTCAGGGACCGATTTAAAGGTGAGCATCGAGTGCGAGGTGGACTGCTCTGTGGAGCGTCCGGGTTCCGCCACGGTGAACTGCCAGCGGCTTGCCATGCTTCTCGCGGAACTGCCGGACATGGATGTCACACTGGACGCGGGCGAGGGCAACTTCTGCTATCTGCGCTGCGGTCAGGTGGAGACGCGTCTTTTCACGATGCCCTCCGACGAGTTTCCCCCGATTCGCTCCTTCAGCGGCGGCAACCCCCTCCAGTTGAAGCAGTCCATGCTGCGCAGGCTCTTTCTCAAGACCTCCTTCGCCATCTGCACGGATCAGGCCCGCTACAACCTCACCGGGTTGCTGTTCCAGCTTCGCGATCGGCGGCTCACGGTGGTGGCGACGGACGGGCGGCGCATGAGCGTGGCCATCTCGGAGGAGGAGGTCGACACGGATCAGGAAATCAAGGTGATTATCCCCTCGAAGATGATTCATGAGCTTGAGGCGCTGCTGGACGGCGACGGTGAGTCCCTGGTGAGCGTGCAGATCGAGGAAAGCCAGGCCGGCTTCTTCCTTGACCGCCTGAAAATAGTGACCTCGCTCATTGAGGGCAACTTCCCCAACTATGACGCGGTGCTGCCCAAGAAGCACGACCGCGAGGTGGTGCTCGACACGGAAACCTTCATGTCCTCCGTCCGCCGTGCCTTCGTCATGACGAGCGACAAGTTCCGCAATGTCCGGCTGGTGGCGAGCGACGGCGCGCTGAAAATCATCGTGAAGACCCCGGAAGTGGGCGAGCAGGACGATGTCATCCCCGCCGAGTACAGCGGCGACCCCGTGGAGATTGCCTTCAACCCCGCCTTCATTCTCGACGTGCTGAAAAACATCGAGGGTGAGAAGGTGTGTCTGATGCTGAAGGACACGTCGAGCCCCGGACTCATCAAGCCCTACACCGACGCGCCCGAGGACACCTATCTGAACGTGGTGATGCCCATCCGCATCTGACGCGCGCGTGACGCAAACAAAACGCCCGGCCTTGCATGCGCAGGACCGGGCGTTGTTCTTTTCCGTCAACGGTGCGGGATCACTCCCACTCGATGGTTCCGGGCGGCTTGCTGGTGATGTCATAGAGCACACGGTTGATGTGCTTCA
>JBHEKP010000137.1:0-26263 GCA_041859375.1 Candidatus Hydrogenedentales bacterium | reverse complement strand
GGCGGCAAACACGCACAGGACAAGGCACACGAAGGAAACGATGCTGCGGATCATGGCGGGTTCTCCTTGACGGGGCGCGGAATGCGCCGCACGGGGGTATTATTGCCATACTCCCGACCACACACAACCCGCACACCGGGGAATTAGCCGGCGAAAACACGCCGCCGGACGACACCGAGCACGGTGACCGTCGCGCCCAGCAGGGTCAGTCCCGGAATCCCCGCCGCGGGCACCTGGGGCAGCACGGTCAGCGTGACCGGCGCGGTGTCCACCGTCTTCCAGTCATCGGAAACGGCGCAGTAATAGACGCCCGAGTCCCCCTCGCAGGCGGCCTCAAGGCACAGGGTTTCCCCGTTCTCCCCGGCAAGAACGGCCATGCCGCCGCCGGTGTCCGCGTGCCACTGGAAGGAAACCGGCCCGCCCGCGCCGCTGTATCCCACGTCAAAGGTCCGGGTGCTGTTCCCCCCGATGGTGACTTGGGGGTCGCCCTCAATCCAGGCGCTCAAATTGCTGTGCGCGGCGTGGAAGACAACCGAAACAACAAGATTGCCGCGCACACCGGAGACGGTGTAGGCGGTTTGCCCGTCGCCGGTGACGCCCGGACCCTCCACCGCGGCGGCGCGGTCCAGTCCCGCCACGGAGTCCACATGCCCGCCCGCCGCCGGGGTGAGGGTGATCTCCGTGACGCCGCCATGCTCCACCAGGGGGGGATTGGCCCCGCAGACACCCCCGCCGGTGACCACAAAGGTGACGGTGTACACGTCCTTTTCAAACACGGCCCGGACGGTGCGGTCCTCAAACACCTGGCCCGTGGTGTATCCGCCCCCCTTCTCCCCTTCGATGCTGTCCGTGACACCCGCCACATGCCAGCCCTCGCCGGGAATCACGGTTATCTCGCTGGTTTCCCCCACGATCACCGTTTCAGGGCTTGCCGAGCAGGTTCCCTCCCCCTCGGCAATGCAGGTGATTTGATGGGTGTTCACCGAAAAAGAGGCGGTGATGGTCCGGTTCTCATGGACGGGTCCGGTGGTGTACGAGCCGGATTTCGCGCCCTCGGCGCTGTCCGTCACGCCCGCCACATGCCAGCCGTAGGCCGGGGTCACGGTGATTTCGCTGACCCCGCCGTGGGGAACCTCCGGGGGGAGGCGGTGCATGTTCCCGCCCCCTCCACCGCGCAGGAAAGGGTGTATACGCCCAGTTCCGCCTTTGCGGTTTGCAGCGCGGCGAGTTTCATCAGGCCGCCGCCGGGAAATTCAGCGGGTGCGGCTTGTGCCGGGGCATGCCCGTGGAACAGCAGCAGGGTGAGAATAAAACAGGGGGGGATTGCCGGATGGACGCATGCAACGCACTTCATCAGGGGCACTCCTTACTGCAAATGCCCCCAACAAGTTCACATGTTACCAGCAAGCACGGGATTCCGCATCCGGTGTTTTTACTTAGAGGCCGCCGCTCGTCGGAGCGCGTCCATCAACGCCTGACTGCCCGGGAAGGCGCCGCCGTTGGACGCGAAGCCTTCGATGGCGGCCTCAAGCGCCGCCGGATCATGCCGGTCATAGGCGGCCGCCACCAGGGGAATGAAGGCGTTGTCCGCGCCGGGAAAATCGCGGCACAGGGCACGGAGCTGGTTCTCCAATGCGGCATCGTCGCCCATGCCCGCAAGGGCGAAGGCGCCCATCATGCGTATCTGGGCGTTTCCGGGATTTTCAGCGGAAAGGGCGTCGTAGAGTTTTTTTGCCTCCCCGAATTCACCCAGGCGCAGCCGTGCCTCCGCCATCAATTCCCTCAGGGACGTGTTGCCGGGATGGACTGCCAGTTCCCGCTCCAGCAGCCGCGCCGCTTCCGCGGGCTGGTTGCAGTCAAGGAAGGCCGTGGCGCGGGTTTGGAGATAAGAATCATTGCCAGGCTCTTTTTCAAGCGCCTGATCCGCCATGGCGCCGGCCTCGGCGGGGCGTCCCGCCGCCAGCAGCGCCTTGGCCAGATCGTGCTTGACGTGGGTGAACTGGTTCGGGTTGAGCGCCACGGCCCGTTCCAGCAGCGGGAGCGCCCCGGTGAAATCATCGCGGGCCAGCAGCAGCATGCCGTGGTAGGCGTAACCCTCCGACCAGTCCGGCAGCGCCTCCACGGCGCGGTTGCAGGCACGCACCAGCAGATCGTCGTCCCGGATGTCCCAAAGCCCCTGGAGCACCAGCCGCAGCCTGGGGAGCAGTTCGGGGTTTTCCGCCGCCGCCGCGAGGGCTGTTTCGTGCATTGGATCAAAGGGGATGGGCGCGCCCAGTTCCCGCGAGAGGATGAGCAGGTCCACCAGGTTCGCGGGGTACATCCGCACGGCCACGCGCCACAGCAGGGCGGCGTCCCGCCCGCGCCCGCGGAGGGCCAGCTCCATGCCCAGCCGCATGTGCGCGCCGCCGTCCGGGTCGGGATGGGCGCGCATGCGCCGCGACCATTCCTCAAGGGGCGCGTTGCTTCCGGCGGCGGCCAGGGTGTTCGCAAAGGCCTCCAGCACCGGGAGAACCCCCGTGCCGTCCGTGGGGGGCGCGGCGCGCCCGCCCTCCGGCGTGATGCGGCATGCCGTAAGGACGCGCTCCCCCGGAAACCGGTGCTGTTCGACCGCGAGCCCGCGCGTCTTCAGTGCCTCCGCAAGGCGGCCGTCCTGACCGTGGATTACATCCACCAGCACCGCCCAGCAGGCCTCCGGCCCCCCCTCCGCCAGGAGCAGCGCCGCCGTGTCCGCCATGGTTTCCGGCTCCTGCACGGCGGCGTTCGCCGGACCCGCCCCCTCCAGGTTGAAGCGGAATATGGGAAGCCAGAACACACCCTGCACCATCACCGGCGCGGCGTCGCCGTCGCGTCCGCTGACGAGCTGCCGCGCCGCGCGCCATGCGGTGCGGGTCTGCGGCGGCAGCGACAGGCAAAGCTGGTAGCAGAACAGCAGCGCCATGGCTGAGGCGGCAAGCCGCCGCAGCGCGGCGGAGTTCAACCCGGCCAGCATGAAACCCAGCATGAGAAAGGCGGCCAGCGAGGTGTGCACCAGGTAACGCGACGCGTACAGGGGCTTCCAAAGCAGGGAAACCATCACTATACCCGCCATCGGCACCACAAACCACAGGAGCAGCGGCGCCGCAAAGGCGGCGGGCTTCCCCCGAAAGCCCCGCGCCAGCGCCAGCGCGGCCCACAGGAACGCCCCGGCAAAGGCGGCAAACAGGGCCCAGTCGGCGGCGGGATGGATCGCCCTCACCGTTCCGCGCCACGCCTCCGGCAGCCAGCCCAGGGCCGCCGCCGAGGGGAACCAGCCCGAGGTGGTCCAGTTCACCCCCTCCCCCGCGAACCAGTTCAGCACCAGATAACGCCAGTCCGGGGAGGTGTAGTATTCGTGCAGCTCGTCCGGCTGCGCCGGGATGCCCGCTATCCACAGGGCCACGGGCGCGCACAGCAGGGCGTGCGCCGCGCACCACGCGAGGCGGCCCCGCCAGGTCATGCCGCGCGCGGCAAGCAGGTAAAGGGCCTGCGCGGGCCAGACAAACGCGGCAAGATAATGGGACCACACCAAGGCGGCATTGGCAAGAAGATGGCCAATCCACCACGTTGCGCCGCCCCCCCGGACGGCGCGGAGCAGCGTCCACCACGAGAGCGCGGCGAACAGGGCCACAAAGGCGTACATGCGCGCCTCGTTTGCCTGGAACAGGTGCACCGGCGAGAGGGCCGCCAGCAGCGCGGCGGTCCATCCGGCGCGGCGCGCCGTCTCGGGGCTGTCCGGGCGCAATGCCCGCGCCAGCGGGGGCATCATGAACACCACTGCCATGCCCGCCAGCATGCTCAGCGCCCGCGCCGCCTCCGCGCCCGTGCCGAAAAATTTCGCCCAGAGGTGGAAAAGCAGGGGGACCAGCGGCGCGCCGTAGGGGTACAGTTCGCGCTGCCGCGTCAGGAATGTTTTCAAGTCCGGCGCGTCCAGCCGCGCCAGGCAGGCGTACTCCTCCAAATCCACCGACTCGGCGTTGAGCCATGCCAGGCGCAGCAGCAGCGCCGCCGCCGCGAGGGCAAGCCACGGCGCGGCGCTCCATGCCATGCGCGCGCGCGGGCTCATGGCCCGCCCCCCCCCGCCAGCCACCGCTCCAGGGCCATGCGCTTGTGCGTGGACGGGCCGCCCTCCGGGCAGGTCATGAAGAAAAGCAGGGGAAAGGACTCCGCCCCGGCGACCCGGTGCAGCCCGGTGACCAGCGCCGCGTCCTTTTCCGGCACGGACACGCCCAGGAATTTGCCGCGCACCCACGGCGCCGGACCGATGTAGGACGTGTATCCGCCGGTCACCGGCGGCAGCGCGGATATTTCATACACGGGAAAGAAAAAGCGGACCGGACCGGGTTTCCCCCCGCCGGGCCGCACCTCAAACTTGCGGGTGAAGTCGTTGCCGCCCACTCCCTGCTGGTAGTCTACGGAGACCTCCACGGGATGGTCGAGCCCCGCCGTGCCCTCCCCGCCCAGCTCAAGCATGAGGAATTCCCAGGAGGACTCAAACTCTTTTTTGGACGCCGAATCCGCAAGATTTTTTGGCCGTTCGGTGAGGCGCACACAGTGCCGCCCGCCCTCGGCAAAGTCGGTGCAGGCCAGCTTTTCCAGCGGCGCGCCCCGGTAGGAGGCCGCCACGGCGGCCATGGTCCGGTCCTGCCACGCCCTCGCCGCGGCCAGGCCCAGCGCGCACAGCGCCAGCAATGCCGCGACCGTGCCCGCCCCCCGCAGCGCGCCCAGGGTTGCGGCGCGCCTGTCCAGACCGCGCGCCCGCACGGCGGCCCATGCCTTCTGCGCGGCGGCCGACAGGAGGAACAGCGCCGCCCACCAGGGGACAAAGGCGAGGTGGAAGGCGTGGCGGTAATGGAAGAGCACGCTCACATAGCCGCCGAACCACATCAGCAGCCCCGCCGCGACCAGGCCCGCCCACAGGCTGCGCGTCGCGATGGCGGCGGCGGCGGCAAGGACATACACCATGCCGAACCGGGCAAAGTGCTCCGCCGCCGGGCCGTGGATCCGCGCCAGGAGGCGCACCCAGCCGTTTTCGCCCTGCTTCACATAGGCCATGCGCCGGGGGAGTTCGTCGCCGATGCGCGCGGTGGCGAGCACCGCCGCGCAGGCGCGGGTGAGAATGTCCCCCGGCAGGGTGCCCGCAACCTCCCGGAACATGCGGCGTCCCGCCGCGCCGTAGGCGGGGCTGAGATAGAGGTCCATGGGGGCGTCATCTCCGGTGCGGCGGGCGTAACTGTTGATGATTGAATGGATCAGGTTGTCCGTGCCGTCCGGGGAAATTTCATAGTCCCCGCCCCACAGCTCCAGGTTGTCCTGCGCCTCCTTGGAGAGCCCCTGAAACAGGGAATGGCTGGACACCGCGCCCTGGTCCCGGCCGAGGGCGTCCAGCACGGGCCTGCCCGCGAACAGGAACGCGGCCAGCAGGACCGCCGGGAGGACGGGCCGCCACAGCCACGCGCGCCGCCCCGCCTGAAGCCGGGCGCACAGCGCCGCCACCAGCGCGGGCGGCACGGCGATGAGCGTGTCCTGCCGGAAGCCGATGCCCACGCCGAGCAGCAGGCCGGTGAAGGCCGCAAAGGCCAGCGCGCGCCACGGCTTCATGGGCCGCAGCGCCAGCCACGCGATGCAAAACATGCCGCCCAGGATGAAGGGAGCCTTGGAAAAGTCGCGGATGGAGGTCATCATCGTGGTCATCGGCGGGGCCGCCATGACCAGCAACGCCCCCAGCGCCGAGGGAATCCGCCCCATCCCGAAGCGGAACAGGCCGTACAGGAAGCCCGCCGCCGCCACAAACAACAGCCACGGCAGCACCTTGATGCTGTGCCATGACACGCCGAAAATCCGCCAAACCCAGCCCACCGCCAGCATGGAGTAGTGGTGGGTCCGGTTGAAGGGGCTCAAGTCCCAGCGCCCGAAATAGCCGGGGATGGCCTCCGGCGGCAGGGAATCGCGCTTCATGAGCAGGAATTCCGAAAGGGCCGGGATGTCCGGTTCGTGGGGCGTGACCATGCCGTGGCCCAGCGCGAACATCGCCGAAGGCGCGTACCAGGCCAGCTCATAGGTGTAATCGGTGCCCAGCGGACCGATGGCCAGGGTCAGGTACAGGCCCGCGTACAGGCCCGCGGCGGCGAGCACCAGGGTGAGCGCGGCGGTTTCGGGCGCGCGCAGGACGGGAAGGACGCGCCGCGCCGCAACATCTTTCAGCCTTTTCCACATGGGCCTATTGTTGATCCTGCGGCATGGCGATTCCCAGTTCCGCGCACCAGCGGCGTTGTTCCTCCGCCCCGGCCCCGTCCCCGGCGTCCGCAAAGAGCGCGGCCAGTTCGCCGCAGGCATGGCCCGCAAACTGCGGACTCATCCTGATGGCGCGGCGCATGGCCTCCGCCGCGCCGGGGCGGTCGCCCGCGCGCGCCAGCGCCCGGCCCAGTTGCAGCGGAATCAGGTGGTCGAAGGGGTTGCGCTGTTCCGCCTGCCGGTAGGACTCCGCCGCCTCCGCCCATTGTTCCCCGTCTGCGAGCGCCTCGCCGTGCTGGAACCATGCGGGCGCGGGCTTGTCGTCCCTGTCCAGCACCGCACGCCACCGTTGCGCGCGTTCCGCCGGGCCGAAGGTCTTTTTCCACAGCGCGTCCAGCGCGCGGAACGCCGGGGCGAATCCCGGATCCCGCCGCATGGCGGTGGCGAGCGCCTCCCCGGCCTCCCCGTCCCGGCCCTGCCCCTCCAGCGCCGCGGCCAGTCCGCAGAGGGATTCGGTCTCCATCGGGTCCGCCTGCACGCGCCGCGCGTAGAGCGCCTCCGCCCCCGCCCAATTTTTTGCGGCGAGCAGGCGCGCCGCCTCCTCGCGGACACCCGCCGGATCATCCGGATACAGGGAAAGCAGTGTGCCGAAGGCCGCGTCCGCCTCCCCGTCCCGGCCCAGCCGGGCCAGGGCCTGCGCCCGCAGGCGCAGGGGCGTGCGGGCCGCGGGGCAGGCCGCCGCCATGGCGTCCGCCCCGGCCAGAACCTCTTCAAAACGCCCCGCCTCCAGCAGCGAAGCGGCGTGGCGGCGGCGCAGCATCATGTCGTCCGGGGTCAGCGCGCAGGCCTCCGCATAGCCCGCGCAGAGCAGGTTTCTCCAGTCGCCGCCCACTTTCGCGGCCAGCGCGTCATGGCGCTCCTTGATCAGCCTGGCGGGATAATCTTCAAAACGCGCCTGCACCTGGTACTGGAGCAGCTCGTACTCCGCGGCCTCCGTCCAGCCCAGCCGCCGGGCGCACTCCCCCTTTTCCAGGGGGGGCGCGTCCTGAAAGCGCCGCGCGGTTTCGGGGGGCAGCGCCCGCCGGACCGACTCGAACATGGCCCGCGCCGCGAGCCATGCGCCGTCAAACTTGAAGTGGACCACGTCGTCGAAAAATTCGTAGCCCGGCAGCCCCTCCGGGTCGGCCTCCGCCAGCGCCTTTTCCACATCGCAGAACGCCGCGCCCCGCGCCGCGTTTTGCTCCGCCGCGGAACGGATCACCCGGTTCAGCGTCAGCACGCCCTCCGGCGGCGGCGGGTCTGTTTGGGGGACGCCGCCGACACGCTTGTTGTGGGCGAGGGAGCAGAGCACAACCGGAACACCCGCGCCGCGCGCCGCGCGGCACATGGCCGAGAGGTTCGCCCCGAATATCTCCAGCGCGCGCCGGTTTTGCGTCGGGCCGGGAGCCATGGCGGCGAGGGCGTCCCTGTCCGGCGCCTGCCAGGGTTTCACGCCGGGGCCCGCGGCCCACTGCGCCAGCCGCAGGTTGTTCGCGGCCACCAGCGCCTGTATCACCGCGGGCCGCCACAGCAGGGGGTGCGCCGCCAGGGCCGTGGTCGGGCCGTAGGGGCCCACGGCCTCGTTGTTGCCCATGTACACCAGGAAGAGGTCCGGCTCAAGGGACGCGCAGGCGCGCGCGGCGGCGCGCATGGTGTTGGAGTTCATGCCGGGGCAGGCGGCGTTGTAAATCTCCCAGCGCACGCCCGGCGCGGCGGCGCGCAGCATCACCTCAAGGATGCGCGGCGCGCTCCGGGGCCCGTGCACGGCGGAGCTGCCGAAGACAAACACGCGCACCGCCCCCGGCGCCTTCACCTCCGGAACCTGGAAGTCCAGATCGTCCCAGCCCATGATGCGGTCGAGGGGCAACGCGGAGAACTGCTGGTAGAAGGCGCGGTTGGTCACGCGCCACGCGGCGTCCCCCGCCCGCTTCACGGTGAAAAACCGGGTGCTTTCGCCGAAGCCGCGCCACCGCAGCAGCGCCTCCGCGCCGCCGAGGATGAGGGCCGCGCCGAGCACCGCGGCGGCCAGCGTCGCGGCGGCGCTTTTCAGGGCGGCCCGCGCGCGGCCGCCGCTCACGGAGCCGGGTCCTCCCCGCCGCGCCGCAGCGTCTCGCGGACGATGTAGGCGGGTTCGCCCCGGAGGATCACAAAGCTGCGGATGGCGAATTCGCCCACCAGCGCAAGCACGGCCAGCAGCACCAGCAGGGTGATCACTACCGCGTTGAGCAGCAGCCCGTTGGTGACCTCCGACATGACGTTGAAGTCCAGGAAAAAGCCGAGCGCGATGCGCAGGGCGAAGAGGGCGCCCGCCGCCGCCGCGCCCCCGGCGATGATCTGGAAGGGGAGCTGGGAGAGCTTCACCAGGTTCTCCATGTTGTACTGCCACAGCTTGCGGAAGGTCCAGCCGGACCTGCCGTAGCGGCGCGGGTTGTGCGAGACGGGGATTTCCGACCAGCGCTGGATTTTGGCGATGAGGTCCACGTTGCTGAAAATGCGGCGCGGCCCCAGCCCAAAGGCGCGCACCAGGTCCGCGTTGTAGATTTTGAAGGTGCACCCGAAGTCGCTCACGGTGCTTCTGGAGGCGCGGCGCATGATGATGTTCGCCAGTTTCGACGGGATGATGCGGAAAAAGGAGTCCCGGCGGTTTTTGCGGTAGCCCGTGACCAGGTCGTAGCCCTTGTCGTATTCGGCCACCAGCAGGGGAAGCTCCTCGGGGAGCAGCTGCAGGTCGCTGTCCATCAGGATGAGCGCGCGCCCCCGCGCCTCGCGGATGCACGCCGTGATTGCCGCCTGCTGCCCCGCGTTCTTGAAAAGGTCCATGGCCACCCGGACCTTCGCGTCTTTCGCGAAAATATTCCGGATCCGGTCCCAGGTGCCGTCAGTGGACCCGTCGTTCACCATGATGATCTCGTAGCTGCGGCCCAGCGATTCGAGCGCGGCGGAAAGGCGCGCGTGAAACTCCTCGATGCTGCTCTCCTCGAAATGGCAGGTGATCAGCGCGGAGAATTCCGGGCCGTCATGGGGCGCGGGCGTCAGCGGAAGGGGTGGCAGGGGTCCGGCCATCAGCGCGGTCCCCGGTCCGCGCCGCCGCGCGGTGTGTCAAACGCGTTGCTCATGCCGTCGCCTCTTCGGTTGGTGCCCTGCCATGATTATGGAAGATGGGCCGCGCGGGTGCAACCGCCGCGCGCTAATAAAGCCGGTCCGCGCCGGGGGGGGCGGGGGCCGTGGGGCTGATGCCCAGCTCGATTTCCTCCTTGCCGGACTCGAACTCCTCCACGGAAATGCTGCCCACCACGGTGACGCGCAGGCGCGTGCCCGCGCCCGTGAAGGTGACGCCGTTCCCGTTGGGCAGCACCTGCGGCTCGCCCTCCGTTTTCCACTTCTTGGCGGGCCGGCCGCCGGACCACATGGTCACCACATACACGGTCTTCATCGGGGCAATCCTCCACGGGGCGGGATCACAGCCATTCCATGGCCGCCTCCGCCGCCTGCTCAGGGGTGGTTTGGGTCATGCACCGGTGGTCGGTGGCGCACACCGGCTTCTGGCAGGGGCCGCAGTCCACGTCCACCCGCAGCACCCGCCCCCGCTCCCAGGGGCCCTCCGTGTGCCGGGGCGAGGTGGGGCCCATCACGCAGATTACCGGCCTGCCCAGCGCCACCGCAATGTGGCGCGGGCCGCTGTCGTTGCCCAGCAGCAGGTCGGAAACGGCGATGACCGCCTTGAGCCGGGCGATGCCGCCCCCCGGAAATTCACGCAGGGGGCGCTGCGCCGCGGCAAGCACCGCCGCGCGCGTGTCCTCCTCGCCGGGGCCGGTGACCAGCACGCACCGCGCGCCGCGCCGTTCCGCCAGCAGGTCCGCCGCGCGGGCGAAGCGTTCGGCGGGCCAGCGCTTGCTCGGGCCGAAGGCCGCCCCCGGCGCCACCACCACCACCGGACCGCCCCCGCCGAGCTCCCCCCGGATGCGCGCGCATTCGCCGGGGTCCGCGGCCAGTTCGGGGCCGCGCCCGTCGCCGGAACAGCCCAGCGGGGCGATCAGCTCAAGATATTCTTTGACCATGTACACCGGGGTGATCACGCCGTTCTCGCGGTGCGGCGCGGGCCGGTCCGTCAGCAGCCAGCGGCGGCCGCCCCGGTCGTAGCCGATTCGCCGCCGCGCCCCGGTCAGCCGGGCCAGCAGCGCCGCGCGGAACGAGTGGGGAAACACCACCGCCAAATCACGGGAAAAGGGGGCCAGTTCGCGGGCGGCGCGGAGCAGCGCAGGCGCGGGCGCGCGGTGGGGCAGTGGGTAAAGCCGGTCAATCCAGGCCGGCCCCGCCAGCGTGTCGCACACCGAAGGCGGGCCGGTGACGGTGAGTTCGGCGTCGGGAAAGCGGTTTTTTAGCGCGCGCAGCGCGGGGGTGCACATCACGGCGTCGCCCAGCCAGTTCGGCGCAACCGCCAAAATTCGGCGCGGCGTGTCGGTGCGGGTCATGGGCGGCTTCAGTTCCCGTCCGGCTGCGGGGCTTCAGGTTCCGTCCCGGCGGTGTCAATCCCGGCGGCGTCTTCCTGTGCCGGGGGTTCAGCCGTCTCTTCGGCGGCCCTGGCCGCCGCGGCGGCCTCCTCGGCGGCCTTTGCCGCGGCCGCCCTGGCAGCCGCCTCGTCCCGCGCCCGCGCGGCCTCCTCGGCCCGGCGGCGGCGCTCCTCGATGCGGCGCGCCCGCGCCTCGTTGGCCACGGGCTCCCACTCTTCGCGGGTCTCCTCCAGATACGAGGCCAGCGCGCCGCGCACCACCTCGCGGGTGTGCTGCACGCCCCCCGCGGCAAAGGTGTCCTTCCATGTGCGCTGCCGCACAATCCCGTAGAAGGAGGGGCGCTGCCGCACATATTCCGACACGCACTGCCCGGGGTCGGGCACGTCAAAGGCGGCCATGAAATCCGCCGGGCCCATGCCCGGCATGTAGGTGTTCCAGAAATCTTTCGGTTCCATGCCGCCATTGTAGCAGAAACCCGGCGGGGCATACACGGACCGGAAACGGGTTCGCTTAATGCCATACGCGCAAACTGGCGTGCCGGCGATTAGAACACTGAAGTAGGCTTGCAAAATATGAGCTGCTGTTCTTTTGCGTAAACAAACCAGTTGTTGTCAAACCAGGTTTGCACACTCACCCTTTTGGTGTTAACTTGCGCGTCAATCAGTTTTATCCCCCCGCTTTTTGTGCTGTACAAATACAGGTCTTTTATGTCCCCGCGCTCTCCGTCAGGTCCGTCGGACAAGTACAACAAAAGCCAATCTCCATCGACGGAATAACAGGCATGGCAATAACTTCGAAATCCGGGATAAACACCCAGTTCCGTTAAAAATTTTTTCCTGCCTGTCTTAACGTCCAAAACATAGATGTCCGTGTAAGTGCCGATAACTTTGCTGGACCCGTCCGGAGAGCTCTCCAAGACCATTTCCGGGCCTTCCGGACCGTTACGATTGGAAATTTCGGAAAGCAACCGTTCTTTGTATTGTTGAACGGCGGCGGCGGCCTTCCGCCAATCCAGATCAACTGTTATGACGCAGTGCTCCCTGATGGCAAAGCCCTTTTTAAGGCAGGTAAAAGGTGAAAAGACACAGGCGCCGTCATTGCTGGTATACCAAGTCGGAGGATCCAATGTAATCAGGCGGTTTACATTGATCTCCTCGCTGTTAATGTGGCGTATGCATCCCAAATTCATCCAAAGGTCATGCTCCGGAAAGTGTTTGTAAAAACAGGTATTTTCAGCAAACCTCATGGCAAGGAGTGGCTCGCAGGGTGAGACATGGGCGTCAGCGTAACCAAGAGATGGGTCAATATTGAAAGCCTGTTTTTTGAGCGTGGTGGGCTCGGAAAAGGCAGACCATGCGAGCAGGATTGCAAGCGCAAATATTTGGTGGCGTTTGTGCATTGTGGTTATTCCCATCAGATTATGAACCAAACGCAAATTGAAGATGTAATCTCCCGCTTGGATGAACTGGTTCCGGCATATCGGTTCAATATGCATTCATCATTATTTTAATCGCTCCATTCGGAAGAGAAACAAGGCGAAACATACCAAGGAGTAGGTCCAATATCATCGCTTGACATTCCGTCTTCACTAACGAAATTCGCGTCATAATTTTTCTCCCCCGCATACAAACTCCAACCATATGCGGGAGGCCGCATCCTCTTGATTTTATGGGGCTCCACACAGTCAAAGAAAGGCCAAAAAGTGCCCAGGCGCGGCGCGATATTTTCCTGTGGATATTTTGTCCAGTGGACAAGCAAGCCGTCATCCACCCACGCATAAAGCCCGTTTTTGTTTGGTCCCGAATACACAAGATTCAGGCCGCCCCCCTCCCGTGGTGTCACCCAAAGGACATCCCCCACCGTTGGCAGGCCCTCGTTCCCCCTGCCCAGTATTCCACCGTGCGAATAATAGTCTCCCCATTCCACCTTGTTCCGCATGGGGCGGAAGTCCCGTTCCTTGCCGGACGTAAAAAGAGGATAGGCCCATCCAAGCGCATTCCCGGGGGCCGCCGGGGCGGGCGTCTCCGTTCTTGACAGCACAACGTCCCCCTTTTCGAACAGTGCGTGTTCCGGAAATGTTGGCGCCTTGTTTTGATCAAAAAACGGCCACTTCTCCGGAAACTGGGGCAGATCGGCTTCCTTGAGCATCCCCCTCTCCCTGCCAATCCCACCCTGCGCGTCAACCCATGCGAGATGGTGGATCAACAACCCTTGGAAATACACCATCTCCAGCGTGTTGTCCGGTCCGGCTATCACATCATACTTTCCAGTCTCTTTATCGACGTTATGCAGTAGTATCCGGCCGTCCTCGATGATGCTGGCCTTCCCCAATGAGTTTCCTTCGGCCCTTAAAGTCTCCGCAAGACGCCGACGCACAGACCATAACTCCTCGTCGGTCATGCGCGCCCCCTTTTCATATTTTTCCAAGTCCTCCCCAGGAGTCCTTGCCAAATATGACCAACAGAGCAATTCAAACCGCAACAACTCAGGCAGGGGAAGGGATTCTTGGAGTAATAGATCAACCTTTTGCTGGTTTGGGTTTTGACGGGGTTTGGTCGGGTCATTGGGCTCAAAGATTATCGTTGCAGGAAGCCATCCGCATGACAGCAAAAACACACCCGCGGCACAAGCAATCCCCCGCAAACCATTCATGCCAAATACCCTTCCTTTCTGCCGGCGTTCCATGGCAACCCTCCGGTTTCATTGCTAGAATAACCTTTTATGGCCCCGCGAAAGTATTATAATACCCCGTTCTTTTGAAGTGGTTGCAATCCGGGATTGCGCGGAACACCGCGCCCGCAAGGGACGGCTGAAACCGGGTGCCGCTTCAGCGGGCAGCGTGTCAGTCCGCGGCCGGAGGCGGCCATGGCCCGTCATCTTCCTGAGACTCCCGCGCCCTGCGCATGGCCCCGCTGACAATCTCCTCCATACGGGCGCATTCCCCGTCGCTCAGTTCGGAAAAAATCCCCCGTTTTGCCCGCGAAAGAAGCCCCTTGCCCTGGAGGCACAGGCGGATGAACAGGTCCATCCGCGCGTCCGGCATGTCCACCACCCCGCGCATTTCCTCCCGTGCCTCGTCAAAAGCGGCCAGGTATTCCAGCTCCGCCCCAAACTCAAAAAGAAGGGTTTCCCTCACCATGCCGAACATGCGCTCCGCCAGCAGCGTCATGTCCGGATAACGGTACAGGGAGGCGGTGTCGTTTTCCACCACCAGTTCCCCCCCGGGAGTGAACCGCCATTCGACATGCTCCATGATCCGCCGGGAGTGGTGCTCCAGCATTTCATCGTACCTCGGGCGCTCCCGCAGCATCTGCGCCGACACGGGGAAGATGATGCCCGGAGGTGAAAATCCCGTCGCCGCCAGCACATGGTGGATTAGAAACCGGTGGATGCGCCCGTTGCCGTCCTCAAAGGGGTGCAGGAAAACAAAGCCAAAACCCGCCACCGCCGCCGCGGCCACGGGGGGCATTCCACCCGCCAGCATGTTCCTGCAGCACTCCGTCCAACCCGCCATCATCCCCGGCAGATCCTCCGGACGGGGCGGCGCATAGTGCACCAGTTCCCGTCCCGGTCCCAGGCTTTGGCCGATGAAGTTCTGGAAATTGCGGAAAGATTTTGCCGCATAACGCCCGTCCACGATGGCGTTTTGCAACCCCACCAGTGCCGCCTCGGAGAAGCAGTCCGCACCCCCGGATCGGTGCAGCAGCTCCACAAACCGCGTGGTCCGGCGCGTGTCCGGGCGCAGGCTTTCAATGGCGTAGGATGATTTTGTCTCCTTCAGGTAGAGGTATTGGGCGGCGCGGCGGATCAGCATCTCCGGAAATTCCGCGAGACGCTCCCGGATCTTTTGCTCCAGCCGGCCGGCTATGTGCGCCTCCAGCGCCTTGGTGCGGCGCACCAGCGGACAGTAGGTCGGCGTGCCGGGCAGGTTGTTGATCAGCCGCTGCCGCCGCGCCCGCGGCGCGCCCTTCGCCGGGGGTGCCGTGTAATAGGCCCCCGGATCCAGAACATGCAGATAGTTTCCCTGCGTCAGGCTGGGAAGATCGAGCCTGCGCCCCGTCAGCCACTCGAAGAAAAACCAGGCCAGGCGCGTGTACCGGCCCGTGGGCGATGATGCAATCCATGTGGCTAGTTCCGCCTCGGGCGCGCGGGAAAAAAGCGCCGCCAGAATCTCCAGGTTCACCCCCTCGTGCTTCAACGCAAAGGTAAGGTGATCCGTCCATGCCGGACCCGGCGCATAGCGGAGCGGATAGCGCTCCTCAGTAAACCCGTCATGGCTTCGTGTTTGACGGTGACCCTGCTCCACCAGGAATGCGGCACTGTCCGGCCTCGTCACCGTGAGGCCGAATTTTTCCACCAGTTCACCGTATCCCACCGTTCTCATCTGTTTCACGCTCCCGTGTCCTTGACAGCAATATCTGCGGACAAAACGCATATACTCCGTATAAAATGATTACATAAACCCATTCTCCGCGCAAAATAATTATTTATTGGCATTTTTTCCAAAAAATGATTTATTTGGGCGAAACGATTGCAATTGGCATATTTTGTGCAAAACGATTATTTTTTTAATCACCAAACATGTTCAAAATCCGTTTGGGTTTAATCCGGGATTGCGCGGAACCCCGCGCCCGCAAAGGGACGGCTGAAACCGGGTGCCGTTCTAAAGTATCGTTACAGCCGCGCCCCGGACGGACCGGGCGCAAAACGGAGGCATGCCATGACACGCCGTGATTTTATGGGCGCCGCGCTGGGCGGCCTGTGCGCCGGGATGCTCGCGCGGGCGGGCCTTGCGGCCGGCGCGCCGCGCCGCCCCAACCTGCTGCTGTTCCTTGTGGACGACATGGGCTGGCAGGACACGTCGGTGCCCTTCTGGACGGAGGCCACGCCCTTCAACCGGCATTACCGCACGCCGAACATGGAACGGCTGGCGCGGACGGGCATCCGTTTCACCAACGCCCATGCCCATCCGGTGTGCAGCCCCACGCGCACCTCCCTCATGACGGGGCAGAACCCCGCGCGGCACCACGTGACCAACTGGACCCTTTTCCCGGACGAGGACCCCTCGGCGGCGCGGGGGCGCACGGCGTCGCCGAAGGGCTGGCGCATGGGGGGCCTCCAGCCTTCGGACACGACCCTCCCGGCGCTGCTGCTGCGGGCGGGCTACCACACCATCCACTGCGGCAAGGCGCACTGGGGCGCGTGGCACACGGAGGGGTCGGACCCGCGCAACCTCGGCTTTGACGTGAACATCGCGGGCCATTCCACGGGCGCGCCGGGCTCGTACCAGGGGGGGGACTGCTTCACCAGGAAGGAGGACAAGGACCGGACGGACCCGTGGAAGGTGCCGGGCCTGGACCAGTACTGCGGCACGGAGACCCACCTCACCGACGCGCTCACGGAGGAGGCGAAAAAGGCGCTGGACCACGCGGCAACAACGGGAAAGCCCTTTTTCCTGTACATGGCGCACTATGCGGTGCACACGCCCATCCAGCCGCATGAACGGTTCATGGGCAGCTACCGGAACCGGAACTATGACGGCACCGAAATTGACATCCCGCCGGAGGAGGAGAAGTACGCCTCCATGGTGGAGGGCATGGATGCCAGCCTGGGCGCGCTGCTCGACCACCTGGAAAAGCTGGGCGAGGCGGAGAACACCCTGGTCGTCTTCACCTCCGACAACGGCGGGCTGAGCGCGGTGGCGCGGGGGACCACACCGCGCGGCACCGGGCGGGACACCCACAACTGGCCGCTCAAGGCGGGCAAGGGCTCGGCCTACGAGGGTGGCACGCGGGTGCCCTTCATCGCCGCGTGGGCCAAACCCTCGGCGGACAACCCGGTCCAGCGCGAACTGCCCATCCGGGCGGATTCCGTGTCGGGCCAGGCCATCATCTCCGAGGATCTGTTCCCCACCCTGCTCGCGCTGGCGGGCGGCGCGAACCCGGAGGGGCACACCGTGGACGGGCGCGACCTGCGCCCCTGCCTCGCGGGGGAAACACCGGACCCGGAACGGCCCCTCGTCTTCCATTACCCCCACATGTGGGGCCCGGAGGGGTTTGGCTACGAACCCCACAGCGCGCTCCACACCGGCGACTGGCGGCTGGCCTATTTCTACAATCCGCGCCGCTGGGAGTTGCACAACCTGGCCAATGACATCGGCGAGGAGCATGACCTGTCCGGTGAACAGCCGGAGAAACTGCTTGCGCTGGCGGCGCAACTGCGGGATGAACTCATCCGCATGGGCGCGCAGTGGCCCGTGGAACGCGCCACCGGCGCGGAAGAGCCGCCGGTCATGCCGCCGAACCCGAAAGGTTGAGATTTCATGCTTTCTTCAATTTCCGCGCTGCTCATGATCTCCTGCCTATCCCTGGCCGCGGAGCCCACCGTGGAGGAGATGCACGCGGCCTTTGCCGCTCCGCCCGCCGACTGCAAACCCCACACGCGGTGGTGGTGGATGGGCAACGCCCTGCGGGACGAGGACATCGTCCGGCAACTGGACCAGATGAGGGGGCAGGGCATCGGCGGCGTGGAGCAGGTCTCCATGGAGCCGGTGTACGAAAAGGGCAATCATGAGTACCTGTCGCCGGAGTATTTCGCGCTGCTCCGCTTCGCCGTGGAGCAGGCCGCCGCGCGCGGCATGGAATTTTCCGTCAACTTCGGCGGGCCGGGCTGGATTTGGGGCGGCGAATGGGTGCCGAAAGAAGACCAGAGCGGGGTGATGCTCTCCAGCGCGCTGACCCTTGAGGGGCCCCGGTCCTTTTCGGGGCCGTTGTCGGAGGAGGCCACGCCCAACCCCAACGATCTGCCCCGCTCCACGCCGGTCATCGGCCCGGAGGACGCGCTGCTGAAGGTGGTGGCGGGGCGGCTGGAAAATGGCAGGCTGGTTCCGGACTCGCTGGTGGAACTCCCGACACCGCAAACAGGGCGGGAACTGCAATGGAGCGTGCCGGAGGGGCAGTGGCGGGTGATGGCCTTCTGGCGCACACAGCGGGACAACGCGAACGCGGTGGACCACCTGAACAAGGCCGCCATGACCCGCTACTGCGAGACGCTGGGCGCGCGGTACACCGCCGCCATCGGCGACCATTACGGGAAGACGGTGGAGTCCTTCTTCAGCGACAGTTTCGAGGTGCCCATTCAACGCAACGGCCTTTACTGGACGGACGGGCTCTTCGGGGTGTTCCAGAAGGAATACGGCTACGATCTGGTTCCCCTGCTGCCCGCCCTGTGGTGGGACGTGGGCGGCATCTCCCCCAAAGTCCGGTATGACGTGAACGAATTTCTCCACCGGCGGGGAATGGACGCCTTCTTCAACACCTTTCTTGGCTGGTGCGAAAAGCACGGCGTGCGCGGACGCATCCAGCCCTACGGCTTTGTCACCGACATCATGGAGGGCGCGGGCGCGGCCCACCTCCCCGAAATGGAAATCACCGCGGGCGAGAAGGACGCCGTGCCCTGGTTTGACACGCGCATCGGCCCGCGCGAGTACACCGCCTCCGGCGCGCACCTGTACGGGCGCGGCGTGGTGAGCGCCGAGGCCTTCACCTACCTGCACTGGGAGCCCTACCGGGAAACCCTTTCGGAGCTGAAGATCGCCACGGACGGGTACCTGCGCGCGGGCGCCAACAAGCTCTACAACCACGGGATCATCGCGTCCCCGGAGACGGGCATCCTTCCCGTGCGCGGCTTTTTCGCGGCGCTCCGGGTGAGCCCGGAGAACATCTGGTGGCCCCACTACCACCATCTGGCCGAATACACCGCCCGCTGCTGCGCGCTGCTGCGGCAGGGCGTGTTCACGGCCGACGTGGCGGTGTACTCCCCGCTGGCGAACCAGTGGACCCAAAGCGTGCTGAACGCGCGCAAGTGGACCCGCGAATTCGAATGGGGCGGACTGGGCCGCCTGCTCGCCGCCAACGGGTACGGCTTCGACATCGTCAACGACGACGTGCTGCAAAACCACTGCGCCATGGACGGCGACCGGCTGCGGCTGGGGGAGATGGAGTACCGCGCCCTGATCCTCCCGGACATTGCCACGATGCCGGCGGGGAGCCTCCGCCGCGTTGCGGACTATGTCCGGCAGGGCGGCACGGTCATCGCGCTTGAGCGCGTTCCGGAGGCCTCCACGGGCATGCGGGACCATGAGGCCGGTGACGCCGAGGTGCGGCGCATCAGCGGAGAACTGTTTGAAGCGCCCTCCGGCGCAAACGATCCAATACCGCGATCTGTTGGAAAGGGCCGCACGTACAGCCTCGCCGATGTCATGCGCCGTGAGGATCCCCTTGACTTTCACAGCGCGCCCTTTGATCCCTTTCTCAAGGCGCTGCGCGCCACCGTGCCGCCGGATCTCGACATTGATCTGGTCCGCGCCGGTAAACGGGAAAACGGCGGGCTCACTTTCCTCCACCGGCACGCCGCCGCGGCGGACATCTATTTTGTGGCGAACATTCAGGAGGTCCCTTTTCATGACACGGCGGGCTTCCGCATGGAGAAGGGTGTTCCCTGGGCATGGGAGCCCCGGACCGGGGATCGAAGCCGGATACACGCTTACAACCAAAAAGACGGATATATGCGGATGAGCCTGTCACTCGCCCCCTATGAGTCCCGGTTCATCGTTTTTGAGCACACGGACAGCGCCAAAGAGCCGCCCCGCATGCTGTGGAGTGATTTCCTGGAAGTAATCGTGGCCGGGACGGATCAATTCACCGCGCTGGCGGCTCGCAACGGCGCGCATGGTTACCACTATTTTGACGGAGCATCCCCCCGCACCGGCGTTGAAACCGTGTCCGGCCTGCCCGCCGTGTTTGAGGTGGGCGGTGTGTGGGAGGTTCGGTTTGACGGTGAAGGCGCTCTGGGGAGGGACCATTATCTTCGGGCAGGGGAGTCATGGACCGATTTGCCGGAGCTGCGCCATTTCAGTGGCACCGCCCGATACACAATCAACTTTGACCTGCCCGAAGAGTATTGTTCCGACACGGCACAACTCCGCCTGTCCCTTGGCAGGGTGTGCAATGTGGCTGAAATCGTGCTCAACGGCAGGCCGGTGGGGGTTCACTGGATGGACGGCCAGGAATTCGCCATAGAGGGCCTGGTCAGGCCGGGGGAAAACCGGCTGGAAGTGGCTGTGACCAACACGCTTATCAACCGGATTTCGGGGATGGACTCGTTTCCCGGCGTGCCGGAGGCACTCCGGCCCCACTTTGGCGGAAGCGCCGTCCCCTCCTCTGCGGAGGCGAAGCGGTTGCTGGGCTTTGAGCCCCTGCCCCCCTCCGGACTTTTGGGGCCGGTCCGCGTCACCCCGCTGCGCGTGGTGACGGTGAACACGGCAAAGCCCCGGTGAAAAAATTAACCGCAGGCCCCCCGGTTTCGTCGTTGACGTTGAGGCAGACGGAAGGGAAGGGAGCCTGCGGTTTGTTTAACTGTGCCGGGGGGTCAGTCCCGGTGGGGGGTCATATCTTCACATTCTTGGACAAGTCCCAGCCCGTGGTCCTTTCACCGGCGGGCGCTCCGTTGTCGTCATAGAGGAAATACGTCCATTTTATCTTTGTGAAGTTCAGCGAGAGGCTTTCCACCAGTTCGCCGCCTGAGGCGCTGATGGACACACCGGTCACGGCGTAATTCTCAAGGGAAGTCTTGTGCAATTCCACCGGCGGATCGCCCTCAAAGCTCTGAAGCGGACCGAAGGAGCGGATCAAAAGGGGTGCGGTGGTGGTGAGTTTGCCGTTTGAGATCAGCGAAAGCATCAGGGCGGTCGCGGTGTCAACCCGCCGTGAAATGGTGAACTCGGAGAAGCTCGATTTTCCGGTGGTGCCGCCCGCGCCGCCCGGTGAATAGGTCACAGGGTTGAAAATCCCCTGTGAATAATAGTCAACAAGATACTGCCCCTTGGCCGGTTTCAGGTGGCTTGTTTCTCCGCAGAGGTATTCCGACGGCGGCGCGGCAGGACCGGCGGCCGGCTTGGCCTTGGCCACGTCATACCCCCCCTTGATCGGGCTGCCTGCAAGGTCTCCAGGGTTCGCAATGGTCCATTCGATCAGGCTGAAGGTGAGTTCGAGGTTCTCCATGGGGACGCTTCCCTCGCCTCCGATGCTGTTTGCGGACACAATCACACCCTTCAGCACCAGGGTAACCTGTGGTTTGCCGGTGACATCCCCGGTTTTGGGGTCAAGGCCCAGGCCTGTTCCCAGAAACAGGGATACGTTGTTGGCGAGGGGTTTGCCGGAGCTGACCGAGTCCAGCAGAAGGGAACTGTTTTCCGTGCCCAGTTTTTGGACCATAATCCCGCTGAACTGAGGCAGGCTGATTGAGGGAATACTGCCTCCCAAGTTGTATTGCGCCGCCACGCCGAAGGAAACGGTATATACCGGGTCGGGCAAGAGTTTGGTGTCATTGTAATCAAGGTAGCCGATGATCTGCGGGGGTTGGGGTTCGGTCACACCGCCGCCTGCCGGTCCCGGAGGGCCCTGCGGACCCTGTGGGCCCTGTGGGCCCGTCGCGCCCGTGTCACCTTTGTCCCCTTTGTCGCCCTTGGGGCCCTGGGCTCCGGTTGCGCCCTGAGGGCCTGTAGCGCCGTCCAGTCCTGCCGGACCTTGTTCACCCTGTGGACCTTCCGGGCCGGGCTCGCCCTGCGGGCCCGGCAAACCGTCCAGTCCTGCCGGACCTTGCGGTCCCTGCGGTCCGGGTTCGCCCTTGTCGCCTTTGTCTCCTTTGTCACCCTGGGGGCCCTGGATACCGGGCTCACCCTGCGGACCGGCGGGACCGGGTTCACCCTGTGGACCCATCAAACCGTCCAATCCCGCCAGACCTTGCGGCCCCTGCGGTCCGGGTTCACCCTGCGGACCAACGGGGCCTGTTTCGCCCTGTGGGCCTTGGATGCCTGGCTCACCCTGCGGACCGGCGGGACCGGGTTCACCCTGTAGACCCATCAAACCGTCCAATCCCGCCGGACCTTGCGGTCCCTGCGGTCCGGGCTCGCCCTGCGGACCAACGGGGCCTGTTTCTCCCTGGGGGCCTTGGATACCGGGCTCACCCTGCGGACCGGCGGGGCCGATTGGACCCGCAGGCCCCGCTGGCCCAGCCGGACCCATCGGGCCGGGCACCGGCCGGAGCAGGGCGATTAACCGCGCCAGTGCGGCTGTCTGTGCATTGCTGTTTTGGGCTTCGGCAGACCTTGCGGCCAGGCCAAAGATGAGTCCCGCCGCAACCATTACTCCGAGTAAGGGGCGGCTTGCACCTGAAAATTTCATTCTACTCTCTCCTGCCACCCACGCGGGGTGCGTCGGTAATGTCGGACAATAAGTTAAGCATGCTTAACATTAGTTAATAAACATTATCACAACTCCAAGCATTCTGCAATCTTTTTTTCGGTTAGCTGCCGCCACCGTGGAGTTGCGCCGCCGTGTTCACTTGCCCCGCGCTTTTTTTCCGGGTATATTCATGGTTCGGCGTTTTCCGGCGGTGAGCGGACCACAAGGAGAGGCATGCATGCGGGCAGGGATCATGGCGGCTGTGGGGGTTATGGTGCTTTCGGGGACGGGCGGCGCGCAGGACTACCCCATCACCCCGGTGAAATTCACCGCCGTGAAGGTCACCGACGCCTTCTGGGGGAAGCGCATGGAGACGAACCGCACGGTGACGCTGCCCGCCAACTTCCAAAAATCGGAGGAGACGGGGCGCATCAGCAACTTCGCGAAGGCCGCCGGATTGATGGAGGGGAAGCACGAGGGCATCTTTTTCAACGACTCGGACGTGTTCAAGGTGGTGGAGGGCGCGGCGTACACCCTGGCGCTCAAGCCGGACCCGGAACTGGACAAGAAACTGGACGAACTGGTGGCGCTCTTCGCGGGGGCGCAGGAGGACGACGGCTACCTCTACACGGCGCGCACCATTGATCCGGGGCATCCCGCGCCCGGATCGGGTTCGGAGCGGTGGGCCGACATCAAGAACGCCCACGAACTCTACAACATGGGCCACATGATGGAGGCCGCCGTGGCGCATTACGAGGCCACGGGGAAACGGAGCTTCCTGGACGTGGCCGTGAAATGCGCCGATCTCATTGACCGCACCTTCGGCCCGGACAAAAAACACGCCGCCACGGGCCATCCGGAACTGGAGCTGGCGCTGGTGAAGCTGAGCCGGGCCACGGGCGAGCGGCGCTACCTGGAACTGGCCAAATTTTTCGTGGACGAGCGGGGCAACAGCGCGCACCGGGAGCTGTACGGCCCCTATTATTTCGACCACAAGCCCCTGCTGGAGGCGGACGAGGCCGTGGGACACGCCGTGCGCACGGCCTATTTCCTCTGCGGCGTCGCCGACGTGGCGGCGCTCACGGGCAACGCCGCGTACATCAGCGCCGTTGACCGCATCTGGGAAAACGCGGTGCTTAAAAAACTCTACCTCACCGGCGGCATCGGCGCGCGCCGCGAGGGCGAGGCCTTCGGCGACAATTACGAGCTGCCGAACCTGACGGCCTACTGCGAGACCTGCGCCGCCATCGCCAACGCGCTGTGGAACCACCGCATGTTCCTGCTCCACGGCGACGGCAAATACATGGACGTGTTCGAGCGCACCGTCTACAACGGTTTTTTGGCGGGCGTTTCGATGGAGGGCGACACCTTCTTCTACCCGAACCCCCTCTCCTCCGACGGCAAGTTCCCCTTCAACCACGGCGCGCTGAAGCGCTCTCCCTGGTTTGACTGCTCCTGCTGCCCCACCAACGTGGTCCGGTTCATCCCCTCGCTGCCGGGTTTCGCCTACGCGTCGGAGGGCGACAAAGTCTACGTGAACCTGTACATGGCCGGGGAGGCCAAAATTCCGACCCCGAGCGGCGCGGTCACCGTGGCCCAGCAGGGCAATTACCCGTGGGACGGCAACATCACCCTGACCGTCACCCCGGAGGCGGCGGGCGAGTTTGAGCTGCGCCTGCGTGTGCCGGGCTGGGCGCTGGCCCACCCCGTGCCGGGCGACCTCTACTACTACCTAAACGGCGACTGCGAGCCCGTCACGGTGGCGGTCAACGGCGCTCCGGAGGAGCTGCGGCTCGACAAGGGCTTCGCGGTGCTGCGCCGCGTATGGAATGCGGGCGACACGGTTTCGCTGGTCCTGCCCATGCCGGTGCGGCGCGTGCTGTGCCATGAGAACGTGGTGGAAAACCGGGGCCACGCCGCGCTGGAGCGGGGACCGCTGGTGTACTGCGCCGAGTGGCTTGACAACGGCGGGCGCGTGCTGGACTTGTATCTGGACGACAAAACACCCCTGGCCGCCGAGGCCCGCCCCGACCTGCTGGGCGGGGTGACGGTCATCACCGGCGCGGCCCATGCGCTGAAACGGCTGGAGGACGGCACAGTCGCCGACACGGCGCAGCCCCTGACCGCAATCCCCTATTACGCCTGGGCGCACCGGGGCGAAGGCGAGATGGCGGTGTGGCTGGCGCGTTCTGCGAACCATGCGTCCCCCGCGCCGCCGCCCACGCTGGCCTCGGAAAGCAGGCCCGCCGCGTCCCACACGAACCCCGGCGACTCGCTGGCGGCGCTGTCCGACGGCACGGAGCCGAAGGACTCCAACGACCACACCATCCCCCGGTTCACCTGGTGGCCGCGCAGGGGCGGCACGGAGTGGGTGGAATACCGTTTTCCCCAAGAGGCGGTGGTGTCGGGGTGCGCCGTGTACTGGTTCGACGACGAGGCCTCCGGCGGCGGCTGCCGCACGCCGAAGTCATGGCGGCTTCTGTATCTTGACGGCGAAAAGTGGAAACCCATTGGCCCGCTGGCGCGGCATGGGGTGAAAAAAGACCGTTTCAACGAGTGCGGTTTCCCGGCTGTCAGGACAACCGGGCTGCGCATCGAGGCAAAACTGAAAAAGGATTTTTCCGGCGGTCTGCTGGAGTGGCGCTTGAACGAGGAAAAATGAACGTCCGGCCCGTGAAGGGAACCGGCGCAACAGGAGGAGACAAGGAATGCGGCAACTCACGGTGACACTCTGCTCGGCGCTGCTGTTTTGCGGCGCGGCGGGCGCGCTCGACATCCCCAGGGCGGAGCATCCCCGGCCCGACATGGAACGCGCGCAGTGGCTGAACCTGAACGGCGAATGGGAATTCGCGGAGACGGACGACAACGCCGTTGACCTGTCCGTTGCGGACGCGAAGTTTCCCGACAAGATCACCGTGCCCTTCTGCCGCGAAAGCGCCCTTTCCGGGCTCGGCCGCAAGGGTTTTGTGAACAACGTCTGGTACCGCCGCTCCGTGGAAACGCCCGCGGACTGGGCGGGCAAACGGGTGCTGCTGCACCTGGGTGCCTGCGACTGGAAGACCACCGTGTGGGTGAACGGGACGGTTGTCGGCGCGCACACCGGCGGCAGCGCGCCCGTGACCTGCGACATCACCGCCGCGCTCGTGCCCGGCGCGAACACCGTGGTGGTCCACGCCTTTGACGACGTGCGCTCCGGCGCGCAGGCGGGCGGCAAGCAGTCGCCGAAACCGGAGAGCTTCGGCTGCATGTACACCCGCACCACCGGCATCTGGCAGACCGTGTGGATGGAGGCGGTGGGTCAGGCCTATGTGGAGACATTGCGCCTGACGCCGGACCCCGCAGGCAAGCGGCTCCGCGTGCTGGCGGGCGTAAAGGACGCCTTCCCCGGCATGCGCCTGCGCGCCGCCGCATCCCTTGACGGCAGGGAGGCCGGCAAGGCCGACGTGGTGGTCACGGGCGGCCAGGCCGCCTTTGATCTGGCCCTGTCGCCGGTGAAGCTGTGGGAGCCCGGCAAGCCCGTGCTTTACGATCTTGCGCTGACCCTGGCCCGGGACGGCGAAACCATGGACGCGGTGAAGTCCTACTTCGGCATGCGCACCGTGTCGGTGCAGGGCCGCGCCATCCTCATCAACGGCAAGGCCGTGTTCCAACGGACGGTGCTCGACCAGGGCTTCTATCCGGACGGCATCTGGACCGCGCCGACGGACGCGGCGCTGAAGGGAGACATCGAGCTTTCCATGGCTTGCGGTTTCAACGGTGCCCGGCTGCACCAGAAGGTGTTCGAGCCGCGCTTCCTCTACTGGGCCGACAAACTCGGCTATCTGGTCTGGGGAGAGTTCCCGAACTGGGGCTACAACTACAAGCCTGAAGGGTACGCGCCGTACGTGGCGGAGTGGACCGAGATTCTGCTGCGGGACCGACGAGGAACTCGAATTGAGGGCCGTGGCCTTTGCGGACGGCAAGCGGGTGGGGGGCGATTCCGCGAAGGACGCCTGGCGGAACCGGCGGCTCGTGCTGGACCTCGCCGAGAAACGGCTGTGGGAGCCGGGCGCGCCATTCCTCTATGATCTGACCTTCACGCTGACCAGCCGCGGCAAGACGGTCGACGTGGTGCGGAGTTATTTCGGCTTGCGCTCGGTCGCCATTGAAGGCCGCCGCATCCTGATCAACGGCAAGCCTGTGTTTCAGCGCACGGTTCTCGATCAGGGGTTCTACCCGGAC
>JBHEKP010000067.1:0-18799 GCA_041859375.1 Candidatus Hydrogenedentales bacterium | reverse complement strand
TCAGGCTTCCCGCTTCAATTCCGGCGGGTGCAACCATGAGGACGCAGCGCAATGGCGACAGAAATGAACTGGGGCAAACCCGACCCGCGTGTCCGCACCCTGCTGAAGCCCGTCCGCGTGGTGTGGCAGACGGAGGGGAAGTCCGCCCCGCAGGGCGCGACCGAACTTCTCCGGGAGGGCGGCAAGTCCTGCGTGATGAAGCATGACGGCGACGCGCCGGGGCTGCTGCTCGACTTTGGCCGGGAAATCCACGGCGGCGTCCGCATCACCAACGGCATCACGCCGGCCCACGCGCCCACGCCGGTGCGGGTGCGTTTCGGCGAGTCCGTGGCCGAGGCCATGGGCAAAACCGACCAAGACCACGCCATCCACGACCAGGTGATCCTCGTGCCCTGGTACGGCTACGCCGAGTTCGGCAACACCGGCTTCCGCTACGCGCGGATAGACCTGGTGGAGCCGGGCACGATGCTGGACATCAAGGAGTTCGCGGCCGTGTTCATCCGCCGCGATCTGGAGTACAAGGGCGCCTTTTCGTGCAGCGACGAACGGATCAACGAGATATGGCGGACCGGTGCGTACACCACGCACCTCTGCATGCAGGATCGCGTGTGGGACGGCATCAAGCGCGACCGGCTGGTCTGGATCGGCGATCTGCACCCTGAGACGATGGTGGTCAACACCGTCTTCGGCGGTGTGGATGTGATTCCAGAGAGCCTGGACTACGTGCGCGACGAAACGCCCCTGCCGAACTGGATGAACGGCATCAGCTCCTATTCGCTCTGGTGGCTCCTCATCCACCACGACTGGTTCCTGTACCAGGGCAACCTGGACTACCTGAAGGCGCAGCGGGAGTACCTGGAGGCGCTGGTGCGCCAGCTTGCGGCGCAGATCGGCGACGACGGCGCGGAGCGCATGGGCGAGGGGCGCTTCCTCGACTGGCCCTCCAGCGGCGACGATGCGGCCATCCATGCGGGGCTGCACGCACTGCTCACCATGGGCCTGGCGCGGGGTGCGGCGCTCTGCGACATTCTGGGCGCGGCGGAAACCGCCGCCGCCGCGCGCGACGGCGAGGCGCGCCTGCGCCGCCACACGCCCCCGGCCTGCGCATCCAAGCAGGCCAACGCGCTGATCGCGCTGGCGGGGCTGGAGGACGCGAAGCGGGTGAACGCCGCCGTGCTGGCGAAGGAGCCCCTGCGCGGCGTGTCCACCTTCTACGGCTATTATGTGCTCCAGGCCCGCGCCATGGCGGGTGATTACGCGGGCGCGCTCGACGTAATCCGCAACTACTGGGGGGCCATGCTCGACCTTGGCGCCACCACCTTCTGGGAGGACTTCAACCTGGACTGGGTGCCCGGCTCCGTGGGCGTGAACGACCTGGTGCCCGAGGGGAAAAAGAGCATCCACGCCGACTTCGGCAACTACTGCTACAAGGGGCTGCGCCACAGCCTTTGCCACGGCTGGGCCTCGGGCCCCACCGCCTGGCTCGGCGAGCATGTGCTTGGTTTCCGGCCCCTGGAGCCGGGCTGCAAAAAGCTGCTGGTCCGTCCGAACCTTGCCGGGCTGGAATGGGCCGAGGGCGCCTTCCCCGCGCCGCAGGGTGTGGTGCGCGTGCGCCACGAGGCCGGGCCGGACGGCGTCAAGTCCGAAATTGACGCCCCGGCGGGTGTGGAAATCGTCCGCTGATCCGCCGCGAACGGCACGGGATTCCATGAAACCTTTTGACGAACAACTGGTCTCCGGCAGCGTGCTCCGCTCCGTGTGGAAGCTGTCGTGGCCGCTGGTGCTGCTCAACCTGGTGAACGGCATGCACGGCTTTGTGGACCATGTGCTCGTGGGCCATTTCATCGGCGGGGGCAACAACGCCGCCAACGCCGCCATCGGTGTGGCCTGGCAGGTGTTCCTCGTGGTGGTCGTCTTCGTCTCCTCCATCTTCCACGGCACCAACGTGCTCATCGCGCGCTGCGCCGGGCGGCAGGACCGGGAGGCGCTCAGCCATGTGTTTTACTCGTCCCTGCTCTGCGCGGGGTTCATCCTCTTCTTTGTCATGGCGCCCGCGGGCTGGTTTGCCGCGCCGTGGCTGCTGCGCTTTGTGGAGGCGTCGCCGGAGGTGACGGCCCACGCGCTGCCCTACCTGCGCATCCTTTTCACCCTGGGCGCGCCGCTCTTTCTGATCATCATGTTCACCGGCGCGTTCAACGCCTCGGGCGACCCCAAAACGCCGCTGAAGCTGGGCGTGCTCGCCACCACCCTGAACGTGCTTATCAGCCTGGTGCTGGTGCCCGGGCTGGGGCCTTTCCCGAAACTGGGCGTGACGGGCGCGGCGCTGGGCACGGTCATCGCGCCCATGGTCAGCGTGTGTATCGCCGCGGGGCTGGTGCTGCGGGGGAAAATGATCATCCAGCCGCCCCGGCGCTACACCTTCTTTCCCGATTTCCGGGTGATGGCGGCGGTGGTGCGCATCGGCGTGCCCACCGGCGTGCAGGGCGTGCTGCTCAACATCGGCGGGGTCTTCCTCATCAAGTACATCGGCGGGCTGGAAAACGGCGCGGCGGCGCAGGCCGCCTACACCATCTGCTACGCCCAGCTGTTTTCCCTGGTCACCTGGGCCTCCTTCGGCCTGCGCGCCGCTTCGGGCACGCTCATGGGCCAGAACATTGGCGCGGGCAACCCCGCGCGGGGCCGTGCGGCCGTGCGGCTGTCGGCGTGGATTGGCGCGGGCTGGGGGCTGGCCGTCGGGCTGGCCTTCTGGGCCGCGCCGGGGGCGCTGCTGCTGCTTTTCAACGTGACTGAGGAGCCAAGCAGGGCCTTCGGCCTGTCGCTTCTGCGCTGGCTGAGCATTTCCGGGGTGGTGCTGGCGTCCACGCTGGCGCTCACCGGAGGGCTTCAGGGGGCGGGGGAGACCAAGTCGCCCATGTACATCGCCTTTATCAGCCAGATTGTGGTTCTGCTGGGGATTTGCCAGGCCCTTCAAATGGCGGGCCTGCTCACCGCGGAGCGGGTGTGGATGGCCATATTCATCGCGCAGGCGTCGCGCTTCGTCATGACCTGGGCCAAGTTTCGCACGGAGGACTGGGCGCATATCCGCATCGAGATCCCCCGGTCCGGCCCGGACGAGGAGGCGCTTCCCGGCGAAATGTGAATCCGCGCCGGGGTTGTGCTTTCATTTCCCCGTCCCTATAATTAAACGTTAGGCCAAGACGGGGTCGTGAAACGTGAATATTGAGAAAAATGACACGCTGGAATTATCCCCAGGCGCAAAAAAAGCCGATTTTTGGGCCTTTCTGTTCTGGATGGTCCTGGTGGTCGCCGGTTTTGCCTATGTGGCGGGAGTGCTGTGCGGCCGGGAGAATCCCCTTGCGGACCGCCAGGGGGGCTATTGGGAACTGGCAAAACTGCTCATGGTGGCCCCCTTTCTGTATCTGGCGGCACCGCGCCACTCGCTGATGCCCTTTGCCCCGCCGTCCCGGCGGGCACTTTGCTGGAACCTGCTGGGGTATGCCCTGCCTTTTTTCATCGCCCTCCATTTTTTCTATCTCCAGGGCATCCCCCAGATTAACTATTCCCTGACGGTGGAGGACTTCCGCCGCATGCACTGGATTGGCCGGGTGGTGTTCGGCGGCAGCGGGCTGCTGATTGCGGCGCTTGCCCTGTGGCACGTCCGGCTGGCGCGGCGGGAGGGCATCCTTGCCGCGTGGCTGGGTTCCCTTGCGGGGGCGGTCGCCGCCATCGCGCTGGCCACCTGGCTGCTGCGCGAAAGCCACACCATCCACGTGCACCATTATTTTCTGTTCGGCTTTTTCGTGCCCTGGGCGCGCTTCCGTGATCCCGTCTCCCTGGTCTGCCAGGGGGCGTGCATGGGCGTGTGCGTCGAGGGAATCAGCGAATGGAGCCTTTCACCCATTTGGGACGCGCTGCGCTGACGGGGCGTCCAAACCGGCAAAGGAGGACCATCACCATGCCAAACAGTGTGTTCATCAAGGAGGATTTCCTGCTGGAGAACGAGCCCGCCAGGGACCTCTACCACACCGCGGCCAAAAACCTGCCCATCATTGACTACCACTGCCATCTGGTGCCGGGCCAGGTGGCGGAGGACCGGCGTTTCCGCAACATGACAGAGGTCTGGCTGGCCGGGGATCACTACAAGTGGCGGGCCATGCGGAGCAACGGCGTCGCGGAGCGCTTCTGCACCGGCGACGCGGACGACTATGAGAAGTACATGAAATGGGCGGAAACGGTGCCCGCCCTCATCCGCAACCCGCTGCACCACTGGGCGCACATGGAGCTGAAGAAGCCCTTCGGGATCTGCGACCGCATGTTCAACCCGGAAACCGCGCCCGGCATCTGGAACGAGTGCAACGAGAAGCTGGCGCAGCCGGAATTCACCGCCCGGGGCATCATGAAACAGTTCCACGTGGCGCTGGTGTGCACCACCGACGATCCCTGCGACGATTTGGAGGCGCACCGCACGGTCAACGCGGACACGGCCTTCGGCGTGCGCATGCTGCCCACATGGCGGCCCGACCGGGCCATGGCCGTGGAGGAACCGGAGGCGTTCAACGCGTGGACGGCCCGGCTGGAGGCGGCGGCGGACTGTGAATGCCGCACCTGGCAGGATTTTCTGGCGGCGCTGCGGAAACGCCAGCGCTTCTTCCATGAGCGCGGCTGCGTCGTGTCGGACCACGGCATTGAGACGCCCTATGCGGAGGAGTACACCGAATCCGGCGTGGCGGCCGTGTACGCCCGCGTGCGGGACGGAAAAACGCCCACCCCGGAGGAGGCGCTCCAGTTCCGCTCCGCCATGATGGTGGAATTCGGTCGGATGAACCATGAGCTGGGCTGGGCGCAGCAACTGCACATCGGCCCCATCCGCAACAACAGCACCCGCATGTTCAACTCCCTCGGCCCGGACACGGGCTTTGACTCCGTGGGCGACGCGCCCATGGCCAAGGCCCTGGCAAGGTATCTTGACCGCCTCGACCAGACCGGCCAGCTCACGCGCACCATCCTTTACACCATCAACCCGGCGGCGAACATGGTGCTCTCCACCATGATCGGCAATTTTCAGGACGGCTCCGTCCCCGGCAAGATGCAGTTCGGCGCTGGCTGGTGGTTCAACGACCAGCGCGCGGGCATGGAGGAGCAGATGGAGATGCTGTCCCAGACGGGGCTGCTCTCGCGCTTTGTGGGGATGCTCACCGACAGCCGCAGCTTCCTCAGCTACCCGCGCCATGACTATTTCCGCCGCATCCTGTGCAACATGATCGGCTCGGACATGGTCCGGGGGCTGCTGCCCATGGAAATGGAGGTGTGCCGCCGAATCATCCGCGACATCTGCTTCAACAACGCCAACCACTACTTCGGATTCGGCCTGACCTCCACCTGAGTCGGGGCCGAAGATTCCCGGGAATGGCGCGCGGCTGTTTGAAAAGGCGGCCGCGCGTCTGTTTTGCGCCCCTCCCGGCACCTTCCCGGCGTTCCCTTTTGTGCGGGAGCGCCGGGTGCTTCTGCGCGGGGATGCGGCGCGGGTTAATTTGACGGTTCGTCCGGTTCGATGAACCAGACGCTGTCGTATTTGATGCCGCCCAGCATCCCAAGTTTCGGCCGTCGCCGCACCTCCACCACGTGGTATCCCCTCAGGGTGCAGAGCCACCACGCCTTCAGTCCCGACGAGGTATGCAGCAACGGAAACGACACCGTGCCATGTGTGTTCATGGCCCGACCTCCGTGTGTCCGGCGCGCCTGGTTGCCCCCCGGCGGCCGGACAATGTTGGCATCACCAAGAGTTAACATTATTTTATCACGGGGCGATGAAAATCGGAGGATTATTTTTTCCTAACCACCTGTCGGGGAAGGAGATACGCGGAATACTGTTTACAAGAAACGCCAATACTGAACATCCGGGCGCGCGGAAACACACGATAGGACGGTCCAACGGCGGGCATCCCCGGCCTGAATGGGTTACAATGCCGCTCAGGCGTTTTTTAATCCGCCAGAACGGGAGAGAGCACAGATGCGTTTTGCGACGGGCTGTCTGGTGTTGTGTGCCCTGGTTGCGCCCTGCGCGTCCGCTGTTTCCGGTCCCTCCGCCACCGTGGCGCTGGTGCCGGAGGTGGACTGGGCAAAGTTTCAACAGCCGGACGGGGTGAACACCCCCGCCGTGCTGTGGCTGTGGAACGAGGCGCTGGACCCGGCGGTGATCAAGGCGCAGTTGAACGACATGGCCGACCATGGGTTCCGCAGCGTGTGCATGCTGCCCATGCCCCGCGCCTTCCGCCCCGACAGCACCAACAACCACATGGACCCCGACTACCTCACGCCGGAATTTTTTGGGCGGGCCGCCCTGGCCGCCGGGGAGGCCGCCGCGCTGGGCATGAACTGGTGGGTCTACGACGAGGGCGGCTGGCCCTCGGGCAAGGCGCTGGGAAAAGTGGCGGAGGGACGCCCCGACTGGGAGCGGCAGACCCTGGTCCGCGAGGAGGCTCCCGCCTCCGGCCCCTTCACGGTGCCCGCCGACGCGCTGGCGCTGGTGGTGGAGAAGCCCGGCGTGGTGGTGTACCGTCCCGGGGACACCTGGACGCCCCGGCCCGGCGAATCCGGCGCGTGGCTGTACCGGGTGAAAAACGGCGGCTATGTGGATCTGATGAACCCGGAGGTGACGCGCCGGTTCATCGAACTCACCCATGAGCCTTATAAGAACGCGCTGGCGGGCATGGTGGGCGGCGCGGTGAGTTTCACCTTCACCGACGAGCCGAACTGCGCCAACCTGCATCCGCCCGAGTCCATCCCCTGGACCACGGGCATGGACGCCCTCTATTTGGAAAAGCACAGGGGAAATTTGCTTCCGGTTCTTCCGGCGCTCTTCACCCCCCCCGGCACGGACATGCCCCGTGAGCATGCCCAGGCGCGGGTGGATTATTTTGACCTTTGGACGGGCCGCTTCCGCGACGCCTATTTCCTCCAACTGCGCGACTGGTGCCGCGGCGCGGGCCTGGCCTCGGGCGGCCACCTCAACGGCGAGGAGGCCACGGAGAACGCGGTGGTCCACGGGTTCGGCCACGCCCTGCGCCAGCTCCGCGCGATGGACGTGCCCGGCGTGGACGTGATCTGGCGGCAGCTCTTCCCCGGAAGGGAGGGGCAGCACCATTTCCCCAAGTACGCCTCCACGGCGGCGCACCAGAACGGCACCCGTTTCGCCTTCACCGAGACATTCTGCGTCTACGGCAACGGTGTCACCCCGGCGCAGATGAAATGGCTCACCGACTACCAGTACGCGCGCGGGCTCAACCTGATGGTGGCGGGCTGCTATCCGCTGAGCACGCAAGACCACCACATGACCGGCGAGCGCCCCCACTTCGGCGTTTCCAACCCCCTCTGGGGGCCCCTCGCGGGCTACGCGGCGCACACGGGGCGGCTGGGCTTTCTCATGAGTGCTGGCAAGCCCAAAATCCACACCGCCCTGTATTATCCCGTCCGCGATCTGTGGGCGCGCGGGGCGGAGGGAGCGGGGGAGGCCGTGGAAACCCATGACCTGCTCGCCCGTGAGCTGCTCGCGCGCCAGTGCGACTTTGATCTGGTGGACGACGACATCCTGCTGGGCCCGGACGTGTTCACCATGGCCGGGGTGGCCGCCGCCGGGGAGATGTTCTACACCACCATTGTCTGTGGCGCAACGGACTGGATGGACGCCCGTGTGTACGCCTCGCTGCGGACTTTCGCCATGTCCGGCGGACGGGTGCTTTGCCTGGGGCGCGTGCCCGTGTTCAACGGCACCACGGAGGAGATAGCCGCGCCGGAGTTTGAGGTTTTTGCCGACGCCGCCGCGCTGGTGGAAAACGTCCCCCAAACAGCCGAATTGTCCCCGCCCTGCGGCGGCATCCGCGCCGCCGCGCGGCGGGCGGGCTCCGGCGAACTGCTGATGCTCTTCAACGAGGGGGACACCCCCTACGAGGGAAGGGTGGCGGTGCCCAAAAAAGCGGCGGTTCAACTGGACACGCTTACCGGCGCGCGCTGGCTGCTGCCCGTCACGGACAAGACCGTGCCCGTCTCCCTGGCACCCTGGGAGTCGGTGGTGATCTTTTCCGCGGACACCCCGCCGGAGGGGGTTGCGCCCCGGCCCGCGCCCGCGGGCGAACCGCTGGTGCTGGATGCGTCCGTCACCGCGACACCCCGCCGCCAGTGGGTGGCCGGAGAACATGATTTTGAGGTGCGGCCACTTTCCCTGCCCGGCGTGCCCTTCGACCAGGCCGCCTCATGGAAGGACTGGCTCACGGCGGACTTTTCCGGAGAGGCGGACTACACCGCCGCCGTGGAGATCCCGCAGGACTGGGCGGGCTGCCCGCTGCGGCTGGAGACCGGTCCGGTGGAATACGCCGCCACGGTGCTGGTGGACGGTAAGGAGGCGGGCTTCCTGCTCTGGGCGCCCTGGACGGTTGACCTGCCGCCCCTCAGCCCCGGCCGCCACGAATTGACCATCCGCGTGGTGAACACCCTGGCCAACGAGCTGACCTCGCGGCGCGTCACCGACGCATGGGCCGCGAAGTCCGGCCCCGGCTGGCCCAGCCCCTACCACGTCCGCACCCTGGCCTTCGAGCAGGAGTCGCGGGGCGGCGGCCTGCGGGGGCCGGTGCGGCTGTTCCGCCTGAAGCCCTGAGCGGGCGTGCGTCACCGCCGAAAATAAGGGAAAATAACGCGCCGCGCCGCTTGGGGCGCGGCCCAACAAGGAGATGAGGCCATGGCCCCCGTTCCGCAGCCCGCGCCCGTGTCCGGCGACATGGACTGGTTTGTCCGCGACCGTTTCGGCATGTTCATCCACTGGGGTCTTTATTCCGCCGCCGCGCGCCATGAGTGGGTGCGCCACCATGAGGAAACCCCCGACGCGGAATATGAAAAATACTTCAGGTTTTTCAACCCCGACCTCTTCACCCCCCGCGAGTGGGCGCAAAAGGCGCGCGCGGCGGGCATGAAATATTTCGTCATCACCGCCAAGCACCATGAGGGCTTCTGCCTCTGGGACACGGACGAGACGGACTACAAGGCGACCAACACGCCCTGCGGCCGCGATTTGATCCGGGAGGTGGTGGACGCATTCCGGGCAGAGGGCATCCGCGTGGGCTTTTACTATTCGCTTATCGACTGGCACCACCCCGACTTCCCCATCGACCCGCTCCACCCCCTGCGCAACCATCCCGACGCGGCGAAAATGAATGAAACCCGCGACATGGCCAGGTACCGCGAATACATGCGGCGGCAGGTGCGCGAGCTGCTCACCCGCTACAGTAAGGTGGACGTGCTGTGGTTCGACTTCTCCTACCCGGACATGGAGGCGAAGGGGCTGAAGGGCAAGGGGCGCGAAGACTGGGGCAGCGAGGAGCTGCTCAAAATGGTGCGGGAGCTCCAGCCGGGCATCATCGTGGACAACCGCCTCGACCTGCCCGCGCGCATGGCCGACATCCACACGCCGGAGCAGTACCAGCCCACCGAATGGCCCCGCATCGACGGCGTGCCCGTGTACTGGGAGGCCTGCCAGACCTTCAGCGGCTCCTGGGGCTACCACCGCGACGAGGCCACCTGGAAAAGCCCGGAACAGCTTGTCCAGATACTGGTGAACTGCGTGTCCCTCGGCGGCAACCTGCTCATGAACGTGGGGCCCACGGCGCGGGGCAACTTCGACAGCCGCGCCAACGCCGCCCTCGGGGCCTATGCGGAATGGATGGCGCTGCACGGCCGCGCGGTGCACGGATGCACCCAGAGTGAATTCACCGCGCCCTCCGGCTGCCGCTACACCCAGAACGGCAACCGGCTCTACCTGCATCTTTACGAGTGGCCCTTCCGCCACGTCCACCTGCCCGGGCTGGAGGGGCGCGTGGAATACGCGCAACTGCTCAACGACGCCTCGGAGGTGCGCATGACCGCGCCCGCCGCCCACGAGAACCTGGGATTCACCCGCGCCCCCGGCGCGATCACGCTGGAACTGCCGGTGGTCAAACCCGGCGTCGTCGTTCCCGTGGTGGAACTGTTCCTCAAGGACTGAACTCGCAGGGAGGCGCAAACATGCGGCGCATTCATGGAACAATGGCGGTGCTGGCGGTGGTCTTTGCCGCCGCCGCCGTGGCGGCGGACAAGGCCGATCTGCCCCCGGAAATCTCCGAGCATTACACCCGCATGATGCGGTACCACGAGTATATGGACGGCAGCGTCCCGGCGGGGGCCGTGCTCTTCGTGGGCGACAGCATCACCCAGGGGCTGTGCACGGCGGCGGTCTGCGGCGCGGGCGTGAACTACGGCATCGGCAGCGACACCACCGTGGGTGTGCTGGGGCGGCTGCCGAAGTACGCCTCCATGGACCGGGCGGCGGCGGTGGTCGTGGCCATCGGCGTGAACGATCTGCGCCGCAGGGACAACGCCGAAATACTGGCGAATTACCGGAAGATTGCGGAGCTCATCACGCCCCGCGCGCCGCTCATCTTCAGCGCCGTGCTGCCGGTGGACGAGCGGGTGAAGCCGGAGTCGCCCGGCATGAACGCCCGCATCCTTGAACTGAACAGGGGCCTCGCGGAGATTTGCGCCGCAACGAAAAACTGCCGCCTCGTGGATGTGACCGCCGGGCTGGCGGACGGCACGGGCAACCTGGCCCCGGAGCACCATGTGGGCGACGGCGTCCACCTGGGTGACAAGGGCTATGCGGTGTGGATCAAGGCGCTGGCGGAGGCTGTCAACGCCGTCGGCGGGGGGAAGAATAATGGCAAATGAATGGGTGGACGTCAGCATCCCCGTCAAACCCGGCATGACCGGCTGGCCGGGCGATCCGGAATTCCTTTTCGCCCCCTTCAGCCGCACCGCGGCGGGCGACTCGTGCAACCTCTCCGTCATGACCCTGTCCACCCACACGGGCACCCACTGCGACGCGCCCTGGCACTTTGTGGAGGACGGCGCGAAACTGCACCAGGTGGACACCGGCCTCTTCTTCGGCGCGGCGCTGCTGCTGGACCTCACCGGCGTGGACACCGTCCGCGCCGCGGACCTGCCCGCCGCGCCCCTGCCGCCCAGGGTGCTCATCAAGACCCGCAACTCGCTGCGCCCCGCAAACGCGCCCTTCGACAAGGCCTTCGTGGCGGTGGAAAACGACGCGGCGGAGCGCATCGCCGCCGACGGGGTGAAACTGCTCGGCGTGGACGGCCTGTCCGTCGCGCCCTACAAGCGCTCCGGCACCACCCATGTCACCCTCCTCTCCGCCGGGGTCTTTGTGGTGGAGGGGCTCCGCCTCGAAGCCTTCGGCGCGGGGCTGTGGGAATTCATCGTCCTGCCCATGCCCGTTGAGGACGCCGACGGCGCGCCCTGCCGCGCCTTCATGCGGGCGCTGCCGGGGGGAAAAGCGGACTGATCGGCTGGGGGGGCGGAAAGCTCCGGCGCGTCCCGGCAACACTGCTGCGGTTGCGCTGTAACGGTCCGGACAGGATAACAGGATTAACAGGATGGAATTCGAAGAACTGACGGAGAAAATCATCGGTTGCGCGTTCCGCGTTTACAACCACATGGGCTTCGGATTTCTCGAATCCGTTTATGAAAAGTGCATGATGATTGAGCTTGAGAGGAACGGTTTGCGGGCGGTCTCGCAACAGCCCGTCAAGGCAGAGTATGAAGGAATCGTTGTTGGCGATTTCATCGCCGATATTGTGGTTGAGGACGCGTTGATTGTCGAACTCAAGTCCATCCGGCGGCTCAATCATATCCACGAGGCGCAGTTGGTTAACTACCTTGTGATAACCGGGAAGCCCCTCGGGTTGCTCATCAACTTCGGTGAAGAGAGGGTCGAGGTCAAGAGAAAGGTTCGCGTTTTAAGCCAATTCCGTTAGCCCCGCCATTTTGTCAAAGAAGAATTGGACGGGATAACAGGATGAGCAGGATAGGTTGCGAGGGATCTGTAAGTAGGACCGTCGGGGTCAGATGAGCGGCCCGTGCGTTAAACCAATCCCGTCAATCCCGTTATCCTGTCAAAGAAGAATTGGACGGGATAACAGGATGAACAGGATGGGTCGTGAGGGATCTGTAAGTAGGACCGTCGGGGTCAGATGAACGGCCCGTGTGTCAAACCAATCCTGTAAATCCCGTTATCCTGTCAAAGAAGAATTGGACGGGATAACAGGATGAACAGGATGAACAGGATGGATCAAGAGGAACCTGTAAGGGAGACCGTCGGGGTCAGATGAACGGCCCGTGTTTTAAGCCAATCCTGTAAATCCCGTTATCCTGTCAAAGAAAAATGAGACAATGTCCATATTTCCGAAACAAGAAGACGAATCAGTTGCCGGGAGGCTTCTCCGCGAAGCCCAAGAGTGACAGAAGCCCTGTTGGTTGAGGCGCGACGGTGGCGTTAAGGCATAACTGCCGCATACGTTTCACAGACTTTTCGTAATTCTCGTGCCTGCCGCGCGAAACCGGAACCCTGGTTCCGGTTTTCTTTTCCGGTGCGGGTGTAAAAGGTGACATTTTGTCCGGATGCGCGGTATAATACGCGCCATTTTACGGCGGTTCTGATGCAATTCCCCCGGACGTGGCGCGGAGAGCGCAGGGGGATTGGTGCATGCCGCCCAAGTGTCCGCCAAATCAAAGGAGCGCCAAGATGAGCGGCAAGGTTGT
Organism: Candidatus Hydrogenedentales bacterium; assembly: GCA_041859375.1. Lineage (GTDB taxonomy): Bacteria > Hydrogenedentota > Hydrogenedentia > Hydrogenedentales > CAITNO01 > JBHEKP01. Next base: position 6,163 of record JBHEKP010000067.1, on the reverse strand, counting down.
TGCGGTGGCCGGGGCCACGGGTGTGGTCGGCCGGGAAATGTTGCGGGTGCTGGAAGACCGGAATTATCCGGTGAAATCCATCAAACTGCTTGCGTCGGAGCGCTCCAAGGGCCGAACTTTGAAGTTCAAGGGCGAGGAGATTCCCGTCGAGGTGCTGTGCGAGGACTCCTTCGCGGGCGTCGACGTGGCGCTGTTCAGCGCGGGCGGCGGCACGAGCAAGAAATTCGCGCCCGCGGCGGCGAAGGCCGGCTGCGTGGTGATTGACAACTCCAGCGCGTGGCGCATGGACCCGGAGGTGCCGCTCGTGGTGCCCGAGGTGAACCCCGGCGACCTGAAATGGCACAAGGGCATCATCGCCAACCCGAACTGCTCCACCATCCAGATGGTGGTGGTGCTGAAGCCCCTGCACGACGCGGCGAAAATCAAGCGCGTTGTCGTGGCCACCTACCAGGCCGTTTCCGGCGCGGGCATCGCGGCCATCGGCGAGCTGCGCGAGCAGACCCGCGCGCTGGTGAACGACGAGGCCTATCCGTCGAAGGTGTTCCCGCACCAGATCGCCTTCAATGTGATCCCCCAGATCCCGCAGAGTGACGCCTTCACGGGCAACGGCTACACCAGCGAGGAGATGAAGATGGTCAACGAGACCAAGAAAATTCTCGGCGACCAGAGCGTGATGGTCACGGCCACCACCGTGCGCGTGCCCGTGTTCAACGGCCACAGCGAGTCGGTGAACGTGGAAACGGAAAAGAAGCTCAGCGCCGCCGAGGCGCGCGCCCTGCTGGCAAAGGCCCCCGGCGTCGTCGTGCAGGACGATCCCGCCGCGCAGTTGTATCCGCTGGCCGTCAACGCCACGGGCAGGTATGAAACCTTCGTCGGCCGCATCCGCGAGGACGTGTCCCACCCCAGCGCGCTGGAGATGTGGGTCGTGGCGGACAACCTGCTGAAGGGAGCCGCCTCCAACGCCGTGCAGATCGCCGAAATCCTGTAATTCAGCCACAGCCTCGCGCGGCCGGGAACCAGCAGGTTTCCGGCCGCGTTTTTTTGTTTATGGACGGGACCTGCCGGTCATTCCGCGAGAAGTTTTTTGATGCCCCCCATGAGCGCGGCCTCCACCTCCGGCGCGACGTTGCTGGAACGGGGCTCGGTCTCGTATCCGCCTTCCCCGTAGGCGGCGGCGGTGCCGATGTAACCGGGGGCGTAGTCGCCGTATCCGGCCACGGCGGCGAGGATGCCGGGGCGCGCCGCCGCCTTTGCGGCGAGCTGGTACTCGACGAAGGGCTCGCCGGGCAGGTGGAGGATGCGGATGGGACCCATGGCCAGGCAGGCCAGCTCAATCCGCCTTCCTGAGGAGCAGAATTCCAGCCAACCCAGCTTTCTCGCGCAGTCCTCGACGACAACCATGTCTTTTTCCGAGGTCATGCGCGCCTCCAGGGCCGCCTTGTCCAGATGGGGGCCGGGCGGCAGGGCCACGGGCGCCACAGTCCAGCGCACCTCCCCCGCGCCGACGGGGACGCGGCGGGTTGCCTCCCAGGCGCGGCGCATGGCGTCCGCCAGACGGTCCGCCAGCACGCGCCGGTTTTCATGGGCGCCGTCGTTGTATTTTCCGGCGGCCACGTTGCCGCCCGCGCCGTTGAAGTGGATGTGCAGCGCCTCCGGCACGGCGAGCTGCCGGAGGAACCGCGCAATGCCTGGAAAGTCCGGATTGGCCACGCCCGTCCGGTAATAGCTTTGCGGATGGACCGCGTAATAGCTCAGCACCGCCAGGGGCGCGCCGCCGTCCCAGAAGCTGACGAGGGTCAGCTCCGGATCAATCAGGCCCCCGGGTGCGGCGCGCAGGGCCGGGTCCTTGCAGGCCGAACCGCGCATGGGCCCCGCCTTGCCGTCGGGGCCCATGATTCGCCGGTTGGACGCCACCTCTTTCACCTCCGCGACGCCAATCCCTAGATGGGTGACGGGCCGGGTCCTGTCCGTCGCGGCGCGCACCGCGTCCGCCAGGCGCGCGAGCAGTTCCCGGTGAAAGGCGCCCTCGTAGCGCCGGGGGGTGATGCCATGGTCCTTCAGGAGCCGTTCCGCCGTGAAGTCGCAGCCCGGCGCGTCGTGCTGGTGCACCGTGTGGACGGCGACCCGTTCGGCCGTGGTGCCCGCCGCGTCGGCGAGGGCCTGCCGGAACGCGTCATGCCCGCCGCCGCCGATGCCGACCCAGTCCACCGCGCACAGGACGACGGGCCGGTCCGCGCCCGTCAGGATGACACCCCGGGCGCGGAGCCCCAGCTCGCCCCGGTTTTCGCAGGGGTTGTAGGCAAGGTGCGCACCAACCGGCGGCGTGGCGTCCACGTCAAAGGTTGCGAGCCGCAGCCCCGGCGCGTCCCCCGCCCGCACCGGCGCCGCCAGCGCAACAAGAAGCGCCGCCAGCGCGGCGGCCCGGAAACTGGTGTGTGCGGCCATTCCGGCCTCCTTTCCCGGCCCCCGCGCCCGCCGCGGGGCCGTTTGTATGATCTACCCCGCCGGGCGGCGCGCGATCAAGAAGAAACACAACGGGCGGGCCCGCCATGAGGACGGACCCGCCCGTGTCGCGGGTGGAATGGCTACCGCGCCACGCTGAATTCGGCGCGTCGGTTTTTGGCCCAGGCGGCCTCGCCGCTGCCGGGCACGGCGGGGGCCTCCTTGCCGTAGCTGATGGTGAGCAGGCGCTCGCCGGGCACGCCGGTCTGGATGAGGTAGGTGCGCACCGCCAGCGCGCGCCGCTCGCCGAGGGCCAGGTTGTACTCCTGCGTGCCCCGGTCGTCGCAGTGCCCCGCCACCTGCACCATCTTGCCCGGCACCTGCTTGATCTTCGCGGCGTTCTCGCGCAGCACCGCCATGGCGTCCGTGTTGAGGGTGGAGCTGTCATAGTCGAAGTAGACCGTCTGCAGCCCGTACTTCTCGCCCGACTCCCACTGCGTGTTTGGATCCGTCCAGGGCAGTTCGCCGTCGCTTGCGCCGCCGCCGCCGCTGCCAAAGCCCGTGTCCGATCCGGCCCCGCCGGAGAAGGCCGTGTTGAGGGGCGGCGCTTTGCGCTTGCAGCCCGCCGTCATTCCCAGCACGAGGCCCGCGCACAGCATCAGGGCCAGATATTTCCCCGTTTTTGTCATGGTTGTCCGTCCTTTCTCAATGTCATTCACCCAACATGTGGTGCGGCATGCGTCCGCCCGTCCTATATATGCCGTTGTATGGAAAAAGGTTTCACGTGCGCGCTTTATTCCCCGCCCTCCGGTTGTCTGCGGCCCCGGAAAACCAGTACGATGTTCCTCCGGCATGCGCCGCAGTACAGCAACCCCCCAATAAGGAAACCGCACATGACGATCAAACGGGCACTCTTGACGCTGGTGCTTCTCGCGGTGGCGGGCATGGCCGCCGCCGACGATTTGGAAAACCTTTTTGCGAATCCCCCCGATGCGACAAAACTGCGCTGCTACTGGTACTGGATGGACGGGCACATCACCAAGGAGGGCCTCACGAAGGACCTTGAGGCGATGCGGGAATTCGGCATCGGCGAGGCCTACATCGGCATCATCAGCGGCCAGAGCGGCCTGGACCCGAAACCGGAGCCCCTGGCGCTTTCGGACGGGTGGTGGGACGCCGTTGTCCACGCCTTCCGCGAGGGCAGCCGCCTGGGTGTGGACCTCGGGTTTTTCAACTCCCCCGGCTGGAGCCAGTCGGGCGGGCCGTGGGTGACGCCGGACAAGGCCATGCGCTACGTTTCCCTGCCGGAGACGCGCCTGACCGGACCGCAGCGCTTCGAGGGAAAACTGCCCGCGCCGGAGGGGCCCTTCCAGGACGTGGCCGTGCTGGCATTCCCGGTGCCGCAGGGCGAGGACGTGGCCGCGCCGGAGAAGTCCCGCACCGCCCGCGCGGTGGAGTTTGCGTGTTCCGAACCCTTCACGGCCCGCAGTGTGACCATCGTGCCCGTGAAGGAGGTGAACGTGACGGCGGAGCTGCTCGCGTCGGACGACGGCAAAGACTTCCGCCCCGTGAAGAACTTCACCGTGGATCGCCACAACCTCAACGTCAACGTGGGGCCCGTGCCGCTCGCGCCGGTGGTGGCGTCCTTTCCCGCCGTGACGGCGCGCTTCTTCCGGCTTGCCTTCTCGGCGGACTGCGAGGTGGGCGAGGTGCGGGTGTCGCCCGCCGCGCGGGTGGAGTCCCACGCGGAGAAGTCCCTGCTGAAGATGTTCCAGGACCCGCTGCCGCCCTTTGACTTCTACACATGGCCGCCCCAGGCGGAGCCGGACGCGGCGGGTCTGGCCGTTGCGCCGGACGCCGTGCTCAACCTCTCCGCGAAGATGGACGCCGACGGCACGCTGCGGTGGGACGTGCCCGCGGGCGAGTGGATCATCCAGCGCGCCGTCATGTCGCCCACGGGCACCAAGAACAGCCCCTCGCCGGAGGAGGCCACGGGGCTGGAGGTGGACAAGATGAACCGCGCGCCGCTGGCGGTCCACTTCAACACCTACATCGGCGACCTGCTCCGCCGCCTGACGCCGGAGGAGCGGAAGTCCTTCAAGCATGTCGTGGCGGACAGCTATGAGATGGGGCCGCAGAACTGGACCGACGGCTTCGCCGAACTTTTCCAGGCGCGCTACGGCTACGATCCGCTGCCCTGGCTGCCCGCCCTGTCCGGGCGCGTGGTCGGCGGCTCCGACCGCACCGACCGCTTCCTGTGGGACCTGCGCCGTCTCGTGGCCGACCGCGTCTCGACGGAGTATGTCGGCGGCCTGCGCGATCTGTGCAACGCCCAGGGGCTCAAGATGTGGCTGGAAAACTACGGCCACTGGGGCTATCCCGGCGAGTTCCTCCAGTACGGCGGCCAGTGCGACGAGATCAGCGGCGAATTCTGGGTGAACGGCGACCTGGGCAGCGTGGAGCTGCGCGACGCCGCGTCGTGCGCGCACATTTACGGCAAGAACGTGGTATGGGCCGAGGCATTCACCGGCGGCATCCCCTTCGCCAACTCCCCCCGCGACCTCAAGGCCCGCGGCGACTGGGCCTTCTCCGAGGGCATCAACCAGTTTGTCCTGCACCTCGTCATCCACCAGCCCTGGGACGACAAGCGCCCCGGCGTCAACGCGTGGTTTGGCACGGAGTTCAACCGCCACAACACGTGGCATGACCACGCCGGGCCGTGGGTGGACTATCTGCGCCGCTGCACCGTGCTGCTTCAGCGCGGCCTGCCCGTGGCCGACGCCGCCTACTTCATCGGCGAGGACGCCCCCAAGATGGCGGGCGTGCGCCGTCCCGAACTGCCCGCGGGGTATGACTTTGACTACATCAACGCCGAGGTCATCGAGACGCGCCTCGCGGTGAGGGACGGGCGTTTCGTCCTGCCCGACGGCGTGTCCTACGGCATTCTCGTGCTGCCGCCCTCCCAGACCATGCGGCCCGCGCTCCTGAAAAAGATCGGCGAGCTGGCGGCCGCGGGCGGCGCGGTCTTCGGCCCCGCGCCGGAGCGCTCCCCGAGCATGGAGAATTTCCCGGCCTGCGACGCCGAGGTGAAAAAGATGGCCGGCGAACTCTGGGGATCCGGGCGCGTCATGACCGGCGACAGTCTCGACGCCGCCTTCGCCAAACTCGGCCTCACGCCCGACCTGGCCTGTCCGGCGGACATGCTCTGGAAGCACCGCCGCGACGGCGAGACGGACATCTACTTCGTCTCCAACCAGAAGGATGCCGCCCGCGACGAGACCCTCTCCTTCCGTGTGGACGGCAGGGCTCCGGAACTTTGGGACGCTGAGACCGGCCGCATTGACCGCGAGCCCCCCCACACCATCGCCAACGGCCGCGTGGACGTGCCCATCCACTTCGACGCCCACAGCTCCGTCTTTGTCCTCTTCCGCACCCCCGCCCAGGGGAACGGACGTCCCGCCCCCGCGCCGAAGGAGCCCAAAGTCCTTGCCACCCTCGACGGGCCCTGGACCGTGGCGTTCCCCTTCGGCGAGGAGACCTTCAAGACCCTCGCCTCCTGGACTGAGAGCAAAAACGACGATGTCAAATACTTCTCCGGCGGGGCCGTCTACCGGGCCAGCTTCAAGACCGGCGAAACGAAAGGCGTGGTCCTCGATCTCGGCAGGGTCAATGACACCGCCGTGGTGAGCGTCAACGGCAGCGAGGTGGGCACCCTGTGGAA
>JBHEKP010000326.1:0-10328 GCA_041859375.1 Candidatus Hydrogenedentales bacterium | reverse complement strand
CTGCCTGGCCGCCAAACTGGCGCGCCTGGACCGGGCCGTGGAGCGGGACCACGCGGGCGGCCTGAACCTCTTCTCCGTGCCTGAAGCGGGCCTTTACTACGCCGTGCGCGGCCGGGTGCTCCTGCTGAGCAGGTCGCGGTCCGTGCTGGTGCGCGCCCTCACCCTGGACAAGGACGCCCTGAGCGAAGCGGGCCTGCGCGAGTGGCGCGCGGGCGCGGCGGGTGCCGACGTGTTTGGAAAAATCGAACCCGCGCCGTTCTTTTTTGACAGGCTCCAGTTCTCCCTGCGCCTTACCCCCGGGGGGATCGACGCGTCCCTGTCCGGCACGCCGGATGAAACAATGCGGAAGTCCCTGGACGGGCTGCTCGCCAAAGCCTCCCCGCAGACGCTGAAAACACCGCCCGCGGGCATGGTTTCCCTTTCCGCCGACTTCGGCAGGCCCCTGGCCGAGACGCTGGTCCTGGCCGCCGACCTGTACGGGCAGGGCGCGCCGGTGCGGGCGTGGCTGTCGGGTGAAAACGCCGCGTCCGAGGGGGACTACGGGCCCCTTTCCGGGCTGGCCCGCGCCGTGGTCAACAGCGCGGGCGGCGGCCTCCGTGTCGCATGGCAGGGGGTGGACGTCAACGAAATGGTGCCCGCGCCGGTGTTCACCGCCACCATTGACGGCGGGGTTGATCCGGTTGCCGCCATGATTCAGCAGCCCCCCGCGCCGCCGGTGGAGCCGCCCGAGATTGACCTGCTGCCCCGTGTGGATGCGGAGGCCGGCGTCATTCATGTGCCCCTTGTCGGCGGGCCCTCCATCGAGCCGTCCTTTGCGGTGTACGGCGAGGGCGTGGCACTGGGCACCAGCCTCACCGAGCTCAAGGCGCTGCTCGCCGCGCCCGCCGCGCCGGCTATCGCGGAAAAGGGCAACCTTTACCTGTCAGTCCGTCCCGGCGAAGCGGTGAAGGCCGCGCTGGACGCGGGCCGCGAATTCGCCGAATTCGGCTTTGTCCGGGACGAGACACCCGACTCGCTCAGCGCAAAGGCGCAGCCGTGGGTCGACATGGCGGGAAAAATCGGGGAGGTTTCCCTCCTTGCCGCCCATGAAAACGGCGCCATCCGCATGGACGCGCGCCTGGTGATGCCGTAGGCGGCGTGGTTCAGGGAGCGTCCTTGCCGTCCAGTGCCCCGGCGAATGCGCGGGCGTATTCAAGGACTATGATTTCCCTGCTGGCGATTGGCGGGCGTTCAATCTGCTGAAAGTCGAATTCAACCTGTGTTTGCGGGAGCAGGCTGTGTTCCCTCCACTCCAGTTCCCCCTTTAACTTCTCCAGTTCCTCCGGGGGGACAATGGTGTTTTCATTTTCCCTCACCCAGTCCGCCATCATGGAGGCGGTGGCCTCCACCCTTTGCAGGTGCTCGCCCTGGTAACGGGCATACTCCTCCAGCACGGCTTTTGCCCCCCCGCTCAGTCCCGCCTGGAGCGCCGCATCCCCCGCGTATCCGTCCATAAAGGTTGATGCGGCATAGGCCAGGCTCCGCCTGAACTCCGAATCCATGGCATAGTGGCCGTTTGCCTCCATCTCGCCTATTCCTTCAACGGAGCGGACGCCCTTTCCCTCCGCCATGAGTTTTCTCTCCTGCCCCGCCAAAACCCGCACTTGCTCCTCCAACCCCTCCCGCATGCGCGCCTCCGCCCCGGTGATGAGAAGGATGTCCCCCGGATCACCGCCCAGTTTTGCGAGCAGATAGGGCCACGCGACCGCCGCCCTTGGATTTTGAACGGATGAGGTGTTTTGATCGGGCGAGGTGTCCGGAAAATCGTTGATGTAGCGTCGCAGTCCGTCGCGCAGCGTGTCCAGCAGCAGACGGTGGCCACCGGGGTCGTTTTCGCGCATGGCCAGCCCCGCCGTGAGAATTTTGGCGATGCGCGGATCGAGTTCAAGATCGGTCAGGGGATTTGGATAGGTTGACGAAACCATTCTTTTTGTTTGGACATGGGGAAAGGACAAATCGGTGAATTCAAGTCCGGCGGCCAGTTCAACGGGATCCCCCCGTTCCGCCTCCTCCTCAATGCGCCGTTTTTCCTCCTGGGCGGTGCTTGGGGTCCCGGCGTGGTGCTTCATGAAATCGGCGGGGCTTCGGGTGATTTTGGGCACTCCCGCCTCTGCGGGCGCCGGAGGGGGGGAAAGGGCCGCCGCAGTTGCGGGGGGTGTTTCCGGGGGAGGTGGTGCCGGTGCGGGAGGGGCCTCTTTGGCGTTTGCGGTGTTGCGGGACTCCCCGGTTTCCGTTTTCGTGACCAGAAAGGCAAGGCCCGCAAGCGCAATGCAGGCCGCCATGACCGGTAAAAGAAATCTTGCCCCGTATGCGCCCGGTTTTTGGGGCCGTGGTGAAAATTCCATGTCCTCTCCTCCCCGGTCGCCCGGGGCATGGCATGGCGCGCCCGTGAAAATCCGCCAATTGCCGGCGGAGGCGCGTCAATTCCGCCAAGATCAACGACGGGGAAACGGCAAAGGAGGACAGGACGGGCGGTCCGGGTTGCGCGCCTATTCCGGCGCGGGGCCGTTTCCGTTGCCCGGGCGGTTGCTTTCGTGGAGTCCGAGGGTGATCCAGAAGATGCGCGCCATGGTGCGCAGGGGCATGGCGGGGTTGAGCATGGCCGTAATGGCGGGGGGGATGGTGGTGTGGTCGCGCACCACGCGCAGGGAGACGAGCGCGCCCGCGAGGCCGGTGGTGACGCAGAGGATGAAGCAGATGCGGAACCCCCACAGGCCGAAGGCGCCGATGATTGCCCCCGCCAGAATGGGCGTGACCCCCAGCGCGAGGGAGGTGGCCGCCGTCCAGGCGGCCGTGTAGCCCACGCGGTGCTCCGAGGGCACCTGGTTCAGCATGGCCCGGTTTGCCGCGACGTTGAATGCGGCGCAAAAGACGGAGGTGAGGGTGAGGGCCGTCGCCGCGCCCACGCCGCGCCAGCCCGCGTCAACGGGCATGATCAGCAGCAGCAGGCACGCGAAGGCATGGCCGACGAGGGCCTTGAACATGGCCCGGCCGCTGCCGCTGTGCTCGGTGAAGCGGCCCCACGAGCCCACGGTGAATAGCACGCCCAGGCTGGCCACGGCGTTGAAGGCCATGGTGGCGCTGTCGGGCAGGCGCAGCACGTCGCGCATGTACATCACGTTGGACGCGCCCAGCCAGACCATGCTGGACACGCCGAAGGAGGCGGCGAGCATGAAGGCGAGGAAGTTGCGGTCGCGCACCGCCACCATGTAGGCGGTCATCTCCTCCCGGAAGGACACTCCCCTGGGCACGGACTCGCCGCCGGGGATGCGCCCCATGGACACCAGGCTGGCGAAGCCCATGAAGATGCCGATGGCGTAGATGGCCATGAAATGGGCGATGCTCGGGTCGCCGCCGCTCAGCAGGACCGCCTGCGCCAGCATGATGGCCACGTTGATGATCTGCGTGAGCGCCGTTTCCGTGCTGAAATAGGTGGACCGCTTGTCCTCCGCCACGATCTCGTGGAGCCACGGGAGCCAGCCGCCTGAGCCGAGCGCGCGCATGACGCAGAAGCCGAGGATGGCGGTCATGAGCACGGCCCAGGCGACGCGCTTCCCGCCGAAGGCCAGCGCCAGGGGCAGCGCGAACACGAGGCAGCAGATGACGTTGCGCCAGAACCACGCCCAGAGCATCACCCGCTTCGGCCCGAAGCGGGTCACCAGCGGCATGGTCACCAGCAGCAGCAGCGCCGTGAAGGGGAGGAAGGAGAGCAGCATGCCCACGAAGGCCTCGGGCATGTCTATCTTGCGCGCCAGCAGCACCATGGCCGGGCCGACGATGTTCTGCCAGGACACGACGTTGAACGCCACAAAGATCAGGAATCTTTGGTGCGGCGTTTCGAGCTCCTGAAAGCCTGACAGTACGGGGATTCGCATGGCCTGCTGCGCTGCGCGCCCCCTACACGGTGATGTCGGCCACGGAGTCGCACACGCAGGTCGGCTGGTACGGGTAGCGCACCAGGTCGGCCCGCGCGGTGACCCCGCTCAGCACGAGGATGGTCTCCATGCCCGCCTGGAGCCCGGCGATGATGTCCGTGTCCATGCGGTCGCCCACCATCACGGTGTTCTGCGAGTGCACGCCCAGGTGGTTCATGGCGCTGCGCATCATCAGCGGCGCGGGCTTGCCGATGAACAGCGGCTCGCGGCCCGTCGCCTTTTCAATCAGCGCGGCCATCGCGCCGCACGCGGGGACGATGCCGTCCTCCGTCGGGCCCGACGCGTCGGGGTTGGTGGCGATGAATTTCGCGCCCGCCGCCACCAGCCGTATCGCCTTCGTGATGTTCTCGAAGTTGAGGGAGCTGGTCTCGCCCAGCACCACATAGTCGGGGCGGTGGTCCGTGATGATGTGGCCCGCCTCGTGGAGCGCGCTTGTCAGGCCGCTCTCGCCGATGACAAAGGCGGTGCCGCCCGGCTTCTGCCAGTGCAGGAACTGGGCCGTGGCCATCGCCGACGTGAAGATGTTCTCCGGCGCGATGTCCAGCCCGGTGATGCGCAGCCGGTGCGCCAGATCCGCCGGGGTGTAGAGCGGGTTGTTGGTCACGATGAGGAAGCGCGCGTTGCGGCTCCGCAGCCGGTCAACGAACTGCTGCGCGCCCGGTATCACCGTGCGCCCGCGCACCAGCACGCCGTCCATGTCGATGAGGAAGTTCCTCGGGGGGGATTGGTTTTTCTGATCCTGGGGTGTCATGGTGTTGTCCTGTGGTGGTGGGGCCGATCCTCAGCCCTGCCGGGGCGCCAGCGTCGCCTTGAACGCCTCAACCGCCCGGCCCAGCATGGCGTCGTCTATGTCCCGGTGGAACACGGCGCGGATGCGGCCGGGGGACACGGCCCCCGCCAGCACGCCCCGTTCGCGGAGCGCGCGCGTTGCCGCCGCCGCGTCCGCCGTCTCGATGTAGAGGATGTTGGTGGGCGAGGGCAGGGCGAAGCGGACGCCCTCCGCCTCCAGCGCGCGCCGGAATTCCCGCGCGCGGCGGTGGTCTTCGGCGATGTCCGGGATGTTGTTCTCCAGCGCGTAAAGGCCCGCCGCGGCGATCACGCCCGCCTGGCGCATGCCGCCGCCCAGCATTTTCCGGAAGCGGTGCGCCCGGCGGATGGTCTCCCCGTCGCCCGCCAGCAGCGATCCCGCGGGCGCGCCCAGGCCCTTGGACAGGCAGAAGCAGACCGTGTCGCAGGGGCGCGCCAGGAAGCACGGCTCCATGTTGGACGCCTCCGCCGCGTTGAACAGGCGCGCGCCGTCGCAGTGCAGGCGCATGCCCCGGTCGTGGCACTCCCGCGCCACCCCCTCGATTTCGTGGTGCTGGTAATACGCGCCGCCGCCCCGGTTGGTCGTGTTCTCAATCGCGGCCAGGGTGCTGTTCGCGTGGTGGGCGTCGTCCGTGCGCACCGCCGCCGCCGCCACCTGCTCCGCGCTGATTTTGCCGAAGGGGTCGGCGACGGTACGCGGCAGCAGCCCGGCCACCATGGCGATGTTGCCGCTCTCATAATGGAAGGGGTGCGCCTCCGCGCTCAGGATGATGCTGTCGCCCGGGCGGGTCTGCGCCAGGAACGCGCACAGGTTGGCCATGGTGCCCGTGGGCAGGAGCAGCGCCGCCTCCTTGCCCAGCAGCTCCGCCGCGCGCGCCTGGAGGCGGTTGACCGTCGGGTCCTCGCCGAGCACGTCGTCGCCCACCTTGGCGTCGGCCATGGCCCGCCGCATGGCGGGGCAGGGCCGCGTCACCGTGTCGCTGCGCAAATCTATGGGTTCCGCGTCCATCGCCTGCTCAGTGGTGCGAGAAGCAGCGCTCGCCGGTGAAGACCATGGCCGCGCCGGCCTCGTTGCACGCCTCAATCGCCTCGTAGTCGTTCATGCTGCCGCCCGGCTGCACAATCGCCGAGACGCCCGCGCCCGTGGCCGAATCCACCGCGTCGCGGAAGGGGAAGAACCCGTCCGACGCCATCACGGCGCCCTCCAGGGACTCCGAACCCTTGTACTTCGCGCCCGCCTTGGCGATGGCCTGCTGCACCGCGCCCACGCGGTCCTGCTCGCCCGTGCCCACCGCCAGCGTCTGGCCGTTCCGCGCGATGACCACGCCGTTCGACCGCACGTGGATGTTCACGTACCAGGCGAAAAGCAGGTCGTCCAGCTCGCGCGCCGTCGCCGCGCGGACGATGTCAATCCGCCCCTTCTTCGCGTGGTCGTTGTAGGCGGGCATCAGGTCGTCCACCGAGCGCACCCGCGACAGGTACGGTTGCGCCAGCACGATGCTGCCGTCGTCGAAAACCTTCATCTCCCACGCGTTCGCCCGTTCGTCGATGAACTTAGGGAGACGGTCGAAGCCGGGCGTCCGGATGATGCGGATGTCACGGTTGCGCTTGTACTTGTCGCCGTTGTTGAAGGCCTCCAGCGCCGCCTCCGAAAAGGACGGGGCCACCACGCCCTCCACGATGGTCTGCATGATCGCGTCCGCCGTGTCGCCGTCCACCTCGCGGTTGAAGGCCACCACGCTGCCGAAGGCCGCCTGAGCGTCCGCGTCGCGCGCCCGCAGGTACACCTCCGAAAGGGGCTGGCCGTTCACCTCGATGGCCACGCCCGACGGGTTGCAGTGCTTCATCACGGCGCACGCGGGCCGCCCCATGAACTTCAAAATGCCGATGGCGTGCTGCATGTCCTCAAGGTTCGTCTGGGACAGCCCGCCCTTGCCGGTCTTCAGCGTCTGGTACGCGCCCAGCACCAGCCGCTCCGCGCCGTCCGCCGGACGGTAAAAGGCCGCGGGCTGGTGCGGGTTCGTGCCGTAGCGCAAATCCTCCACCTTTGTGTAGGCCCGGCCCATCACCTCGAAGGACGCCGGGAAATCACCCTCCGTGCGGGTGCGGTACATCTGTTTCAGGTCTTTCTCCGCCATGTCTGTTCTCCTTGGAATTGCCGGAAAGCCGCCGGCCTGCTGCCCCTGAATTTGTCCGTATTGTCGCACAGCCGGACGCCCCCGCCCAAATAACAGGCCCCGCCGGAACCATTTTTGAAGTGCGGCGGCAACGACGCCGCTTTTCCCCTGACGCGGCGGCCCTGGTTTCGGGCATCCGCCATTGCCACCAGCCAAAGCGGTGTCGCCGCTACGCTCAGCCACCGCACTCTCCATACCGGACAGGCAGTATCCCGTTACTACGCACCCCGCGCAGGCATATTGTGTCTTGACAAACCAAGGCGCTTCTGATAAAACGGGATCATAAGTGGTGTTGTGCATGGTGTCCGGGAGCACCATCAGCAACGCGAAGAGAAATGTTCAAGTGGCTTTTTCTAACATTGGAAGGCTTCCGTCGGTTTTTTATGCAAGATGACATAAATTATGAAAACGGCATGGTGAAGTGCAACTTCAATGTAAAGGCCGTCACCAAGTTCAACTTGGTGACGATAGGAACATTTATGCGAATTATGTTGCTTGCATGTATAACTTTACTGGGTATTTCTGCGTGCACAAAAAACGCATGCAATTCACCAAAAGCTATTTGTTGTAATATATATGCTCATAAAATAAATTTAAATGTATACCCTGAATGCGATGAATCGCTTTTGAAGTTAGACAAAACAGATCATAAGTACTTGCAGTGTAATAAAATAACTAGTTCGAATTCAAATATAATTTTTGGAAGTTTTTGTGGGACGCTTTTGTGCGATATGCAAACGCTTTACAAAACCGCAATAGATGAGTTGTGTTTTTTCGTTGGATGTTTGGGTAATGATGAAAAAGTAGTTTGGATCAATATTGTTAAAACTGGAGTCAGCTATTATTCATTAGGCGATCTTGGATATGCAGTTAATGTGGATAAAAAAGGAAATGTTATCGCGGCATTTACTACAACCGGAGAATGTGAAATTATAGATTGTATGAATAACAATAATACAAAATTATGTGCGGATGGTGTTTTGGGAGTCTGTTTTAGTCGATCTGGAAAATTACTTTGGAATTGTGATTATGGTTCAGGATGGGCGAGTCCCATACATATTTTCAGTGATAATAAATATGTCATTCTTTCTGTAGCTAATAATAGGGATTTTGAGTGTGGTTGTGAAGGGAAAGAAATGCAAAAATTTGAATTTGCTGATATTGAATACAGTATAAACCTATAATGGTGTGGACAGTATCACCAAGGTGGTGGACGCAGTCAGTGCCTAGTGTGCCTCCTCGTCTATCAGATTCACTGGATGACGGGGTTGTTACTTCTTATCGTCCGGTTGTGCCGGATGATGGTTTTGTCTTCGAGGAATTGCGGAAATTATGCAAAAATCAGAAATAACAAAATATATGATGTTTACAACGCTTTTATTCGTTTGCACGGTGTCTATTTTTTCATTTTTTGTCGTTGTTAAAATTTCGCCAAAACAATACACATCAATTGAAATTATCAAATTAATAAATTCTGATAATATAAATGATCGCCAATTGGGTTACCATGCGTGTATTAATAAAAAAATCGAAGAAGAGCTCTTGGAAGAAATTCGTCAATCTATAAGCCAAAATATAGATCGTCACGATATTGAAGAAAGTGAGTTGTTTAGTTTGCTGTTTGCATTAACAAGAAACAAAGATATTTTACCAAAGTCATTTCCAAAAGTTATACTGAATGTGGTAACAAATAAAAATTATGATCATGGAATTCGTAAACTTGCATTAAATATTATTGCAATGTATGGCCCGGATGCACGGGAAGCTTTGCCGGTGCTTGAAGTAATTGTGCTTGATAAAAAAGATTTCGGTGAACGGTGGGCTCGCTATGCGGTTGAGGCAATAGGGGCCATTGGTCCGCCGGTATCGGATGCAATAATCATGGCATTGGTCGAGGGGGTTAAGGCGAAACAGATGCCACTGGACCACACCTGTGCGCGCGCTTTGGCAAAATTGGGAATAAAAGGACTATCCGCCTTAAAAATACTTACCATGGAAAATGATGAGGATATCTCTTGGATGGCTAAAGACGCCATCAAACGGAGCACCAATTGACAAGGTGAATTTAATTATGTCCATAGGAGGAAGACACGCTTGACGCTGAACACGGCACACCTAAATCGTGGACCTTCGACGCCTGGGGGCGGCTGTCACCCGGACGCAGGGTATGCTATGCAAAATGCAGATAGCTATAGTTTTAAAAAAGCATATCCGGAAACACAATATATAAGTAATTCATTTTATACAGGGCTTTTACTTTATTTTATGGACGCACCGATTGAGTGGTCGTTTATTGCGGCAACAACCACACTTTTGTTTGGATATATTCGTATCCAGTCAAAGTTGAAAAACTAAGTGATTAATGTCCTTTTTGTCGTCCAGTTGTACCGGATGACAGTTTTGTCTTCGAGGTTCTTTATAGAGAATGGAGTAAAGGATGAAAACGGCATAATGAAGTGTAACTTCAATGCAAAAGCAAAGATCTCACATACCTGACGGGTTGTATATGTATGGATTGTAATAATATAATAAACAATCTTTGTTTAAATATAAATAAATTTCAAAAGGCAATTATATGTGTATTTATGTATGTGGGATTGGATTTTTGGTTTAACTTAATAGTTATTTACAGATCAACGGAATTAATTAAAAGCGAAAGCAAGGTGATTATTTTATTGTTATTATACTATTTATTTTATATATGTTTTTTATTTTGTTATTTTTGTTTTTTAAAACAGTTCTATTTTTTAATCCGATTGAAATGCGCTGGATTGTATGTTTTTTCTGTAGCAATATATATTTTTTTATCAAATGGATTTTTTTTGTTGTTTTTAGCTTTATTGGGCTTGTTAGGATTAAATAATTTTTTTGGGTCAGATATGCTGCCACCTATGCTTTTTTTTGTGATTTATGCCATTAGTGCATTATATGTTGTCGTTTTTAAGAGAATTCTAGAATATTAAATACCCTTGCCACCCAGTTACGCTGAGTGAAGGTGTTGTATAAAAATTTTACATAGAAATATTTTTATGCAGAATGGTGTATAGGATGAAAACGGCATGATGAAATGCAACTTCAACGCAAAAGCCGCCACCAAGTTCAACTTGGTGGTGTGAGGAGTAATGGTGGTCTTTATGGTGGACTGGCAGTATCAGCATTAGATTGTTGTGATTGGTATAAATTAACGAAAGGTATTTTATGCTAAAAGCTATTAGACACTGCTTGATAGTGATGTTTGTGTCAATTAGTGAAGCATATATTGTTGCGGTTGTTGCGGTATGTTGCGGGAATATTTCTTCGCGAATTTATTTATTTCTTGAGGCTGATAGCCTATTACTGTTAATTTTTTTGCTATGTATTGGATTTTTTC
>JBHEKP010000292.1:0-3364 GCA_041859375.1 Candidatus Hydrogenedentales bacterium | reverse complement strand
GCAATGTCCGTGAGGCATATATAATCCTCCTCGTTTTGGGTGTGGACCGCTATTTCTGTGTTCAATACCCTGATCTTCGCCATCACGTTTTCCCTTCATTATTGTCCAACCAAACCGCATCACCGTCCCGTTTCACCGCCTTTATTATAGCGATTGCGCCCATATTGCTTCATTCGGCGACGGATTGGAAAATGTGTCTGATCGGCGCAAATATTTGCCCGCCGGGCTTGTCATCTCCGCAGGCTTGGGCGGCGTGATAGAATGTGACTTCCGGCGGGGCACCATCGTCCGCGCCAACCCAGGAGACTGACCATGGAAAACAGTGAGGAACCGGGGGAAACACGGGTCTGTGTGCCCGCCGCCGCCCCCCCCGGCCCGCCGCCTCCGCCGCCACCCGCGCCGAAGAAGGGCTGCCCGAAATGCTTCCGGCCCGTTGATGCGGACGCCGAGTACTGCCCCCGCTGCGGTGCACGCCAGGGGGGCGGTGACGGGTGGTATTTTCATCCCGTGTGGATACTGGTGCTGGCCTTTGCGGTGCTCGGCCCCTTCGCGCTGTTCCTGGTGTGGAAGTCAAAGCGCATGGGCTTTGCCGTAAAGCTTCTCATGGCGGCGGTGATTCTGGCCTACACGTTCATGTGCGTCTGGTCCACCTATGAACTCATCGCCTTTGAACTGCGCCACATCAACGATTTCAGGGAGATGATGCGGGAACTTTCGGGAAAATAAGGGGTTCCGCACGCCTCACGGCGCCTGTTCGCGTTCCCTGCGGAGTTCCAGCGCGTCCAGCCATATTTCCGCCGGGGCGTTGCCGTCGGGCACGAAGCCGAACCAGTCCAGTGTCCTGAAGTCCGGATTGCAGGGCAGCGCCGTTTCCTGGACGAAGGGCGCGCCGTCCCGCAGCAGTGTCAGCGAATACGTTCCCGCCGCGCCGCGCCCCAGCGGACAGGACAGCAGCACCTCCATCCACTCCCCCGGCTTCCACTCCCCCACCTCTCGCGCGGCGGAAACGATTTTGCCGCCGGGCTGGAAATAGACATGGGGGCCGACCCGGTAGGGACTGTGCCCGTCGCGCCACTCATGGTAAAACTGCGCCCCCTCCGAAAGGCGCACCAAAAACCGCGCCGAGGCGGTGCCGCTCCGCATGCCCGGGAACAGAATCCAGTGGGGATTAAAGGCCTTGGCAAGACCGGCGGCGTCGGTAATACGCAGTGCCTGCTTTCCGTCGGGTGTGCCCGTTTCCGCGATGCGGATGAGGGCGTCCCCCTCCTCGCCGATAATCTGCCCCCCGTCGGGCGCGGTGCCGAGGGGGGCCTGCTCAAAATTTAGGGAGACCCTGACCGGGGAGGGCGGCTCCGGCATGGGCGCGGCGGGCCGTTGCACCTGTTTTGCCTTCGCGGTCCATTCCGGGTCGCCGTAGAGTCCGGCTTGGGACACGTCAATGGGCTGGAAACCAAGCGCAAGCGCGGGCGTTCCCGCCTTCAGGCGGAAGTCGCGGTTGTCCAAATCCTCAAACAGCGGATCGGCGTTGACGGACAGGCGATCATACCCCGCCGCCTGCCATTCCCCAAGGGTTTTGCCCTTGAAGTCGGCGGTGTCGCCCGTGGTGTCCCAGTACACGTTCCGCTCCGCCACAAAGCGGCCGTTGCCCCAGTTGCTTCCCAGCAGCCGGCCGTTGTTGTAGACCACAATGTTCCGCTCAAAGAAGAAGGAAAGGTGCTCCTCCTCGCGCGAACGCACTATCTGGTCGGTGTGGGAGAAGGCGAAGATGTTGTTCACCACCCGGTTGTCCCGGCCGTAGTGCTGGTGGAAACCGCCGGTGCGGGTGTTGATGACCACGTTGTTGGTGAGGAGGATGTCGGTGCTGCCCTCGTCGGTGTAGAGGCCCCAGCCGCCCGACACCTTCGGGTTTGAGGCAATGTCGTGGATGTAGTTGTTGGCGAGGACGGTGCCGGGCGATATGCCGAGGGTGTAAATGCCGCCCATGTCACTCAACTGGCCCTTGCCCACGTCGTGGATATGGTTGAACTCGATGCGGTTGTGGTTGGCAGAACTGGCGTCGTAGCCCCAGCTCCAGCCCACGGACACGCCGGTGTAGCGGAAGTCGCAAATCTCGTTGTGGCTGACGCGGTTGTAGGAGGTGCGCCCCAGCCACACGCCCACCGCGCCCCGGAAGATGCGGCCGCCGTCGTGGAGAAAGCAGTTGTCCAGGGTGTTGTTCTCCACCGCCAGCGCGGGCGCGGCGGGGGAGCCCGTCTCGCCGACGCGCACGCCGCCCGCGCCCAGGTCGGTGATCTCGCAACGGGCCACCACGTTGTCCCGGCAGCCCTTTTTCAGCCAGAGGCCGTAGGTGCCCGCATGGCCGATGAAGCAGTCCTCAAAGCGGCAGTTGCGCGCGCCGGTGCATTCCACCGCGCCGGGCACGCTGGATTCCGCCTGCGAGTCCGCATGGCCCTTGGGGCCGATGGGATGCTCCGAATGCTCGAAGCGCACCCCCTGGAAGTTCAGATAGTCAACAAACTTCTCTTCTTCAGGCCTGCCCGCCAGCACCAGGAACTGCCGCGCCACGGGAATGATCGCCGTGGCGTTTTCCAAGGTTTCGCCGGGCATGGGCAGGTAGTACAGCTTTCCCTCGCCCCTGCGGAGGCACCATTCACCCGGCTGGTCCAGTCCCTCGTAGAGGTTTTCGATGAAGTACCACTGGTCGGGCCGCCAGTAGGAAAAAGCCCACGGCGCGGCGCCGGTGAATTCCACGGTGCGGTTCGCGGGGTCACACTGCTTCACCCGGTGCAGGGACGTTTCCCAGGAGTGGAACACGACAAACACCGCGTCGCCCAGCCCCTCCCAGGGTTGTATGTCGCCCTCGCGGTATTTGAGGACCTGGGCGCTTTTGGCCTGCCCGCCCTTGCCGTCGTCCACCATCACCGCGCCGTCCATGTAGAAGAAGTCGTCGTCCTCCGGGTAGTCCCCGGCGGGGTGGGCCGAATTGGGCGTGCGCGCGGGGGTGCGCCGCTCCCCGTTCACCCAGAGCGCGCCAAAGTCGAGCTTGCCCTCCCGCACCTCCGGCAGGTCCGCCACCCAGCGCCCGTTCTCCACGGTCCAGTTGGTGATGCGCCGGCCGCCGTCGATCACCGGCGTCTCGCCGGGAACGGCGCGGTAGGTGACGGGCAGCTCCGCCGTGCCCGAATCCTCCGGCCCGAAGACCACCGGCTCCGTGACGGGATAGGTGCCCCCGTGGAGCACCACCTCCACCGGCAGGGTGATTTTGCCTTCGGCGCGCAGTTGGCGGATCCTGTCCCGCGCGCCCGCCAGCGTGGCCAGGGCCGTCTCCGCCGTCTCCCCCGTGGCGGCGTCATTACCCGCCGGG
>JBHEKP010000271.1:0-40715 GCA_041859375.1 Candidatus Hydrogenedentales bacterium | reverse complement strand
CCAATGTCCTGGTGATCCTTGCCGATGATCTTTCCCATGAGGCGGTGCATGCCCTGGGCAACAGCGAGGTTCAAACCCCCAATCTTGACCGGCTGGCGGCGCGGGGAACAGTGTTTACCCATGCGTACAACATGGGGGGATGGCACGGGGCGGTTTGCGTGGCAAGCCGCACGATGCTGATGACGGGAGCCTACCTGTGGCGGGCGCAAAAACTGGAGGGACGCCTAAAAAAGGAGTGCGAAGGGGGGCGGTTGTGGCCGCAACGAATGGCGGCGGCGGGATATGAGACCTTCATGGCCGGGAAGTGGCACGTGTCTGCGCCGGTGGAACAGGCATTTCAACAGACGGCGCATGTGCGGGGGGGCATGCCAAAGGACACGCCCGCAGGTTACGACAGGCCCCGCGATGATCAGGAGGACACCTGGAAACCCTGGGACACCGCAAACGGCGGCTACTGGGAGGGCGGCCGCCATTGGAGCGAGGTGACGGCGGACGACGGCATCCATTTTCTGGAAGAGGCGCGGGAAGGGGAAAAACCGTTTTTCATGTACCTGGCATTCAACGCCCCCCATGATCCCCGGCAGGCCCCAAAGGAATACCAGGACCTGTATCCACCGGAAAAGGTCGCCGTGCCGGCGGACTTTCGGCCCGAATACCCGGACAAGGAGGCCATTGGCTGCGGTCCCGGTCTGCGCGACGAGAAGCTCGCCCCCTTCCCACGGACGGAAAGGGCCGTAAAGGTCCAGCGCGGCGAATACTACGCCATTATCACCCATCTGGACGCGCAAATTGGACGGGTGCTCCACGCTCTTGAGGCATCGGGGCGCGCGGAAAACACCGTGGTCTTCTTCGCCTCCGACAACGGGCTCGCCTGCGGGCACCACGGACTGTTCGGCAAGCAAAACATGCACGAACACAGCATGCGCGTTCCCCTGATTGCCGCCGGGCCGGGTTTTGGCGCGGGAATCAGGATCGACACGCCGGTGTACATGCAGGACATGATGGCCACGGCGCTGGAACTGGCCGGGATCTCCCCGGATCCAGCGGTGGAATTTCACAGTCTTCCGCCCCATGCGGGGGGCGGCGGCACACCGGGCAGGGACTCCATTTACGGGGCCTACATGAATTTGCAGCGCATGGTGGTTGCCGACGGGTTCAAACTGGTTTATTATCCAAAGACAGACGGGGTGCTTTTGTACGACCTGGGCGCGGATCCGCTTGAAACGAAAAACCTTGCGGATGATCCGGCCCATGGAGACACCCTGGAAAAACTGAAAAAACGGCTGGCCGCCCTTCAACGGGAGATGGATGATCCCCTGGAACCTCGCTGGTAGCGGCCCCGGTCAAGGAGAAGAAATGCGGGCGCTTGTTTTTGACGGGGAGTTGCGCGTGGCGGAGGTTCCCATGCCTGTGCCCGCGCCCGGCGAGGCGCTGGTAAAGGTGCTGGCGGCGGGCATATGCAACACCGATCTTGAGATCCGGCGGGGATACATGGGCTTTTCCGGCATCCTTGGACACGAGTTCACCGGCACGGTGGAGCAGGCGTCCAATCCCTACCTGACAGGCAGGCGGGTGGTGGGCGAAATCAACTGCGTCTGCCACGAGTGCCGGTGGTGCCGCATGGAAATGCCCCACCACTGCGAACGGCGCACCGTGCTGGGCATTTCGGGCCGCGCGGGCGCCTTCGCGGAATATCTGGCCCTGCCCGAGGAAAACCTGCACCTGGTGCCCAATTCGATCCGGGACGACGTGGCGGTGTTCACCGAACCGCTGGCGGCGGCCTTCCGCATCACGGAACAGGTCGCGCTGACCGCCGCCGACCGCGTGGTGGTGCTGGGCGACGGAAAACTGGGCCAGCTTGCC
This sequence comes from Candidatus Hydrogenedentales bacterium, assembly GCA_041859375.1. Classification (GTDB taxonomy): domain Bacteria; phylum Hydrogenedentota; class Hydrogenedentia; order Hydrogenedentales; family CAITNO01; genus JBHEKP01. The sequence goes on along the minus strand of JBHEKP010000271.1, from coordinate 38,852 downwards.
GCACAGGCGTTGTCGCTGACCACAAAAAACCTGGTGTGCGTGGGACGGCACGCGTGGAAGCTGGACCTCCTGAAAAATCTCGGCATTGCCGCCGCCGGCGAGGGGGACACCGTCGAGGGCGGCGCCGATTTGGTGGTGGAGGCGACAGGACGGCCCGAAGGGCTGGCGCGGGCGCTCGAACTGGTGCGGCCCGAGGGCACGGTGGTGCTGAAAACCACCATTGCCGGCGACACCGCGCTGAACCTTGCCGGGCCGGTGATCAACGAGGTGCGGCTGCTCGGCTCCCGGTGCGGCCCCTTCCGTCCGGCACTGGAGGCGTTGTCCATGGGCACTGTCGAGGTGCGCCCGATGATCTCGGAATCGTATGATTTGCGGGACGGGGTGCGCGCGATGAACCGCGCCGGAGACCCCGGCGTGATGAAAGTGGTGATGATGATGTGAGCGGCCCCCCGGCCGCATTAACCGCACAAGCAAGGAGCATTCTCATGGAAGTCGGCATGCTGACAACGCCTTTTTTGGACAAGACCCTGGAGGAGGTGATGGATTTCGCGGAGTCCACCTCGGTGGCCTGCCTTGAAATACCGGCGCACCCCGGAAGCAAACATGTGGACGCGGCGAAACTGAACCGTCAACGGGCCAGGGAAATTCAGCAGGGCCTGGACGAGCGGCTGCTCCGCATCAGCGCGCTGGCCTTCTACACCTGCGACCTGACCAACCCCAAAAAATGCGCCGCCACGCAGGCGGCCGCGCTGAAGGTGGTTGACGCCGCGTCCCTGCTGGGCGTGGGCACGGTGTGCATGCTGGCGGGTTTCGCCGCGCCGGGCATGGACAAGATGGAAACCATCCGGAAGGTGATTCCGGGCGCGTTCAGGCCCATACTGGCCCACGCGCGGAAGAAAAAGATCAACATCGCGCTGGAAAACTGGTTTGAGACCTGCCTGCAGGGGCTGGACACCTTTGAGGAGATGTTCAAGGCCGTGCCGGACGGCAATTTCGGCCTGAACTACGACCCCTCGCACCTGGTGCACCAGGAATGCGACCACCTGCTCCCCGTCAGCCTGCACAAGGACCGGATTTTCCACACCCACGCCAAGGACGTGCTGATTGACCGGGCAAAACGCGCCCGGACCGGCGTCTACGGAAAGGGATGGTGGCGCTATGTGATTCCCGGTTTCGGCCAAATCCACTGGGGCGAGTTTGCAAGCCATCTGCGGGCAAACGGCTACGACGGCGTCCTCAGCATCGAGCATGAGGATTCCGCCCAAACCCGCGAGGAGGGCTTTGCGCGGGGCGCATGGCATCTGGAGCAGTTCTGCTGAGGAGTATCCGCCCCGGCCCCGGTGGTATACTTTCCTTTGAGGTGATTTGCATGTTGTGCCAAAAATGCCATAAAAACCCCGCCTCGGTGCGTTACACCGAGGTGGTGGACGGCCAGGCGGTGCACCAGTTCCTGTGCCCTTCCTGCCTGGCCGGATACCAGGAAAACGCCGCGGCCGCGTTCAATTTGGACGTGCCCAAGCCCGGCCTGCGCCGGGGAAAGGACACCGATTCCGTGCGCTTCGGCAAGCGCGCCCGCCGCGCCTGCCCCACCTGCGGCATGCCCCTGGACCGCATCCTGGAGACGGCACGCGTGGGGTGCGCGGACTGCTACAGCCATTTCGGCGAGGAGGTGGAGTCCATACTGGAGGGACTGCACCGATCCCCGAAACACCAGGGAAAGGCGCGGCGGACGGACGACGCCCGCGCCCGGCTCCGGGCGGATCTCCAGAAAAAGCGGGTGCTCCTGCGCAGTGTGCTCCAGGTGGAGGACTACGAGCAGGCGGCCAACCTCCGGGACGAGATAAAACGCCTCGAAACCGGGCTTCACCTTTCCGAAGCGGGAAGGGACTGAACCGTGCCCCACGATTTGCTCTCCCTTGGAACACCCTTCTGGGTGGAACAAACCCCTCCGGAAGAATGGATAGCGGTGGCCTCCCAGTGCACCCTTTCCCGGAACCTGTCCGACTTCGCCTTCCCCTCCCAGTGCAGCGACGACGAGCGGCGCGCGGTGGAGGGGCGGGTGCTTGATGCAATGGAGCGGATAAACCTTTTCGGCGCGGGCCGTTATTTCTCCGGCGGGGAGCTGAACAGCCTCTTCTGGCAGTTTCTCGGGGAACGGCGTCTTGCCTCCCGCGAACTGCTCCACGCCCACGGAAGCCGGGGAATCTACGTCTCCGAAGACCAGTCTTTTTCCGTCATGGTCAACGGCGCGGACCATGTGGTTTTCCGCCAGTTGCTGGGCGGCATGTTTCCGCGGGAGGCATGGCAGGGGGTCAACCGGCACGATGACAGCCTCTCGGGGCTGCTTGATTTCGCCTTCGACGGGCGGCTCGGCTTTCTCACCTCCCGGCTGGGCATGGTGGGCACGGGGCTGCGCGCCGGGGTGCTGCTGCACCTGCCCGCGCTGGGCGCCGGCGGCGGGCTGGAGGACAAGTCCCAGTCTGTGCGCCAGTTTGGTTTGGACCTTTTCGGCCTGCTGCCCGGCGACCAGACGGCCCCCATGCCCGGTCCGCCCCAGGGACGGGCGTTTTCAAGGGCCGATGCGCCGGATCCGGGCTGGGAACCGGTCTCACAGCAGTGCCTGCTGACGGATCTGGAGGGCGGCGTCTGCGCCGGCGCCCGCCAAACGGTGGGGGATCTCTATCTGCTGGTGAACCAGGAATCCCTGGGCGTGACAGAGGACGAAATCGTTTTCCGGGTGGCGCACGGGGCGGCAGAACTGGTTCAGGAGGAGCATCAGGCGCGGATGGCGCTGCACAGGCGGGGTGCGTTGACGTTGGAGGACCGGGTTTACCGGGCGCTGTCCCTCGCCCGCGGCGCGCGGCTGCTGGGATTTTGCGAGGCCGCTGATTTGTTGTCACAAGTCAGACTGGGCGCCGCGCTGGGCATTTTGGACGGTCCGGCCCCGCGGCAACTGACCGGACTGTTGCTGGCATGCCAGGGAGCGCACCTTTCGCTGCTGCGGGAGGCGGGAACCGAGCCGGAATCCCTTTCGGCGGCGCGGGCGGCGCTGCTGCGGGAGGCGCTGGGCTGAGCGCCGTCCGGGTCCGGGGCTTGTCGCGGAAGCCCCTGTTTGGGTATTCTTTTCACCAGGCGGGCCGCACCGGGCGCAAATCCGGCGGGCCGCCGCAACCCCTGCGCGCACAACCGCGCGCGAAAGGCGGGTTTTTCACATGTGGGAACGGTTTACAGAACGGGCAAAACATGTCGTGAGCGCGGCGCGCGAGGAGGCGGTGCGCCTGGGCAGCGACTATGTGCGCACGGAGCACATTCTTCTCGGCCTGTGCCGCGAGCCGGAGGGCATCGCGGCGCGCGCCCTGGAGGGCATGGGCATCGAGGTGGACACGCTTGCCGCTGAAATTGAGCAGCAGGTGCAGCCGGGCAGCTCCTCCACCTCCAGCGACGAAATCACCTTCACCCCGCGCGCGAAAAAGGTGCTGGAGCTGGCGGTGGACGAGGCGCGGCGGCTGAACCACAATTACATCGGCACGGAGCACATCCTGCTGGGCCTGCTTAAGGAGGGCGAGGGTATCGCCGCCAAGGTGCTCCAGCAGGACATGAAGATTGACCTGAACAAGGCGCAGGCGGAGGTGCTCCGGCTGCTCGGCGACCAGGGCCGCCCCGGCCCGGGCGGCGAGGCGCAGGCGGGCCGCAAGTCCCAAACCCCGGCGCTGGACGCGTTTGGCAGGGACTTGACCCAGCTCGCCCGCGAAAACAAGCTGGACCCCGTCATCGGGCGCGAGTCCGAGATTGAGCGCCTCATCCAGGTGCTCAGCCGCCGCACCAAAAACAACCCCGTGCTCATCGGCGAGGCGGGCGTCGGCAAGACGGCCATCGTCGAGGGGCTGGCCCAGGCCATCATCAACGGCGACGTGCCCGATTTGCTGCTGAACCGCCGCGTGCTCACCCTGGATCTCGCCGGGGTGGTGGCGGGCACGAAATACCGCGGCCAGTTCGAGGAGCGGCTCAAGTCGGTGATGAAGGAAATCCGGCGCGCCGACAACATCATCCTGTTCATCGACGAGCTGCACACCATTGTGGGCGCGGGTGCGGCGGAGGGCGCGGTGGACGCGGCAAACATGCTCAAGCCCTCCCTGGCGCGGGGCGAGCTGCAGTGCATCGGCGCCACCACCATGGACGAGTACCGCAAGCACATCGAAAAGGACGCCGCGCTGGCGCGCCGCTTCCAGATTATCCTGGTGAACGCCCCCACGGTGGAGCAGACCATAGAAATCATCATGGGACTGCGCGACAAGTACGAGGCGCACCACCGGGTGAAGTTCTCCGACGAGGCCATCATCGCGGCGGCGAAACTGTCGAACCAGTACATCACCGACCGCTTCCTGCCGGACAAGGCGGTGGACGTGATCGACGAGGCGGGCGCCCGCGCGCGGCTCCAAATCACCACGCGCCCCGCGTCGCTCAAGCAGCTTGAGCACGACATCGAGGACGCCACCAAGGAGAAGGAGGCCGCCATCCGCAGCCAGGAATACGAAAAGGCGGCGGCGCTGCGCGACCGGGAGCGGACCCTCATCACCCGCCTGGAGGAGGCAAAGCGCGAATGGGAGCGCAAACGGGACTCCGCCGAGACGGTGGTCAGCGCCGAGGACATCGCCCACATCGTGTCAAAGTGGACGGGCGTTCCGCTGACCAAGCTGGAGGAGAAGGAGTCGTCGCGGCTGCTCCGGATGCGCGAGGAGCTGCACAAGACCGTGGTGGGCCAGGAGGAGGCGATTGACGCCATCACCCGCGCCATCCAGCGGTCCCGGTCGGGCCTGCGAAACCGCAACCGGCCGGTGGGCTCGTTCCTGCTGCTGGGGCCCACGGGCGTGGGCAAAACCCTGCTGGCCAAGGCGCTGGCGGAGTTCCTCTTTGGCAACCAGGAGGCGCTCGTCACGGTGGACATGTCCGAATACATGGAAAAGTTCGCCGTTTCCCGCCTCATGGGCGCCCCCCCCGGCTACATTGGCTACGACCAGGGCGGCCAGCTCACCGAGCAGGTGCGCCGGCGCCCCTATTCGGTGGTGCTTTTCGACGAGATTGAAAAGGCCCATCCGGACGTGTTCAACGCGCTGCTCCAGATTCTGGAGGAGGGCCACATGACCGACTCCACCGGGCGGAAGGTGGACTTCCGCAACACGGTGGTCATGATGACCTCCAACGCGGGCGCGCGGCGCATCGGCCGGAGCGCCACCCTGGGCTTCCACAAGGACGAGGAGGACGGGGTGTACATGCGGATGAAGGACCGGGTGCTTGAGGAGGCCCGGAAGGTGTTCAACCCGGAATTCCTGAACCGCATTGACGAAACCCTCGTTTTCCACACGCTCCGGCGCGAGGAACTGCTCCGGATTGTTGACATTCAGGCCGGGGAAGTGATAGATCGGGTGGTGGAACAGAACATTCATCTGGTCCTGTCCGAGGAAGCGCGGGACTTTTTGGTCCGCGTGGGCAGCAATGAGGAGTACGGCGCGCGGCCGTTGCGGCGCGCCGTGCAGCAGTATGTTGAGGATCCCCTGGCTGAAATGTTGCTCCGGGGGGGCCTGATGGAAGACACTACTTTAATTGTGCGGCCGTCGGACATCGGCGACCGCCTGGTGTTCGAATCGGTTGCTACGGCTGCGGAAGGTGTCACCCGTTGAAAACCAGACTAATCACTCTTGCCATCGCACTGTGCTGGGTTGCCCTGGGCGCCGCCGCCCAGGATTACACCGGGCGGAACATTGACGAGATCCGGTTCCAGGGGCTGGAACGGGTCAGCGACCAGGTGGTCCGCTCCAAGGTGGAGTCGCAGCCGGGAACGGCCTACGACCCGAACGTCGTTTCGCGCGACGTGCGCCGCCTGTACGAGCTGAACTTCTTCGACACAGTGAACGCCGCGGCGGGCGAGGAGGGCGGCAAGCTCAACGTCACCTTCGTCGTGACGGAGAAGCGGGTCATCGAGGAGGTCCGCATCATCGGCAACAAAAAGATCAAGGACCGCAACATCCGCGGCGCCCTCACCATGCGCGAGGGCGACTCCTTTGTCGCCGAGGCCTACGACGACGAGCGCAAGGCGGTGCTGAAACTGTACGAGGGCAAGGGCTTCGCGAACACCACGGTGGACGCGGTGGCGGAGAACATCGGGACGGCCCGCGTGCGCCTGGTCTACACCATCAACGAGGGGCGCAAGGCGAAAATCCGCAGCATCACCTTCGAGGGCAACGACGCGCTCACCGACCACAAGCTGCGCAAGACCATGAAAACCAAAAAGGCGTGGTGGTTCTTCGGCGGCAAGTATGAGGAGGAGAAATTCGAGGCGGATTTGACCACGCTGCTGGACGAGTACGGCAACAAGGGCCGCCTTGAGGCGCAGATTCCCAAGACCGACCTTGTCTACACCGACGACGGCAAGGGCATGAACGTGACGATTTACGTCGAAGAGGGCGCGGAATACAAGATGGAAAACCTTGACGTGGCCGAAAACAACGTTTTCGACGACGACGAGGTGATGGACACGGTGAAGGTCAAGCCCGGCGACGTGCACAACAAGGGCCAGGTGGCCAAGGACGTGCAGCAGGTGCAGAAACAGTACCAGGACAGCGGGTATGTGGACGCCAACGTCACCCCGCAGGTGACCCTGGACCGCGACAAAAAGACCACGCGCGTCGTGTACAACGTGGCCGAGGGCGACCTGAAATATGTGCGCGAAATCCGCATCACCGGCAACAACGTCACCAAGGACGAGATTGTGCGCCGCCAGATGCTGCTGATTCCCGGCGAACGCTACGACGGCACGGCGGTGGATGAAAGCAAACGGCGCATCGAGAACACGCGCTTCTTTGAAACCGTCCGGGTGACCCTCGACGAGACGGACGACTCCACCAACGACCTCTTCACCGACCTGAACGTGGACGTTGAGGAGGGCAAGACCGGCACCTTCAACTTTGGCGGCGGCTACAGCACGGAGGACGGCATGGGCGTCTACTCCGAGCTGCGCCTGAACAACTTCGACGCGACCAACTGGCCCACCTTCTCCGGCGGCGGCCAGCAGCTCAAGCTGCGGGTCAACACGGGCGAACGCCGGGACGAGTACGGCCTCAGCTTCACCGAGCCGGAATTCCTCGGCTATCCCCTTTCCTTCGGATTCGACGTGTTTGATGAAACCTACGAGGTGAGGGGCGGGGCGAACTACGAGGAATCCGCCACCGGCGGCGGGCTGCGCCTGGGCAAGACCCTCTCCCCCTACGTGTTCGTCCAGAGCGCGTGGCGTTACCAGGAAACCGAACTGAGCGACCTGCCCTTCTTTGCGAGCAAGGAAATACGGCGGCAGGAGGGTGACTCCACCACCATCAGCAACCGCTGGTCCATTGAGCGGAACACCCTGGACCTCCGCCACGATCCGTCGCGGGGTTCGGTGCATATCGGGGCCGTCGAGGTGGCCGGCCTGGGCGGCGACCATGAGTTCATCAAGCTGGAGCACGACTCCACGTGGTACAAGCCGCTGGGCGCCGCCGAAAAGTGGGTGCTCTCCCTGCGCTCGCGCCACGGGATCATGACGGAGTACGGCAGTTCCGACTATGTGCCCCTGCAGGATCGGTTCTATGCGGGCGGCACCACGACGGTGCGCGGCTACCGCAACCGCGACATCGGCCCGAAGGAGCATGAATACTGGTTCTGGGGCGACACTTTTGCCGTGGGCGGCAACCTGCGCGTCATCACGAACCTTGAGGCGAAATACAAGGTGACCGACGCGCTGCGGCTCTACGCCTTTGTGGACTCCGGCGGCGTGTGGGCGGATGCCGGGGACTTCGATTTCGGCGACTTCCGGTACAGCGCCGGGCTCGGCCTGGGCTTCAACGTGCCCATGCTCGGCCCGATCCGCGTGGACTACGGCTACCCGCTCAACCCCGACAACGATCAGAGCAGCAGCGGCCGGCTCCACCTGGCCACCGGGTTCCGTTTCTAACCTTCAAGAACACAATGCCGCGCGGCGGCGGACACGGTTTCAGTTCCGCCGCCGCGTTTTTTTCACAGGGTCGGAATTGGCGGAAAACCGCCGGGGGCGTTTTGCGCGCCCCCGCAACGCGTGATATACTTTCCGCCGGAAAATGAAGCAACATGCGGCCACCGGTCCCGGTTGATTCAGGCGGGCGCCTGACGGGCATTCGATGCCGCTGAAATCAGCAAGAAAGAGGAACACCATCGTGTCTCACATGCACAGCAAGACGGGCGTTTTGGTTTTGTCCACCGTGTTTGTTCTCGCGGCCATCCTTTTGGCGGGCGGCACCGCCGCCGCGGAGAAGGCCGCCCCCTCCGGCGACAGTGCGAAACCGGCATCCGCCGCCGCCCCGGCCTCCGGCGGCGCGGGCTACAAAATCGCCGTGGTGGACATGTCCACCCTCATGACGGAGTACACCAAGCGCAAGGAGAAATACGACGCCCTCCAGAAGGAAGTGGACAAGCTGCAGGTTGAAATTGACGCGATGCAGACAAAAATCGAGGCGGCCAAGAAGGATTTTGACGCGAATAAGGACACCATGACCGACGAGGAGCGCAGCAAGAAGAAAAGCGCCATCGAGTCGGACATCATCAACTACCGCAGCGAGCTTGAAAAGCGCCAGCGGATGATTGACGGCAACGAGGAGCTGGTGCTGAAGGAGGTCGTGGCCGACATCCAGAAGGCCATCGCCGGCGTGAGCGAGAAAGAGGGCTACCACCTCGTGCTGAATTCCTCCGGCGGCCCCCGCGCCAGCGTGGTTTACCACAGCGCCACCATCGACATCACCTCCAAGGTCCTGGGAATCCTCAACAGCTAATCGCAGAATGATGCGGTTATTTGCCACAAACAATCCGGGCGCGTGCGGCAACTGCGGCATCGCGCCCGGTTTTCCATCAGGAACCAGCATCCCGGAAGACATCCCATGAACATGTCCGCAGGTGAAATAGCCCGGTTGGTGGGCGGCTCCGTGCAGGGGAACCCGGATGCCGTCATCACGGGGGTGAACGGCATCCTTGAGGCGGAACCCGGCGACTTGTGCTTTGCGCGAAGCCCCAAATACCTGCCCATGCTCGAAAAAACGCGCGCGTCCGCCGCGCTTGTCCCGGCCCCGGTGGATGCGCCCTCCCTCACCCTTATTCTGGTGGAGCAGCCCGAGGCGGCTTTTTTGCGGATATTGACACTTTTCGCCCGCGAAAAGGCGGAAATTCTCGCTCCCGGCATCCATGAAAACGCCCAGGTGGACCCCTCCGTGGTGTGCGGCGAGGGAACGACCATTTCCGCGCATGTGGTTGTGGAAAAAGGGGTTGTGCTGGGCAGCCGTGTCCGCCTCTATCCCGGCGTGTATGTTGGTGCAAACTGCGTTGTCGGTGACGACACGGTGGTTCATCCAAATGCGGTCATTCGGGAAGAAACGCGGATTGGCCGGGGTTGCATTATTCATTCGGGCGTCTGTATCGGCAGTGACGGTTTTGGCTTTTTTCCGATGAACGGGGAATGGATGAAAATTCCCCAGGTTGGCACGGTGGAAATCGGCGACAATGTGGAAATAGGCAGCAACACCTGCATTGACCGGGCCACATTCGGGGTTACCCGCATCGGAGGGGGTACTAAAATTGACAATCTGGTGCAGATAGGACACAATGTTGTGATCGGCGAGCATTGCGCCATTGCCGGCACGGCCGGGGTGGCGGGCAGCGCCGTTATTGGCAATCATGTGCGAATTGGCGCATCGGCGGGCATTGCGGGACACATTACCATCGGCGACGGGGCCAGCATTGGCGGTCGGAGCGGGGTCACGGCCTCCGTGGACCCCGGACAGGTGGTTTCCGGCTTCCCCGCCGTGCCCCACAGCCTGGAGCGGCGCAACATGGTGGCGCGCCAGCAGCTCCCCGAACTGCTGAAGCGGGTCCGCCAGTTGGAATTGAAGCTCCAGGCACTGGAAAAAGCATCACAAGATGAAACAACGGACCATAGCTGAAGAAACATCCTATTCCGGGGTCGGGCTCCACACGGGCAGCCTGACCACCGTGACTTTCAGGCCGGCCCCGCCCGACAGCGGCATCGTTTTCGTCCGCACCGACCTGGAGGACCGTCCGGTCATTCCCGCGCTGGTGGACAACGTGGTAGACGTGTCGCGGGGAACGACCATCGGCATCAACGGCGCGAAGGTTCACACCATCGAGCACGCCATGTCCGCCTTCGCGGGCATGGGCATTGACAACGTGATTGTGGAGGTGGACGCGGACGAGATCCCGAACGGCGACGGCAGCGCGCTGCCCGCGCTCAACGCGATTCTGAAGGTGGGGACGGCGGAGCAGGACCGCGAAAAGCAGTACATCACGGTGGACCATCCGGTGTACTACCGCAAGGACGACGTGACGCTGAGCATCCTCCCCGCGGACGAGCTGCGGGTGACCATGACCATCGCCTACGACCACATGGCCATCGGCACCCAGTACGCCTCCTTCACCATCACCGAAGACATATTCCGGCGGGAAATAGCCCCGGCCCGGACCTTCTGCTTCCTCCGCGAGGTGAAAATGCTGCAGGAGGCGGGGCTGATCCAGGGCGGCGACCTTGAGAGCGCGGTGGTCATCGGCGACGACAGCATTCTCAACGACGAGCTGCGCTTCCAGGACGAGTTTGTCCGCCACAAAATCCTCGACCTCATCGGCGACACCTACCTGCTCGGCAGGCCGCTCAAGGGCCACATCATCGGCGCGAAATGCGGCCATGAGAAGAATGTGAATTTTTCAAAGCAGATTAAGAAGGTGTACCTGAACGGCAACGGCGGCCGCGCCCTGCAGGATTATGTGGTCACGCCGAGGCGCAGGCAGCCCGCCCTGGACGTGAACAAGATCATGAAAATCCTGCCCCACCGCTACCCCTTCCTGTTGGTGGACAGGATCCTCTCCTTCGAGCCGATGCAAAGCGTCACCGGCATCAAGAACGTCACGGTCAACGAGCCTTTTTTTCAGGGGCACTGGCCGGATGTGCCCGTGATGCCGGGCGTGCTGATCATCGAGGCCCTGGCCCAGGTGAGCGCCGTGCTGGTTTTCGGCGAAAACGGCGAGCCCAACGGGCAACTGGCCTTTTTCGCCGGCATTGAGAAGGCAAAGTTCCGCAACACGGTTGTGCCCGGGGATCAACTGGTGCTCAAGGCCGAACTGACCCATTTCCACCAGAACGCCTACAAGGTGAAGGCCACCGCGCTCGTGGATGACACGGTGGCTGCGGAGGCGGTCATGTCCTTCAACCTCATGCACCTGGACGAGTAACCCCCGGTTTCGGGAAGGCTCAAATCAAAGGAACTTGGCGCGGTCCCCGTCCATCAGGCTGAAAAGTTCCACCCCAATCTGCCGCAGCAGTTTGTCCAGCCGCACCATCGGCAGCCCCAGCACATTCTGGTAGCACCCGTCGTACCGCGCCACAAGCAGGCTGCCGGGGCCGTCCACCGTGTAGGCGCCCGCGCGGTCCAGGGGGCGGACAATCCCCACAAAACGCTCTATTTCGGCGTCCTGCAGGGGGCGGAAGGTGACATCGGTGGTTTCGCTTCCCTCCGCGCGCCTGCCGGTGGCGGTGTCCGCCACGGCCAGTCCGGTGACCACCTGGTGGGTGTTGCCTGAAAGGCGGCGGAGCATGCCCCGGGCCTCGCCCAAATCGGCGGGCTTGGAAAGCACCTGCTCCTCCAGAAACACCAGGGTGTCCGCCGCAATGACCACCGCCGGACGGTCAAGCCGCGCCATGACCGCGTCGCGTTTTGCGCGGGCGTTCGCCTCCACGATGGCGGCGGGCACGGAACCCGCGTCCACCTCCGGTGCGTCGCTCACCACGACTTCCAGGGCGAGTCCGAGGGACTCAAGCAGCGCGCGGCGCCTGGGCGACGCCGATGCCAGCACAATGCGGGGCGGCATCAGTTGTTCTTTCCCGCCGTTCCGGAGGTTTTCCTGCCGCCGACGCTTTTTGGATTGGGTTTCTTGGGCGGCTCGCTGTCCGCCTTGGGAGCCGGGGCGGCGGGCGTTTCGACCGCTGTCTCCTTTTCGGGGGCCGCAGTCTCCGGCGCCACGGCGGCCTTGGTTGCCACCGCAGGGGCGGGAAGTATCTCCGCCGCGGCGGGCTGGGCCGGTTTCTCCGGCTCGGGCGGCAGCAGCAGCGCGTCGGGCATCCGTTTTCCGCCCGGACCCACCGTCTCCACAACCCGGTCGTTCTGCACGATTTTGGTGTCCTCCGGGACAAAAAGCTGGGTCATGGGCGGATCGGGCCGCACCGACTTGTCAATGGTGCCCACCTCAATGAACACCTGCGACTCCTCGTCGTTGCGGATGTGAATCCGGTAGGGCAGGTAATCCTCGTCGCGGAGGTACAGGTTGACCTCCAGAAAATAGGCCTCCTCTTTGGAGTCGGCCCGGGGTTTGATTTTTATGCCCCTTTTACCCCTGGGATCGTCGGCGGAAGTGAACAGTGTCACATCGTAAGCCTTGCGCAGGGACTCCGTGTCGCTGTCAAAGCCGAGGAAGAATATGTCCGCTTGGGGGTTGTCCTCAATGTCGAAAATCTGGAGCTGTCTGATTTCGGGATCATGCTCGTAGCCGTGCCGGTCGTCCACCAGGGTGGTTCGTTCCGGATCATCGGTGCGAAAGATGATGCGGCGCGGGGTGATGTAGAGCAGGGTCCCCGTGGTCTTCAGCTCCTCGTCGGGAAGCACAGTGCGCTGTTCAAAACCCGCCTCCAGCGCGACAATGCCGTCCCGCTTGGCGGCGTAATCCTTGAAAAACGCGTCGAATTCGGGATCCGCCGCCTGGGACAGCATGCCCAGGGTGACAAACAACACAGCCAGCATGGCTCACTCCTCCCCGTCGTCTTCATCCCCGAAATCCACCGCATGCGACGCGGAGGCGGGCGGCGGGACGGCCGCGCGACGGGGTTCCGGCGCGGGGGAATGATCCTCGTCAAAGGACACAAAATGGCTCCGCTCAACGGTCTGACCGCCCCCGTCCTCGCCCTCCTCGGCGCGGGGCAGTCCGGCGAGCAGGGATTCATGGGTTTTGAGCACGGCGGTCAAATCCGCCCGGAGCCGGTCCCGTTCCGCCTTGAGCGTGCGGATTTCACCGCGCAGCGCGGCGGGGAGCTCCTCCATTTGGAAGCGGGCGCGCGCCTTGGCCAGGCGCGCCTCCTCAACGAGCGCGTCGGCCTGGGCGCGGGCGCTGCCCACCAGGGTCTCGCTGATTTTCTGGGAACTGATCAGCGCGTTGCGGAGGGTGGTCTCCATTTCCTGGTACTGCTGGAGCTGCTCGCGCAGCTCGTCCGTCTGCTGGCGCAGCCTGCGCGCCTCGTTCATGGAGCGCTCGAGCGCGTCCGCCGTCCGGTCGAGCAGGGCGTCCACCTCGGCCTTGTCATACCCGCCGATGATGACGGTCTTCAGGTCGGCGTTCAACAGGTCGCTTGGCGACAGGGCCACCTCCTGGCCCAGCACCTCCGAAACAAGCCGGTCTCTGCGCATGCGCGGCTCCTTTGCGTTTTCCATGGTCGGTCACACTTGACGGTCCGCATAATATATCACGCCGGAGGGGTGTTCTGTTCCCTCCGGCGCGGTATGGTCGGAAAAAACACGCCTACAGCGTCCAGCCTTCCCGGTAGGCCTTGTGCACAAAGGCGGTGGCCTTTTCGTTGTCCTTGAAGGACAGGGAGGCCGCGTCCCATTTCAGGGACGTGCCGGGCATGCGCTTGGCAACGTTGCCCAGCAGGCACATCTCGGTGAGCGGCCCGGCGTAGCTGAAGTCCGCCCCCGCCGGACGCCCCTCCTTGATGGCGGCAATCCAGTCACCCTCGTGGGAACCCTTCACGCGGGGGATGGTTTCAGGGATGTCCGGGGCTGTCTTGAATTTATCCTTGGGCAGGAGGGTGGGGCTGTTGCCGTAGATGCCCGCTGTCAGGAAACCATCGTCGCCCACCATGAGGATGCCGCCCTCGGTCTCGCCGAGGAGGCGGGAGTTTTCAATGCCCGGCCAGCCGGGGGGTTGAATCCCGTCGTACCAGGTGAGCATTACCGGGGGCATGTCCCCCCGCGCGGGGAAGGTGAAGCGGACAATGCCCGCGACGGGATGGGTTTCGCTGTTCACATCGGTGCAGCTTGCCTCGATGGTGTCGGGCGCGCCCAGTTTCAGCGCCCAGAACACGGGGTCAAGGGTGTGCACGCCCCGGTCGCCCATCATGCTGCATCCGAAATCCAGCCAGCTCCGCCAGGTAAGCGGATGGTAGGTGGGATGGTAGGGGCGCATGGGCGCCGGGCCGATCCACATGTCCCAGTCGAGCTTGGGCGGCACCGGCGGTGTTTCGGTGGGGCGCGTTCCCAGTTGGGAACTCCAGTAGGCGTGCCCCCAGGGGTAATAGCAGATGCTGGACCACGCCGCCACCTCGCGCACCGGGCCAATGACACCCCCCTGGACCCACTCGCAAATTTTGCGCGCCTCGGCGCTGGAGTGGCCCTGAATGCCCATCTGGGTGCGCACGCCGGCCGCGGCCGCCGCCTCGGCGACCTTGCGCGCCTCGAAAACCGTGTGGGTGAGCGGTTTTTGGCAGTAGACATGCTTCCCCGCGCGCATCGCAGCCATGGTAATCATCGCATGGGTGTGATCCGGTGTTGCGATAAGCACCGCGTCCAGGTCTTTTTCCTTCTCCAGTAGTTCCCGGTAATCCTTGTAGAGGCGGGCGTCCGGATATTCCGCGAAGGTCTTCCCGGCGTACTCATGGTCCACATCGCACAGGGCGACTATGTTCTCGCTTTTCATCTCGCGCAGATTGTGCGCGCCCATGCCGCCAACACCGATACCGGCGATGTTCAGCTTGTCACTGGGTGCGGCGTGGGCGGTGCCCCCCAGCACATGCGCGGGCACAATGGTGAAGAGGGAAGCCGCCGCAATGCCCGAACTTTTCCCCAAAAACGCGCGCCTGTTCAGTTTGTCCATGCCGGTGTGCTCCTGGTTGCGGTGAATACCGGAAAAAGCGGTCCGCGCCGGACGCTCTTTCCTGCCCGCATTATACCGTTTTACACGCCTGATGCAATCCCGAAACCGTTCCGTCCTTTTCGGAAAATACCAACTATGAATAACTTAGGCCGCACGTTCCCTTCCCTGCGCATCCATTGAACCCCGGTGGAAAACATGATAGATTGGCACGGAAAACTGCACAAAAACGATCCACTATAGGGCCCGCAACTACGAAGGCGCAGGGCCAACAAGGCGAAGTCGGGCATGGTTTTTCCAAAAACACCGCAGGCGGCGGCTTTCCTCCAAAAAGGGCTCCTCCCGCTGTTTTTGCTGGTTGCAGCCTTTGTGGTGCGTGCCTGGGGCGCATCCCTGGAGTCAATCTGGGCGGATGACTATCTTAGTTATGCCTACCTGAAAGCGCCTGACTTGAGGCGTTTTTTTGCGCTCATCCGGTATTCAAACCCGGAGCAGATGCCTTTGTACTTTTTACTCCAGTACGGCTGGGGACGCCTTGCCGGAGTGACACCGGAAACAATACGGGCGATATCCATCACCGCCGGCGCACTGTCCGCGCCGTTGCTGTATTTTGCCGCACGCCGCTGGCTGGGAACGGGCGCCGCTTTTTTGGCCGGTTGCATGATGGCGCTCTCCCCCATCCATATTTATCATTCCCAGGGGATGCGCGCATACGCCCTGCTGGTTCTCTTGGGCATAATCAGTCTTCTCGCCTATGAGCGTGTGATGAATTCCCCAAAGCATGGATGGTGGGGGGCGGCGCTCGCGGTCAATTCCGCCCTGGTTTTCACGCACCTGACCGGTTTTTTCCTTGTGGCCGCCCAGGGGGCGGGGCTGTTGCTTTCCGGGCGGCGGGGAATGACAAAAGGTGTTCTATGGGGCATGCTGCACTTGCCTCTGGCGCTTTTGTGCCTGTTGTGGATGGCAACCTCGCCTATTCGCATCGGACCGGCGGAGGAATACCTGAACCCCATGACCCTTGCCGAGGTGTGGGGGGACTGGACAGGCTTTGACACGCTTCGCTTTAACCCGGAAATCAAACCGACCCTGTACACCGCCCCCCCCCATGCAACCGACATCCCTTTGGCAAACAAAGCGGCCGCAACGGCGGCCCCGGTGGTTGCCGCGTTTTTCTCGGTTGTGCTGGTGCTGGCATGGGTGGGATTGGCAAAAAAATGGCGTATTGCGCCGATTGACCGGGGGGGATGGCTTTTTCTTGCCACTGCGGCGACCCTGCCAACGGTGACAACGGCGGCGGTCACCTATTCCTGGGAGGCATGGATCACACCGCGCTATCTGCTCATGGGAATGCCCGCGCTTTACATGCTTGCCGCGGCGGCGGTCACAAACCGAAAAATTCCCCGGCCCCTGGTCCTGCTCCTCACGGTGACACTGACAATGTGCATCGCCCTGCAAACCCGCGCCATGCTTGGCGCCACCGAAAGAACAGACTGGCGCGGTTGCGCGGAAATCATCAGATCGAACGCGCTTTCAGGCGACCATGTCTATGTGACGGGGGGGCCATGCCCCCGTTTCATCCTCTCAAACCCCACCGGACGGGATGACCTGCACTTTCATTCCGCGATGACCCTCGCGGGGGCGTTAACCCATGCGGCGGACAGCTTGCGGAATGAAGGGCGGAAGAATGGGCAGGCATGGATTGCCACGCTGGATTGCTGGCCGAAAGAGTCCATGGACTCTTTTGAGAAAGCTGTTTCCTCGCTGAATCTTTCCCATGAAAAATGGCTCTTCCCCGCCATGGAAGGAATCTGGCTTTACCGCCTGGAAGGAACAGCGCGGGGGGAGATCGGCTCCCTTCTGGAATCTTGGATGCCGGCGGACGGATACGAGGCCATATTTAGGGAACTGGATGGGTTTTTTAATCCGGCAGAGAAGCGCCGGCATGAGGACACATTACGGCGCATCTTTGAACCTTCTTATATTGGTTTTCCCCGGGATGCCCTGGTGTGCTCCGTATGGGCCGTGTGGGCCGCGCTGGAAAATGATCCGGTTCTGGGGAAGGCCCTTGCTGAAAAGGCGGTGTCGCTGGACGGCAATCATGCGGTGCCACAGCTTGCGGCGGCATGCGTCTGCCATGTTTCAGGGGATCAGGAAGGCGCAAAAGTTCATGTAAACGAGGCATTCAATCACGATGCGAGGCTTGAGGCGCTGCTTGGGCCGCTGGTCAGCGCGCTGGAAAAGAAAGACCTTTCCGCCGTCGCGGCGGAGGTGCAGATCCTCGAGCGGAGCGGCTTTCCCGCCCGTTACCTTGTTGACAACGGGCGGCAACCCTGAATCCCTTGAATGCCCCCTCCCCCGGCATTTCCCCTAAACGGTTTCCGGCCTCCATGTTTGACGCAACATGCCCGCACAATAAGCCACATTGGAAACAAAAATACCGGGCGCGTAAAAAAGAACCACAGGGGACACGGTGAACCACCGGACAACGATATAAGTGGTAATCGCCGCCGCAAGGGGCAGGAATAGCAGGGACACCCCCACCTTTCCGCGGGCAAAAAGCTGGTGATAGGGACGCGCCGGACGGCGGAGCCGGACGAGATGGGCATAACGCCCAATCATCTCATAATGGTTCCACATTGTCCTGAAAGTGGAGCGATCCTGGTGCGTAACGGGAATGCCCGGCACAAACAGCAGCGGAACACCCAGTTCAAGGCAGCGAAAACACCATTCGGCATCCTCGCAAACCTTGAGTGTCTCATCAAACATGCCCACCTTGTCGAAAACACGCCTGGAAACACTCGTGTTGTTCATTGGGACATGATGGTCATAAATCCGCCTCCTGCTCTTAAAGCAGGAACAGAACCAGTTTGAGTACCCGTCCACATTCCCCCAATACCCATGATGCACCCCGCACACGGTGGAATGCAGCACTATCCCCCCGTCTGATTCGGGCAAATCCGCGCCGCATTCGTGAATCCGCCGGTGCTCCGCAAGGCAGGTTGCGCCCTCAATTCCTGAATCACTGTCAATAAATACAATAATGCCGCCGTGCGACGCGATGACCCCGGTGTTTCTTGCCGCACCCACGCCCCGGCACTGTTCATGGCGCTTCAGCACAAGGGGAAACTTGAACGAAACTCGCCCGAGAGCTTCCGTCAACCCGTCCGTGGAACCATCGTCCACCACAACCACCTCGAAACTGGCGTCCTCCTGCCGGTTCAGATCGCCGAGCAGTTTCAGCAGCAGATCGTGCCGGTTGTGGACAGGGACAACAACGGACATCAACAGGGGGTTCATGCGCCGTCCCCCGTTTTTTCCCCCGGTGCAAATTCGGGCTTCCGGCGTTTGAGCGCCCCGAGCAGCACCCTGCCCATGGTTTGGGGATGAAACATCATGTTTTCCGCCATATTGCAGTTGTGCGTGCAGAAACAGGCCCCATGCTCCGATTCGTGCCGTCCAAAGGCCCGTGATATCCGCGCGTCAACACTGTCCAAATCCTCACTCAGCAAGTTGCCGCAACATGGCATCAATTCGCACATGGCCACGGAGCCGTCCGGGTAAATGACCCTGTGCACCCAGGGCGCCCTGCAGGGGAACGCCGCCCTGTCTTCCTGCAGAACACGCATGGACAGCGCCAGCATTTCCTGCTGGGCGCTGTGAAGCAGGCGGGCCATAAACGGGTGGCGGCCTTTTTGAAACGCATAGGACGCCAGCACAGGCCGCACCTTCTCAAACATTTCCCGAAGCTCCACCACCGGAGGAAGGGCAAGCTGTGAATCCGCCGGACGGCCCCGCAACAACAGCAATGAATGATAGTCCGCGCCCATGTCCCGGACATGGGCGGCGAATTCGGGAAGCACGCCGATGTTTGCGGCGCACACCACCGTGTTCACTTTCACCGAGATTCCGGAAATCCCCCTAATCCTCTTAAACGTCCCCATGGCGCGGTCAAAAGCGCCCACACCCCTCAGCGCGTCATTTGCCCCCGCAAACCCGTCCAGTGACACGGCAATTGTGACGGCCCCGCGCATGTTTGCGCGCAACGCGCGCACCGCCGCCTCAATCTTCTCCGGCCGCTGGCCGTTGGTGGGTATGGTCAGGTCACGGGGGTTAAACAGGCCGCATATTTCCAGGAGGTTCGGGTGAAGAAAAGGCTCGCCGCCGCCAATATCCAGCCAACGGACCCGCCCCACCTTTCCCGCAATGGTCCGGGCATCGTCCAGAGAAAGGTCACGCCCCCCCTTCTCCACAAAACATGTGCGACAGCGCAGGTCACACCGCGTGGTTACATGCAGGACAATATGTTGCGGAAGCCGCCTCATCCACTGCAATAGTCGAACTTTCCGGAAGTAAACAGGACGGAACGCGCGCCGCAGGGCCGCCAACGGCCTCCTGGCACAACCGCCCGCATTAAGAAACATTTAAAACAAAACTGTAATGCCCCACAGTGGGAATTGCAAACAATAGGCGCTTTTTGTGATAAAAAACCGCGGCGCGGGTCATGGCATGGGTGGGCGGAGCGCGGTGACAGCCATTCCCGAGGGACAAAGCCATGCCTCCAATCCACATGACTTCCAAAGCATAAACGCGGGCCAGGAGCCTTCCGGCACCAAGGCACGCAGTAACGCAGCCTCACGCCGCGCCCCAGGCTGGTCGTTTTCCGCCACCCGGCGAATAAGCGGAAGCATGCGCGAAAACATTTTGGGCGCGGATTCATCCAGCCGTGCCAGCGCACGGGCCGCTTCCTTCGTGTTCCCCGCCATTCCGGCTGAAAGCGCCTCTGCCGCATAAAGGAAAGAGCCCAAATTACCGTCAGTCGCCGCAGCCAAGGCGCGCAGTTTCTCCAAGGCATCCGCGGCCCCCCCGGCGTCCATACCCAGCATTGCCGCACGCCACTCGATTAGAAGAATAGCAAGCGCACCCTCCGCACCGGAAACTTCGCCGGCATACGCCCGCCGCAATGCGGCGCTAATGTCGGCAAACCCCTCGTTCTGGCAGTCAACCGCCAGGCGCAACAATAGTTCCGACCCGTCGGCAGGCCATTCCCCGTCATCCTGAATCATGCGCAATGCCCAGTATGCGCGCTCCAGATCCGTGCCGGGCGGCAGCCGTTTCAGCACCTCCGCGAAGTCAACACCCTCCCCAAGAAGCGGGGGGGTGCGGCGCACCGCCTCCAGGGCATCCTTCAGCGGCATGGGGTCGAGGGGCGGCAAAGTTATCCACCAGACGCAGATGCGTTCATTTGCGGGAAAGTCAACGCGTGAAAACTCCAGTCCGGCAAGCCGCAACTGTCCTTCAAGCCTTTCCGCAAGCCTGTCTTCCCAGAGAAGATTCGTGACAAACCCCGCCTTTCCGGGTTTTCCGGAAAGCGCGCATTCATGGAGATGCCACAGGGCCTTGACCACCGCCGCGTCAATAGTGTGGGCCGGGGCGATGGCCAACCCGTTCGGGGGCATGTTCGCGGAGAGAATGCCAAGATTGGCATACGCATCCCCCACTCCGCCCACAAGAATTTGATCCTCCGGTCCGGCCTTTTCCAGCAGGTGCCACCCGGCCTGTTTCCAGTGGGTGCGCGCGGAACCCTGCACGGCGACAAATGCGTGCGTGGTGTAGGCTGAAGCAAGCAACAGGGCGCAACCCGCACCGACAACACGTCGTCCGGGTTTAAAACACAGCGCCCCCGCCAGCAGATAGGCAGCCGGGGTGGCGAAAAGGAAATAGCGGTTAAAAAATATTGGCCGCCACACATGAGAAAGCAAGGCTAGAGCAAGGGGTGGAACCAGCATGAAGAACAGCAACACAGGAGTCCCAGCCGGGTGGTTACGGAAGCGCCCCCCAGCCATATGGACAAATCCACGAATTATGGAAACGGCAAATATTGTGAACATGACGGCAGACGAAGCAACACCCACCGGGGTCAGATCCAGTATGCCGCCTCCCGGAAGGGAAAACATCCAATCGGAAGCCGGGGGCGCAATCTCCCGGTTCAACAAAAGCGAATCAAATCCCAGTACGCCAGACACTAATCCGCCCAGGCCGGGCGCGTGAAACACCCAATAAGCCGAATCAGGGATTGGGGGAAGCGTCCAAATCCAGAAGAGCATGGGAAGGACCATGATTCCCTGCGCGACTGCCCACAAAACTGTCCATTTCAGCCACTTCCGCCCGGCAAACAGCATGGCCAGCCCCTGGGCAAGAAGAAACATCGCGCCCAGCAAATGGGTCCAGACCAGCAATGTCCCGAAAAGCACATTCACCGCGAGCCAAAACTCCTCCCCCCTTTCCAAAAAGCAAATGAAGGAGTAGAGAGCGCACAGCGCCATCAGCACTGAGAGTGGATAGTTCCGCACGGACTGGTCATGAAAAATCTGATGGGGGGACAGGGCGAAAAGAAATGCGGCAAAGAGCGCCGCACCGGACCCAAAAAGCCGCCTGCCTGCGGCAAAAAGCACTGGAATGGACAAAACACCAAAAAAAACCGAAAGGCCGCGCAGGGCCATTTCCCCGCGCCCCACAAAAAACTGCGCGAAATACTGAACAATATGGTACAGGGGCGCGCCTTCGGGATTAAGCAGCCTGGACAGCCCCAACGTTTCCAACAAATCCCCGCCCGCCAAACCCACCAGCCCGTTATAGTCGTCCCATTCAAGAGACTGGCCGGCAAGGTTCCATATCCTTAGAAACAGCGCAAGGAACACAACCCCCGCCAACAGAAACAGATGCGTTCTTTCATTTTGAACGGGACCGGATATGATGGGCTGTTGTCCGTCTTTCAGGTCATGCATCACGCAATCCCGCACACCGGTGGATTAAAGCATCAGGAGCCGAGTTCCCGGGCCCGTTCCGAGGCGGCATGGACGGCCGCCGCGACAACAGACTCAAGGTTATCCGCGCGGAAGGACTCCAGCGCGGCGAAGGTGGTGCCGCCCTTGGAGGTCACCTTTTCGCGCAGGGTGGACGCGGACTCCCCGGATTCGGCCAGCAGTTTTCCCGCGCCAAAGGCGGTCTGCACGGCAAGGCGGGTGGCCACGGCCTCATCCAGGCCTTCCTTCACCGCCGCCTTCACCAGGCATTCCACCAAATAGAAAAAGTAGGCCGGACCGCTGCCGCTCAGCGCGGTGATGGCGTTGATGGCGCTTTCGGGCACCACTTCGGCCACCCCCACCGCCTCAAACATCATGCGCGCCGCCGCCTCGTCCTCCGGACCGCAGTTTTCATCCAGCGCGATGCCCGCCGCACCCGCCCCCACCAGCGCGGGGGTGTTGGGCATGACGCGAATCACCCGCACGCCCTCCGGGAGCGCGGCCCGCAGTGAGGCAATGGAAACGCCCGCCATGATGGAGACAATCCGCGCTCCCGGACGAAGAACGGGCGCAACCATCGCCGCGGCATCCTTCCACACCTGGGGTTTCACGGAGAAAACCAGCGTGTCCACCGCCCCGGCCAGTCCGGCGGGCGTGTCCGCCGCCACCATGCCAAGGGATTTCGCCGCCGCCTGCCGCGCGGGCTCCGGATCATAGGCGTGCACCCGATCCGCAGGAACAAGGCCCCGGCCGATGAGCCCGCCCGCAATGGCGGAACCCATGTTGCCATACCCCAGAAATCCCAGTGTTCCCTGCCATTGGCTCATTATTTTGTTCCTTCCACGGCGGCGTCGCCCAGCAGGCGGAGCACCGCGATTTCATCACAGCCCGGAAAGAGCGGGCAGCGCATGCAGTCCTTGAACACCTTGTAAGGCAGCTCCGCACGGTCCACCACCCGGAAACCCGTCTTGTTGAACAACTCGGGAAGCCTCGTAAAGGCATACACCCGGCCAATGTCCAACTGCCGCGCCTCTTCCACCGCCGCGTCAATGAGCATCCGTCCGATGCCGCGGCCGCGCAACTCCTTCCGGACCACCAGAGAGCGCACCTCCGCCAAATCCACCATGTCTATGTGCAGCGCCACCAGCCCCCCCAGTCCGGATTCATCATCCACATAGACGCAAAAATCGCGGACGTTCTCATACAGTTCGGCCAGTTGCCGGGGAAGCACCTGCCCTTCGGCGGCGGCCTCATCCAGCAACTGCTTCATGAGAACAACTTCGGTAAGCTTTGGTTTTCTGACTTCACCCATGGCGGCGGGAATGCTCCGGTTGCGCCCTCATCAAGAGCGGCCTGCCCAATGGCGGTAGTGTACCACGGGCGGTTTATTTCACGCGATTCAAGACGCGCCGGCCCCATTTTTCAGGCAAGGGGGGCAACCAGGCCGCCCAAGGCTTCGGCAACCGGGTCAAAGCCGGGTTGTGAAAAACCCAGGTGCATGTGCCGCCGCCAGCCCTCGGCATATTCGGCGCGTTTGGTCCATCCGCCCACCTCCCGGCACATGCCGTCCATCGCGTGGATGTAGCTGTCCAGCCCCTGGCTCGTGTCGAGCCATTCCTTCTGGCTCCTGTGGCAGGCAAGCGCCTCCCGTTTACGGGCCATCACAGACGACACATCCACCGCAAAGGCGGGCTGTATGGCGCGGTTGAGCCCGTCACGGAGGCCGTAGGGCATGGCGTGGTACACGGCAACCTCGCCCTCCACCGTGGCGGAGGGCGGTATGGTGATGAAATTGGGCATGCCCCGGGAGAAGGCCGCCGTCACCGCCAGGCGCGTGGTGATCATGTGGTCCTCCATGTAGTCCTCGGGCGACTGGGTCAGCACCACCGCGGGGTTCACCGCGCGCATCACCGCCGCCAGCCGCCGCAGCAGATCCACGGAATACACGATCTCCAGGTCGTCCGCAAGGGGGGGGTGCAGCTCCGCGCCCATCACCCGCGCCGCGTCGCGCGCCTCGCCCAGACGCCGCGCCGCCGTCGCGGGCCCGTCCTCCACCGCGCCGCCGCAGTTGCCCGAGCCCACGTTCATCACATGCAGCTCATATCCGGCATCCCCCAGCAGCATCAGGGTGCCACTCATCATGAATTCAATGTCGTCGGGGTGGGCGGCGACGGCAAAAGCAACCGGTTTGGGCATCATCCTTCTCCCATGCAGGCATATGTTTAGACAAAACGCTAGTCCGTACTATACCATAGGGGCGGCGGCGTGACGCCCCTGATGGGTGTCCGCAAGGGCAACTCCGGCACAGGGCCAGGGAGAAGAAAATGGACAAGCAGGGAATCATCAATTATCTGACCCGCCACGGAATCGTGGCCATTGTGCGCGCGGACGGCGGTGACGGCCTGGCGCGGGTGGTGGAGGCGGTGATGGAGGGCGGGGTGCGCTGCATCGAGGTCACCATGACCACCCCCGGCGCGCTCCAGTGCATCGAGACGGCGTCGAAAAAACTGGCGGGCGCGGACGTGTGCATCGGCGTGGGCAGCGTGCTCGATGCGGAGACGGCGCGGCTGGCCATCCTGGCCGGGGCGCAGTATGTGGTAAGCCCGGTGACCGTGGCGGGGGTCATCGCCATGGCGCACCGCTACGGGAAGCCCTGCCTGCCGGGCGCGTTCACGCCCACGGAAATATTCAACGCGTGGGAGCTGGGCGGCGACCTGATCAAGGTGTTCCCCGCCACGCTGGGCGGGCTGGAATACATCAAGGCGGTGCGCGCGCCCATGCCGCAGATACCGCTGGTGCCCACGGGCGGGGTGGATTTGGACAACCTGGCGGACTTCGTGAAGGCCGGGGTGGCGGGCATCGGCGTGGGCGGCAACCTGGTCAGCAAGAAACTGCTCCAGGCGCAGGACTATGCGGGACTGACGGAAAACGCGCGCCGCTACGCGGAGGCCTTCGCCGCCGCAAAGGGCTGACAGGCGCGCCGCGGCATGCACAAACAGCGCCCGCCGGACGGCGGGCGGGAGTGACGCGATGAAAATACTGGTGGCCGGCGGGGCCGGATATCTGGGGTCGGTGTTGTCGCCCATGCTGGCCGCGCGGGGCCATGAGGTCACGGTGGCGGACGCGTGCTGGTTCGGATGCCACCTGCCGGAGGGGATTCCCCTCATCGAAACCGACCTGTTCGACATGAACGAGGGCCACATGGCGGGTTTTGATCGGGTGGTCTTCCTCGCGGGTCTTTCCAATGATCCCATGGCGGAGTACAGCCCCGCCCGCAACTTCATCGAAAACGCGGCGCTGCCCGCCTATCTGGCCTTTTGCGCGAAGAAGGCGGGGGTGCGCCGCTTTGTGTACGGTTCCTCCTGCTCAATTTACGGGTTCACGGACGACCGCACCAGCACGGAGGATTCGCCCGTGTGGTGCCCCTACCCCTACGGCATCTCCAAGCTCCAGGGGGAGCGCGGGGTGATGCAGCTCGCGGGCGATGGCTTCGCGCCGGTGGCGCTGCGCCAGGGCACGGTGAACGGCCACAGCCCGCGCATGCGCTTCGACCTCATCGTGAACACGATGTTCAAATGCGCCGTGACCGAGGGGCGGATTGTGGTGAACCATCCGGACATCTGGCGGCCGCTGGTGGACATCCGTGACACGGCCGAGGCCTTCTGCCTGGCCTGCGAGGCGGAGGACGGGCTCACGGGGGTGTTCAACATCGCCTACGGCAACTTCACCGTGGGCAATGTGGCCGAAATGGTGGCCGGCGAGCTGGGGCGGCTCGCGGGCGCGCGGCCCCGCGTTGAAATCAACCGGAACGCGGACCTGCGCAACTACAAGGTGGACTGCTCCCGCGCGCGGGAACAACTGGGATTTAATCCGCAGTATGACGTGGCCGCCATCACCCGCAGCCTCCACGAACACCTCGCCGGATACGGCGACCTGTCTGACGAGAAGTACTACAACATCCGGGTATTCCGGCGGATGCATCCGGAAACCCCAACCGGCGGCAGGGTGTAACCCGCGCGCCCCCCTGGGATAGAATCAACCCATGAGCATGGTCATCGTCATACCGGTCTACAACGAGCAGGACTCGCTGGACGCCCTCGCCAACGCGATCACGGCCCACACGGGTGGGCGGCCCCACCGGGTCCTTTTCGTGGACGACGGAAGCACCGACGCCTCCTGGGAGCGCATCCTGCGCCTGCGGGAGCGGCATCCGCACATGGACGCCGTGCGTCTCCGCCGTAATTTCGGCAAGACCATCGCCCTGGGGGTGGGCTTTGCCCTGGCCCGGGGCGAGATCATTGTGACAATGGATGCGGACCTTCAGGACGACCCCAAGGAACTTCCCAGGATGCTGGCAAAGCTCGACGAGGGCTTTGACGTGGTATGCGGCTGGAAGCAGCGCCGCCACGACCCGTGGCACAAGACCATCCCCTCCCGCGTGTACAACGCCTGGATAGCGCGCATGTTCAAACTGCCGATCCACGATGTGAACACCGGGTTCAAGGCGATGCGGGCCGGGGCCGTGAAGGCCATGCCGCTCCACGGCGACATGCACCGTCTCATCCCCGTTTTCGCGAGCAACATGGGGTACAGGGTCACCGAGATACCCGTGGAGCACCATGCGCGGCGCTTTGGCAAGTCAAAATACGGGTTTGAGCGCTTCGCAAAAGGCGCGCTGGACGCCATCACGGCCATGTTTCTCACCCGCCACGGGGATGCGCCGGGCCAGTTTTTCGGAAAAATGATCCTTTTCTCCGCCGCCCTGCTGGGGTGTGTGCTGCTGTTCGGGCTGGCCGCGGGCCTTTTGGTGCCGCTGGTTTACCGGAACGCCCCCCACGGCGAGCAGCTCGCGGTGGTGGCGATTGTCCTGCTCATGCTGCTCATGAGCCTGGTGATTGTCAGCATAGGCACGGTGGGTGTGGGACTGGGGCTGGTGGCGGAACTGCTGCTGAGGCGCACGGCCCAGCCCTCCGTGGAGGTGTACATCGCCGAAAAACACATGGGGTGAGCCCGCAGGGGGTGTTCAAAACGCCGCCTCATCGGGTATGATATGTGTAGTTCGACACGAGGAGGGTATGCGTTGCCATGCTGAGACGTGTTGCCGCGGGAGCGATGCTCCTGCTCATGCTTGCGGGATGCGCCGCAGACCGCGCCGGTGTGCTTGTCCGCGACGGCCTTGAATACGGGGTCACTGAGGGCGCCTTCAGGGGCAGGTGGTGGAGTTACTATGAGCGCGGGAACTCCTACCAGTCGGGCAAGTTTTTCGCCGAGGCCGAGGCGGACTACCGGCGGGCGCTGAAGGGCCGCTCCGCGGACACCTGGCGCGCCCGCACCTACGGGCTCCACTTCGTTGAATACTTCCCCAACCGGGAGCTGGGAATCGTGTATTTCCAGCAGGGACGCCTGGAGGAGGCGGAACAACAGCTTTTGGCCGCGCTGGAAATGGTGGACACGGACCGCGCCCACCAGTATCTGGACAGCGTGCGCAGGGCGCGCATCGCCGCGGGATCGCTGAAGGACGGCTCGGAACCCAGGCTGGCGGCCAACACCGCCCCGGCGCGGATTATTGCGGAGCGGGAGCTGCCCGTGGTGGTGACGGCGAGCGACGACACGGGCGTGTCCGAGGTCAAAATCAACGACAAGCCCGAGCCCCAGCGCGGCAGCAAGACCGAGGTGAAGGTGAGCCGGGAGGTGGTGCTCGACGAGGGTGCCCATTCCGTGAAGGTGGCGGCAAAGGATTTGGCGGGCAGGGAGACGGCCACCACGGTGGAGGTGACGGTGGACCTGACCGGCCCGACCATCGGCATTTTCACGCCCATCGAGCCCACGGTCACCCCGGACAACACCATCATTCTCGAGGGGGCGTCGGTGGACAAGAACGGGGTGTCCCGCGTGAGCCTGGACCAGCGGCTCCTGGCGGAGTCAAAAGGCGAGCCCAAGCTGCCCTTCAACACCGAACTGCCCCTGGCCTCGGGGGAAAACACCTTTGTGGTGGCGTCCCGGGATGTGGCGGGCAACGAGACCCGCACGGCGATCAAGGTGTTTCAGGGCGACCCCAACTCCGCCGAGGCGCGCCTGTGGCTGCGCCGTCAGCGGGATCCCAACGGAATGCGCTTCGCCTCCGCCGACGGGGACGCAACTGTGCGCCTGCTTCTCTCCCAGGATCCGGCCCCCGCACCCGACGGGGAGATACGGCTGAAGTCGCCCCAGGAGGAGAAGCCCTACCGGCACAACCGCACCCTCACCGTGTCGGGCGAGGTTGTGGCGAAGGACGCCCTCAAGTCCATCCAAATCAACGGCCAGCCCGTGGAGCAGCTCAGCGGCGCGCCCAAGGAAAGCTTTAACCGCCGCATTCCCATCGACCAGGGCGCGGCCGGGGAGAACGGCCGAATCCAGGTGGCGGTGCGCGCGGAGGACGGCGCAGGACGGGTGATTGAGAAGAATGTGAATGTTGAGGTGCGCCCCGTCTCCCTTGAAACCAGCGAGTCCCGGATGCCCGTGGCGGTGCTGGCGTTTTCGGGGGCGGGCATTGACCCCGCGCTCGCGGAGGGGCTCCGGTCCGGCGTGGAGGGGGCGCTCATCAACCAGGGCCGCTTCCGGGTGCTGGACCGCAAGAACCTTCAGGCCGTGCTCACGGAACAGCAGCTTGCCTCCTCCCTTTCCGACCCCGTCCAGGCCATCCAGCTCGGCCGCATGGTGAACGCCCAGGTTTTTTTGGTGGCCGACGTCTTTGCGCGGGATGAAAAGGGCGTGGAAATCAAGGCGAACGTCATCAGTTCGGAAACCTCCGACATTGTGGCGCGCCTCGACGCCTTCTCCGCGGACAGGGACGACCCCGCCGAAACCGGGAAGTGCTGCGAGTCCCTGGCGGCCCAGCTCGGCCAGTTGTTCCCGCGCCTTTCCGGCGAGGTGGTGGCGGTCCGTGACGGGGGACAGCCGGAACTGCTCATGAACTGGACCCGTGAGGACGGGGTGCGCGAGGGTGCCTATCTGCTCGTGGTGAATGAAACACCGCCGTGGGTGGACGAGACCACCGGCGAGGTGCTCGCGCCGCCGGAGTATGTGCCCCTTGGCCGGGCCCGGGTGCGCCAACCCGGCGACACGGGCACGCGCGCGACAATGGTGGACAAACCGCAGGAGGGTGCGCAGGTTGAAAAAGGCATGCCGGCCGTTACCATGTAGCCCGGCGGCGCTGGCCGTGGCGCTTGTTGCGGCGGCCGCTTCGTGGGGCCAGGGGCTCAACATCACCTCCGCGCCGAACGTGGTGGGCAGCGGCGCCCGCGCCCTGGGCATGGGCGGCGCGTTTATCGCCGTGGCCGACGACGCCACGGCGGCGTCCTGGAACCCCGGCGGACTGGTCCAGCTCGAACGTCCGGAATTTTCCGCCGTCTACGACTTTGCCTGGTTCAACGAGGATTTCAGTTCCGGGCTTTACCCCGGACTGGGGGGCGACCAGGAGATCAGCCTCAACGGGCTCAACTATCTCAGCGCGGTGTATCCACTGCCCTGGACCCTCGGGGGCCGCAATTTTGTGGTCAGCCTGAACTACCAGCGCAAGTGGGACTTCGATCGGAAACTGAAACTGCGCTATTCCCGCCACTCCGCCAACGTGCTGGGTGGGATCCAGAATTATTTCAGCAACTTCGACTATGAACAGGAGGGGCAGCTTGCCGCCCTCTCCCCCGCTTTCGGCTTTGAAATCACCGACACCCTCTCCGCGGGCGTGGTGCTCAACATCTGGAACGAGTCCATCCTGCCGGGCAACGAGTGGACCATCACCTCCAGGGAGCGCAGCAGCACCCTGCTGAACGGGATCCTCTTCCCCGGCAACCTGGTTGGTTACCGGCAAAAGGAGTATTACAACAATTTCAAGGGCGTCAACCTGACCCTGGGCATGCTTTACAAGCCCGACGACCGCTGGAGTTTCGGCGTGGTTTACCACACCAGGTTCACCGGCGACGTGGACTACAAGCGCACCGTGGGCGTCCGCTCGGGAGGAGTGCTCGGGCGGATTGTGACCGACGATCGGGAAAAGGAAATCACCTTCCCCAGCGCCGTGGGCGCGGGCGCGGCCTACCGTTTCCCCAATGACAGGCTGACTGTCTCCTTGGACGTGACACGCCGCTCCTGGAACCAGTTCATGATTCATGACCCCGGCAACCGGCGGATTTCACAGCGCAAGCTCAGCGGGGTGACGGGCCTGCCCGACGACGACCATGACGTGGACGCCACATGGACCGTGCGCGCGGGCGCGGAGTATGTGTTTGTGGATGACGGCAAACCCATCCAAAAATATCTGCCCAGCGTGCGCTTCGGCGTTTTCTATGATCCCGAACCCGCCAGCAACCGCCCCGACACCTTCTGGGGTCTGGGAAGGGGCGACGGCAAACCGGACAAGTATTACGGGATCACACTGGGCGCGGGCGTGCTGATCATGGACCGGGTGAATGTCGACCTGGCGTATGTGTACCGCTGGGGCGACGGCGTCCGGCAGGACACTTTCGGATTTCCGGAGACGGATGCCGATGTGGGGCAGCATGCCCTTTACCTGTCCACGGTGGTGTATTTTTAAGGCAGCGGCGGGAGGATCCCCCTTTCCCCTGTTTGAACCGCCGGAGGTGACGCCGGCATGGTTTTTGGGTGCTGTTTGACAGGCGGATGGTTGCAAAACAAATGGATTTCGGGCCTGCGGCCGGTCCGGTTTTGCTTTTTCCGAAAAATGGAGTCGGATGGAATTACTGCGTAGAGAAGTGGTGGCCCGATGGCTGCCGGTACGGCCCGAGGACGGGCACAAGGGCAGCTTCGGCCACCTGTTGGTGGTTGCCGGCGCGCGGGGATTCACCGGTGCGGCCAAACTGGCCTGCGCCGCCGCCTACCGGAGCGGGACGGGTCTGGTGACCCTGGCGGTGCCTGCGGGCTTGTCCGATGTGATGGCGGCCTCCCTGCTGGAGGCCATGACCGTCACGGTGCCGGACACGGATGCGGGTTCTTTCGCCCTTTCGGGGCTGGAACCGCTGGTTTCGGAGGCGGGCGCCCGCAACGCGCTGGTAATCGGCCCCGGTATTTCCCGCCATCCGGAAACCGCCGCGCTGGCGCGCGAAATAATTGTCCGCGCGCCGGTTCCCCTGGTGGCCGACGCCGACGCCCTAAACGCCCTCGCCGGGAGCGGCCCCTTCACCGGGTCGGGCGCGGGTCCGTCCGGGAATGCCCGTGTTTTCACCCCCCATCCGGGGGAAATGGCCCGGATCACCGGGATTTCAACCGGCGACATACAGGCCAACCGCCCAGAAACGGCGTTGCGCCATGCCGCCGCCTGGGGCGTGGTGGTGGTCCTGAAGGGTCGCGGGACTGTTGTGGCCGCGCCCGACGGAAGGATTGCGTTGTGCCCGCTTGGGAACAACGGCATGGGCACGGGCGGCACGGGCGATGTGCTTGCGGGAATGCTTGGGGCGCTGCTGGCCCAGGGCATGGAACCATGGGAGGCGGCATGCGCGGCGGTGTACGCCCATGCGCGCGCCGGCGATTTGGCGGCGGGGCGCATGACCCGGAGGGGCATGATCGCCGGGGATGTCATAGACGCCCTGCCGGATGTCTGGCGGGAACTGGAGGGTTAGTCGGCCATGGTGATCCTTTCAGAACTGGGTGAATTCGGGTTAATTGAACGGATGACCCGCACGCTCCGGCGCGGCGGCGACGTGGTGGAGGGGGTGGGTGACGACTGCGCCGTGCTCCGCATGGGCGACAGGCTGCTGCTGGCCACCTGCGACGCATCCATCGAGGATGTGCATTTCCGGCGGCTCTGGGCGGGGCCCCGCGACATCGGCTGGAAGGCGGCGGCCTCCGCCATAAGCGACATCGCCGCCATGGGCGGGGAGGCCCGTTTCGTCCTGGCCGCGCTCTCCTGCCCGAAGGAAACCGGGGTGGGCTTCATAGAGGATTTGTGCGCAGGCCTTGTGGAGGCGGTGGAGTCGTGCGGCGCGGTGCTGGTGGGCGGCGACACCACCTGCTCGCCGGGGCTGATCGGGATTGACGTCACCGTGCTGGGCGAGGCGCCCGGCGGGCGCTACCTCACCCGCGCCGGCGCGCGGCCCGGCGATCTGGTGGCAGTGACCGGCTGGCCCGGCCAGTCCGCCGCCGGGTTGATGGCGCTGGATCAGGGCATCGACGCGCCGGTGCTGATTCAGGCCCACCTGCGGCCCGTGCCCAGGCTGCGCGAGGGCCGCTGGCTGGCGTCCCATCCCTGCGTCCACGCCATGATTGACGTGAGCGACGGGCTTCTGCGCGATCTGGGTCACATCGCCGAAAGGAGCGGGGTCGGCATTAACGTTGATTCGGACCTTGTGCCCCTGTCCCCGGCGCTGAACGGTTTTGACAGCACCCTGTGCGAGCCCTTGGAATGCCTCGCCCTGTCCGGGGGCGAGGATTATGAACTGGCCATTGCGGTCGCGCCGGAGGAGGCAAAGGAGGTTTGCCGCGCCTTCCAGGACGGGTTTGGGCTGCCACTCACCGTGGTGGGCCGCGTTGTGGACGGCTGGCAGGGCATCAAACTGGACGGCGAGGAGCCCGGCCCGCGCGGTTTCGACCACTTTGGCACGGGCGGCGCATGAGCCGGCCCAAAAGGGCCGTTTTTGGCAAATTTTGGCGAATTTTTGACTTTGCCGGAGAGGTTCCCCTATAATTCCGCCCCGGCTTGGAGAGATGACCGAGTGGTTTAAGGTGCACGCTTGGAAAGCGTGTGTACGGGGAACCGTACCGAGGGTTCGAATCCCTCTCTCTCCGCCATTTTCAAAACGGCGGTGCCGTGTCCGGGTTTCACACCGCACCCCGACTCCTGGAAAGAGTGTCTGCCATGCGCAACGGCGTCCCCCGGATTTTAATCATCCGCTTAAGCGCCATCGGTGATGTTGTGCGCGTCCTTCCCGCCCTGCACGCCCTGCGCGAGCACCATCCCCACGCCCAGATTGACTGGGCCGTTGAGGCCAAAAGCGCGGGCATCCTCGAAGACCATCCCGCGCTGGATGACATCATCCTCTTCAACCGCCCCGGCGGAATGAGGGAAAATGCCGCCGCCTTCCTCCGGTTCCTGCGGGAAATCCGCGCGAACCGCTACGACATTGTGCTCGACTTCCACGGCATCCTGAAAAGCGGGCTGGCCATGGCCTTTTCCCGCGCCACGAAGCGCATCGCCTTTGCCGCGCCACGGAGCCAGGAGGGCAGCGCCCTTTTCGCCACGGAGCGGGTGAAACTGCCGTCGGCCCGGATGAACCGGATGGAGGAAAACCTTGAACTGGTGAAGGCGCTGGGCGTGCGCCGGGGCAATCTGGACGTGATCATCCCCGTGGCGCACGACATCCAGGACGAGGTGGACGACTGGCTGGCCGACAAATTCCACGGCGGCAAGCGGATTGTGGCGGTGCACGCCCCGGTGGATCGCCCGGAAAAGCAGTGGCCCCTGGAAAATTACGCCGCCCTCGCGGACATGTTCCTCGCTGACGGGCGCTTCGAGGTGCTGCTCACCTGGGGACCCGGTCAGGAGGATGTGGTGGAGCGGGTGCGCTCCCTTTCCCGGCGCAACCCGGAAATCGCCCCGGAAACCTCCAGCCTCAAGCACCTCGCCTGGCTCCTGTCCCGCTGCGATCTGCTGGTGGGGGGGGACACCGGCCCCATGCACATCGCCTCGGCCATGGGCACGCCCATTGTGGCCCTTTTCGGCGGCACCGATCCGGCGATGCACAACCCCATGCGCCAGCCCTGCGCCGTGCTGTACCGTGGGCCGGATCCCCCGTTGAGGGCGGTGGACCGCGTGAATGGGCAAAAAAACATGATGCTCATCACCCCCCGGGAGGCTTATGACGCGGCGGTGGCGCTGCTGAAAAGCCCCGGTACCTGAACGCTCAATCCCCAGGCATCCGCAGTTCCCCCAAGTCCAGCCCGGCCATGCCCGCGCGGGTTAGACAGAAATCGTAGCGCACAGGATCCTCCGGAGCCATCCGCCTGAACATGCCGGTGATTTCCAGCGCGGTTTTCAAATCCGCCTGACGGCGGCGGGTGAAGCCCAGCGCCAGGGCGATGCGGTGGATGTGCAGGTCCACCGGCATGACCAGCAGCGACGGAGGCACTCCCCGCCACGGGCCGGGGTCCACCGCGTCGCGCCGCGCCATCCAGCGCAGGTATAGATGCATGCGCTTGCACGCGCTGCCCAGTTCGGGAACCGGAAGTAGGTAATTTTTCTCCGTTCCCGAACCGGCGCGGAGCAGTTTCATGAAATGCGCGAGCGCGGCGGTGCTGTCACCGTCATCCGGCCGCATCCCGTCGAGAAAGGCCGCCTCCAGGGAGCCATGGCCGCGCAAGACCGCCCGGATTCCCAGCAAAAGACCCGCAAGCGCCTCCCCCCCGGCATACCGGTGGCGAAAACCTGAACAATTCCGGCGAATGCGGGCGGGCGGGGATGCCGCCAAATCCCGTGCGGGATGGGGGAAGGGGGCGAGGGCCGCGCGGACGCTGGACATGATCTGGCGCACACCCCCAAAGGCCAGCGAGGCCGCCACCAGCCCGGCCACCTCCAAATCCGCCGGGGCGGGGTGTTCCAGCGCCACCGCCAGCGGGTCCGGGTCAATGTGTTCCGGGCGGTTAAAACGGGCGTACAGCGTCTCCAGCCGCTGGTGGAGCGCGCAGTGGGGATGGAGGCTTTGCTGGCGCATTTCCGGGACTCCAAACCAGTTGCGCGGACTATTGTCCGGAACGGGGGTGTTAGATTGTCAAAACAAACATGATACAATGTGTTTCGCTTCCCGGGATGCCGGACTGGATTAAGGGGAAAGTCTGCCGGAATCCTGATTTCATGCAAAAACGAGGTTGGAAATGGATTTTCTTTCGCTTTTGAACCGTCAGGTTGTCTGCCTGGATGGCGCCACCGGCACCATGATCCAGGGGCTCGGCCT
This sequence comes from Candidatus Hydrogenedentales bacterium, assembly GCA_041859375.1. Classification (GTDB taxonomy): domain Bacteria; phylum Hydrogenedentota; class Hydrogenedentia; order Hydrogenedentales; family CAITNO01; genus JBHEKP01. Next base: position 4,129 of record JBHEKP010000271.1, on the reverse strand, counting down.
GGGTGACGAGTATTTTGGCGGACCGGACTACCGGATGCTTTCGGACATGCTGTGTTTTTCACAGCCGGAGGCGATGATTGGGATACACCTGGCCTTCTACCGGGCGGGCGCCCATGCGGTGGAAACGAACACCTTTGGCGCGTCGGCCTTCCGGCTCGCCGAATATGACTTTTCCGGACTGGACTTGTCCCGATTCGCGCCCGTCCCCCAAAATCTGGACCTGCGGCGGCTCGGCCATGACGAGCTTTCCTATCATCTTTCGCGGCGCGGCGCGGAAATCGCCGCGGAGGCGCGGAACCGTTACCGGGGCGAGTCCGGTTACGACGGCCGCCCCCTTTTTGTGGTCGGCTCCATCGGACCCTCAAACCGCGTGCTCTCCGGCACAAAGGCGGACCTGAGAACCTCCACCTTCGGTGAAATAATGGAGAATTTCCGCCGCCAGGCGCTGGGCCTGATAGACGGCGGCGCGGACGTGCTCCTTTACGAGACGCAGCAGGACGTGCTGGAGCTGAAGGCGGCCGTCATGGGCGGGCGGCGCGCCATGGCGGAGCGGGGGGTGCGCCTGCCGGTGATGGCCCAGGTGACGGTGGACCAGTTCAGCCGGATGCAGATTTTCAACACCCACATCCACGCGGCACAGGTGACCATGCAGGGCGTCGGCATCGATGTGTTCGGCATCAACTGCTCCATCGGCCCCGACCTGATGGTCAAAACCGTGGAAACCCTCTCCCGCTTCTCGCCGCTGCCCGTCTCGGTGGTGCCCAACGCGGGGCTGCCGGTATCGGAAAACGGGCGCACGGTGTTCAAGTTTGATCCCGCGCGCTTCGCGGGGCACATGCGCGAATTCGTCTCCGAATACGGTGTGCGCGTGGTGGGCGGCTGCTGCGGCACCACGCCCGACCACATCCGCTGCACCGTGGACGCCCTGCGCGGAACCACCCCGAAGGCGCGGGTCCCCGAAAAGGGGCTGTACGTCTCGGGGCCGCAGAACGCGGTGCTGCTGGACGGCTCGAAGTCGCTGATCCGTTTCGGCGAGCGGCTGAACATACGCGGCTCCAAGAAGGTGCGGGACGCGGTGGAGAACGACACCGGCATCAACCATGACGTGCTGGAGGAGGTGGTGCGCGAGCAGGTGGAGGGGCTGGGATGCGAGGTCATCGACGTGTGCATGGACTCCAACGTCGTGGACACGGTGGCCGCGCTCGCCGAGGTGGTGCACACACAGACGGTGGACTTTTCAGGGGCCATGTGCCTCGACTCGTTCCAGGTGGACGCGCTGGAGGAGGCGGTTAAGAGGTATCCCGGCAGGCCGGTGATCAACTCCATCTCCATGGAGGAGGCGTCGCCGGGGCTGCTGAAGATTGACGCCGTCATCAACGCCACAAAGGATCACGATCCGCTGTACGTGGCGCTGTGCACCGGCCCGGCGGGCCCCGCGGCGACGGCGGACGAAAAACTGCTCATCGCCACCCAGATTCTGGAACGCGCGCGGGACATGCACGGCGTGCCGCCCGACCGCGTCTTTGTGGACGTGAACGTGTTCCCCATCGGTTCGGAGTCGGTGGACTGCATGAATTTCGCGGTGGAGACGCTTGAGGGCATCCGCCGCGTGAAGGCGCACTTCCCGGAGACGCACACCATCCTGGGCGTGGGCAACCTCACCAACGGACTGGCGAAGAAACCGTACATGCGCACCGTGCTCACCTCCGTGTTTCTGGACGAGGCGCGCAAGCGCGGGCTGGACGCGGCCATCATCAACCCGAACCACTATGTGTTTGTGCAGGATCTGGATCCCGCGCACTACGCCCTGGGCCTGCGCGCCGTGCTGCGGCGCGACATGGACGCGTACGCGGAGCTGGAGGAGATTGCCGACAAGAAACGGGGCGACACCACGGTCCGCCGCACCTCCTACGACGATCTTTCCGACGAGGAGGCGGTGGTGGAGAAAATCAAGGACGGGTTCAAGGAGCGCGAGGCGGGCGAATTTGAGTTCAACGGGCGCCGCCACGAGTACAAGGACCGCATCGTGCTCCAGGTGGCGCGGGCGCTGGAGCGCCACGCCCCCCTCGACTTCATCAACGCGCACCTGATGCGGGCCATGCAGGATCTCGGCGACGGCTTCGGACGGGGCGAGGTTTCACTGCCGCACCTGCTCAAGTCGGCCGATGTGATGCGCCAGGCCATGGGCTTCATCGAGCAGCACATGCGCCTTGAGGCGGGCGTGGACATCCACGGCGCGATTGACTACAAGGGCACCGTCGTGGTGGGAACGGTTTACCAGGACGTGCACTCCATCGGCAAGGACCTGGCCCGGACGCTGCTGGAAAACTACGGCTACCGGGTGGTGGACCTCGGCACCATGACGCCGCTCCAGCAGTTCATTGACGCGGCGCGCGAACACAAGGCCGACGCCATAGGCATGTCGGCGCTGCTTGTGCAGACATCGAACCACATGATCACCGTGGCGAAAATGATGCGCGAGCAGGGGCTCGATCTGCCGCTGCTCATCGGCGGCGCGCCCGTGAGCGACCGCCACGCCGCCTTTGTGGCGATGGCGGGCGGCGACGATCCCGCCGAAATGCGCGGCGACGTGTTTTACTGCCGCACCGCCATGGACGGTGTGAATGTGATGAACACCCTCATGACCGCCGCGCCGGAGGCCCGGGCGGAATATTTGGAAAAGAACCGGGACAAACTGGCCAAGCGGCTGGAGCACGCGCGCCAGCGCGCCGCGAGGGAGGAGGAACTCCTCGCCACGCTGCCGCGCCGCGCCGTGTCCTGGGAGGGCGTCAACCTGCCCGGCGCGCCGCGCTTCAGAATCCGCCGCGTGGAGCACAGCCTGCGCGGTTTCGCGCCGCGCATCGACCGGAAGACGCTCTACTCGCTCAACTGGAAGTTTGGCGGCACCCACATGCGTGAAAAGAGCGGCCACACCCGCGGGGAGCTGGACGCCCTTTTCGACGAGTGGATTGCAAAGGCGGACGACGCCGGATGGCTGCGCCCCCAGGGCGTGATGGCCCTGCTCCCCTGCGCCGCGGACGGCGACAGGGTGCGCCTCTTCGATCCGGATTCCCCGGACACCGTCATCGGCGAACTCGACTTCAATGTGGTCATCGGCGCGGGCGGCGAGGACCTCGTCTCCGGCGCGCAGTTTTTCCGCGACGGCAGGGACGGCGTGCCGGGCGTGGCCGGACTGCAAATCAGCACCGGCGGTCCGCGGGTGGACGAGGTCATCGCGGGCATGAAGGCCGACGGCGACTCCGAGTCCGCCCTGTTCCTGCAGGGGCTCTCCGACCGCATCGCCGAGGACATGGCCGACCTGCTCCACGAGACGCAGCGCGAACTGCTGGGCGTGCCCCCCGACGCGGGACAACGCTGGTCGCCCGGCTATCCCGGCATGAGAAACATCCTGAACAACAGGGTCATCATGGAACTGCTCGACGCGGCAAACCAGATAGGCGTGGCCATCACCGACGCCGCCGAATTCAGCCCCACCGGCACCACCGCCGCCGTGGTCAGCTTCCATCCGGACGCCAAATACAGTTGATTCACGGGCGCTTTCGCCGCCGTACGCCGCGCAAAATTTGCATCCGCCGCCGCCAAATCGTATACTATCCGCCGCTTGGAAAGTCCCCAATCACCAGGCGCCCGTGTGGGGCAGTAGCTCAGTTGGGAGAGCGCTTGAATGGCATTCAAGAGGCCAGGAGTTCGATCCTCCTCTGCTCCACCATTTTTTTCCGCGTCTCGGACAAGCACCATCCAAATTGTGTCTTGAAGTGTGCCTTCCCCTCTTTGACCCGCACCGCACTCCCCCCCGTATTGGGGCTTCATGGGGTTCGGCAGATTATGGCTTCCCCCATGTGGTGCGATGTGCGGGGCGGCTTATCCCTTTGAGCCGCCCGACCAGACGGGTTCGGGGCGGGCTCCGGTTTCCTTGAGCAGGTCCATGAGGGTCTTGTGGAGCTGTTTGAAGGCTTTTCTCACCGGCTCGGGGGCTTTGGCGGAGATAAACCCGTCCAGGGGGCCCGACTCGTGCTTTTGTATCAACCCGGCAAGCAGGTTGTTCATTTCGTCCGGGTCGTTTTCCAGGTCGTACATCTCATAACAGTCCCACACGCCGTGGTACTGC
>JBHEKP010000086.1:0-22742 GCA_041859375.1 Candidatus Hydrogenedentales bacterium | reverse complement strand
AGTGTGACGGGCCCGCCCGCTTGAGCGGGCGGTGGCGGGGCGTGGATAATGCCACCTGCGGGACCATGTTCCCCCGGGAGACTAAAAATGGCTGAGCAGATCCCAAGCCGCCGCGCGTTTCTTGAAACCTCGCTTGCGGCGCTGGCCGCAGGCGTTTTTGGGGGGCGGCGGGCGGCCGCCGCGGAGGGTGCGGCCCAACGGCCGAATGTTTTGTTCATCGCGGTGGATGATCTGCGCCCGCAACTGGGCTGCTACGGCCATCGCGAGATGATCAGCCCGAACATTGACGGTCTGGCGGCGCGGGGCATGGTGTTTGAACGGGCCTACTGCCAGCAGGCGATTTGCATGTCGTCGCGGGCGAGCCTGCTGAGCGGGTACCGCCCGGACAAGGGGGAGATATACCGGAACGGGCCGCTGTACAGCCATGTGCCGGACGCGCTGCCGCTGAACCGGCATTTCATGGACAACGGGTATGAGGCGGTGACCATCGGCAAGATTTACCACCACCGGAGCGACGAGAAGAGGGGCTGGAGCAGGGAGGCTTTTCAGGCGAAGGGCGCCTGGGAGGGGCGGGGCTACCTGAGCCCCGAAGCGGTTTCGCTGGTCAGGGAGTTTGACGCGAAACACCCCAACGCCAGCCGGAAGGGCATGGGGCCCGCGTATGAGCAGGCCGACGTTCCGGACAACGCCTATCCGGACGGGGTTTCGGCGGACCGGGCAATCGCGGAGATGAACCGCCTGCGGGACAGGCCCTTTTTCCTGGCCGTGGGCTTTCACAAGCCGCACCTGCCGTTCAACGCGCCCAAAAAGTACTGGGACCTTTACGATGAGGGGGCGATCCGCACGGCGGGGAACCCCTTCGCGCCGAAGGACGCGCCGAAGGAGGCGCTCACCACCTGGGGCGAGCTGCGGGGCTACCACGGCATCCCCCAGGAGGGGCCCCTGCCGGATGAAACGGCGCGCCGCCTGATCCACGGCTATTACGCCTGCGTGTCCTACACGGACGCGCAGGTGGGCCGCGTTCTCGGGGAGCTGGACCGCCTGGGCCTGCGCGAAAAGACGATTGTGGTGCTTTTCGGGGACCACGGATGGAAACTCGGGGAGCATGGAATGTGGTGCAAGCACACCAATTTCGAGCTGGACACGCGGTCCACCCTGGTGATCAGCGCGCCGGGCATGAGGGCCGCCGGCGGGCGCACGCGGAACCTGGCGGAGTTTGTGGACATCTACCCCACGCTGTGCGACCTTGCGGGGCTTGCGAAACCGGGGCACCTCGAGGGGACCAGCCTTGCGCCGCTGCTGGACGAGCCCGGACGGCCCTGGAAGGAGGCGGCCTACAGCCAGTATCCGCAGGGGACGATCATGGGGTATTCCGTGCGCACGGACCGGTACCGCTACACGGAATGGCGGCGCATCGGCGAGGGAAAGGTCAGGGCGCGGGAATTGTACGACCATGAAAAGGACCCCGGCGAGAATGTGAACGCCGCGGAGGCGGAGGAGAACCGGGCGGTGGTTGAGCGGCACAGCGCGTTGCTGAAAAAGGGCTTCAGCACCATCCCCCGGTGAGGCAGCCGCATTTGCGAAAATCCGGCTTGAACCGGCACGGGAGACAGACGGGATGAGAGGCGGAATCATGCACACACGCGGCGCCGCCGCACTGCTGCCCCTGCTGCTTGCATTGATGCCGCTTTTGCAGCCGGGGGCCCGCGCCGCAGGGGAAAAGCACGCGATCACGGAGGGGGTCGCCGCACACGAAAACCTCTTCGGCGCCGGAACACCCGGGGGCGCGGCCTGCCACCGCATTCCGGCGCTGGGGGTGGCGCCGAACGGCGACATCATCGCGGCGGTGGACGAGCGGGTGGACGGGTGCGACGATCTGCGGAGCAACAGGGACATCAACATCGTTGCGCGGCGAAGCGCCGACAACGGCGCGACCTGGTCCCCCGTGGAGCGGGTGGTTGATTTTGAGGCGGGGGTGTCGGCCTCCGACCCCTCGATGATCACAGACCGGGTGACGGGCGAGGTCCTGCTCTTTTACAACCACATGGACCACAACAGGGAACCCGGCGTTTACCACCTGCACACGGTGAGGAGCCGCGACAACGGCGCGACCTGGGGCGCGCCGGAGGACATCACCGCCCGGATAACCAAGGCGCGATGGCGCAAAGACTTCCAGTTCATCACCTCGGGCAACGGCATCCAAACGCGTTCCGGGGTGCTGCTCCACACGCTGGTGAACCTGCGGCGGGGGCTGCACCTTTTCGGGAGCAATGATCACGGCCGGACCTGGTTTCTGGCGGACACGCCGCTGAAGCCGGGGGACGAGTCGAGGGTTGTGGAGCTTGCCGACGGCGGGTGGATGGTGAACAGCCGTGTCGCCGGGAAGGGGATGCGCCACGTCCACACCTCGGCCGACGGGGGCAAAACCTGGACAAGCCGGCCCGAGCCGGCCCTGCCGGATCCGGGATGCAACGCGGGCCTGATCCGGCTCACAAGCAGATCAGAGGGGCATGACAAGGACCGCCTGCTCTTTTCAAACGCCAATTCAAGGGAGTCCCGGGAAAACCTGACCGTCCGCGTGAGCTACGACGAGGGGGCCACATGGACGGCGGGGAAAACCGTCTACGCGGGCCCGGCGGCGTATTCGTCGCTGGCCGCGCTCAAAAACGGCGAGATCGGGCTGTTCTTCGAGAAGGACGACTACACCGAAAACGTTTTCGTGCGCTTTTCCCTGGAATGGCTGACGGACGGGAAGGACCGCCTCGCACCGCCGAAGCCTCAGTGACCGGGATGGGCCGCGGCGAGTCCGGCCCTCCCTGCGACATGAGGCAGGAATACCTCCAGTTCGTGTTTCAGCAGCCCAAGTTTTTCGCGCATCAATTCCTTTGCGGGCGCAAGCGCCGCGCCGTCCCTGGTGTTATGGACGTCCAGGCGCGAGTCCTTCCCCACGACCAGGATGGCCGCCTTCGTGTTCTCCCGCTCGTTCTCCAGCACGTCACACCACCGATCATAGTCGCTCCGGGCTTTGGCGGTTTCCTCGGGGCTCCTGGTGTTGCCAGCGGCATACTTAAGCAGGCTTTTCCGGAGCCGGCAGGATTCATAGAAATTCGCGTGCGTCCGCGCCGTATGGTAAAACCAGCGTGTGGGAAAAACCTCCGCCTCGAAAACGGGGCGGCACCGCCTTGGGACGTGTGCGGCCGCCATGTCCAGTTCTTTCACCGCGTTCGACAGCGCGTGTTCCATGTTTCGGTAGCAGCGGCCGAGGATCTCCGCGTCGCCGCGCGCCTCTGTCAGGAAATGGGAGGCAAACTCGCTCTCCGTCTTGAAGCAGTCCGGCGTTTCCCCGTCGGGATCCGCGAACATGGGATGAGTCGGACCAAGGTAGTACGGGCCCAGGAAATACGGCGGCAGCTCCGGAGACCAGGGAATGGCTTCGGACACATGCGCCCATGCGCGGCGCAGGTGCGCCGCGGCCTCATCGGAGCCCGCGATGCGTTTTGCGAGCTTTCCCAGCACGGTTTCACGATCCTGCGCGGGGTTCCATGACGCGTACTTGCACACTTCCGCGCTGGTGGTTCCCTGGTTTGGCCTGAACCATGCCAGCACCCACGCGCCGTCGGCCCCCGACGCCGCCAACGCATCAGCCCGATCAAACCAGCGGTCCATGCAGGGAATATACGGAAGCCCCGGCGCCTCGAATGCCAGCTCCGGCTCGCTTTTCAGGTAGCAGTCAACACCGGCGGCCCTGCATGCCGCAATCTGTTTTTTGGCGCGGTCGGTGGGCCCAATCAGGTCAATGCTGTAGTCCCAAATGGCCTTGTTCACACCGCCTTCCTTGACAAGCGTCCCGTCCTTTTCGATTTCAGTGAGAAGGGCCGTCCCCGGCTTTAACTTCTGTATGAAGGCGGTTTGGTTGTCGTCGGCGGACCAGAAATAATTGGCGCTGTAGGGCCACGCCACCATAACCGCCCCGGGATTCGCCTCCCGCGCGGCTTCGGCCATGCCGTTGCACAAATTGGCCACGACGGTTTCCGCGCCAAGCGCCTCACAGCGGGCGCAGTTTGTGTGTTTGGGCCCGACCCCCGAGGGCCGCATGAAACAATGCTGAAATTCCTCCCCGCCGACAATGATCAGCGCGCCATCCAACGGAACGGCCCCGAAAAGGCCCTTGATGGATTCCGCAAGATAACGGCGCATCAGCGGGTCCTCCGTGCACAGCAGGTGGCCGAGGGGGGGGCGGTCCATGTGCTTGTACGCCTCCGCGCCCCGCAGGCCGGGATGGTTAAGGAAGATCGGGGCGTCGGCGGGATAGAAGTCCCACATGGAAAGGGAGACAAAAGTCTTGATGCCGTACCGGCGGGCGGCGCCCGCCTTTCCCGCCAGAACCTCCACCAGCGCCGGATCGTAGGACTGCGCAAGCTCCGGTATGGCGCTGCTTTTCGACACGCACTTGAGGGGGGTGGTGGAGGCCTGGTCGGTGGGGCTTATGATCACCCCGTTGAAGCCCATAAACACCAGATCACGATGGGAGCCCATGCGGGGAATGGTGCCTATTCTCAGCCCAATGCGCGGCGACACTGTTTCTTCGCCGATTTCGAGCACCGGCGCGGCGCGGAAACCCATCCGGTCCACGAGCCGCACCACGCCGTCGCGGAGGCCCGCCGCGTTCTGTCCCCGGACGGCGACCCTGTCCCTTTCGACATTAATGGTGAAAGAACCGGGCGCCGCCGCGCTGCCGCCGCCGTGGCCGCCAAGACAAATCACGCGTGTTTGCCCGCATCCCGCTTCCGCCGCCTTGCGCACGGCCAGGTTGAGCCCCATGCATTGCTTCAAGAACGTAGCCAGGTCACCGGCCATCACCCCCACCAGGGGGTCCGCATCTTCCTCCAGAATGATGGACCAATCGGCCGTGACCGCAGTCTCTCCCCCGGATGCCTCCGTTTTCGGGTCGAGGGAAAAACGCGCGAAATAGTCCCTTGAAAGAAAGGAGTAGGGGTTCTTTTTGTACACAGCGTCCAAGTTTTCAGGCATGCCGCCGCGCGCGGCTTCCATCAGGCATAGCCCCGCCCCGATTGCCAGGAACAAGATGCGCATCACCGACACTCCTTGATGAGGTTGTTTCCGCCGCACGAGGTCCAGGGAAGGAGTTCGCCCGCGTCATCGCACACGGCCTTGTGCCATCCAATCTTTTCAGGGAGCGCGTCCGCGGCGGCCACAAACCCGCACGCAAACAGAAGGAGGAGCCCGGAGCACCCGGATATACGGTTTTGTTTCACCGGCATGAGTGTCACTTTTTCTGGCTCGCCTGTTGTTCTTCCCACTGCTGGGTGCTGATGGACGCGCGGAGCATCATCATCGTGTTGAGCAGGGCGGCAAGAAGGCGGGAATACTTTTCCGCCTCACCGAACCCGCCCTCGGCGGCATAGGCATCTTTGAGCGCGGCCTCCAGCCCGGCGTTGTACGCCATGCGCCCGTCGAAGGTCATCTGCGGTTCGAGGATGAAATCGGGCGTTCCGTATATGCCGGTGATCGGACGGGACAGGTGCAGCTCCCCGGGGCCGGGAAACAGCTTGTTTCCCTTCAGGTAGCGGTGCTCCGCGTCCCAGTCCATGTTGTTGAAGCAGGCGTCCTCGGCGCCGCGCACCACCGAGACGAGGCGGTCCAGCGCGTCCGGGGTCTTCGGCTTGTAAAGCCGCTCCAGCGCGGCGGCAAGGTTGTCCTCAACGCTTTTTCCCGGATTGTTCATGAACTGCCCGCCAAAGGCGATGTTAATCTCAACGCCGGGATTGTTGGGCGGCCCCTGGTAATACATGACCGCGCGGCCGCCGTCGGCCCAAAGCTCCGCCATGTGCGTGCCGGTCTGTCTTGGATAGGGCAGGAACCACTGAAGGCGATCCCAGGTGTAGGTGGGATAGACCCACAACCCGCCGGAGGTCCCGAAACGGCATTTGAGGCGTTCAATGAAGGGCTTTCGCTCGGGCGGGCGGATGTAACACGCATGGTGGCCCTGATCGAAAACGCAGTCCACGCTTGCGCCCAGCGCCGCAAGCGAGTCAAGATCCTGCGCGGCAAAACCCGTGTTCCAATCGGCCCAACTGATCGTGGTCACCAATATGTAGGCCTCGGGCATTTTTTCGCGGATGTACTTCGCCGTTCGCGCGGAAATCTCGCAGAAATAGTCCGGATTCCTGGGCCACTTCGCCATGCAGTCCGGGCAGGTGCACCGCCCCAGGTCCGCCGCCTCAAGATGGAACCCGTCTATATCCCATTTCAGCATGAAGTCGATGAGTTTCCGCTGCCATTCCCATGACTCCTCCCTGGAACCGCACATGACATGGTCATTCGGATACTGCTGGTTCACCCCGGCCACCCCGGGGTGCTTCTTGATGATTTCATCAAAGCCCCAACTGTAAACACCCATGCCGCAGATGATTTTTATGCCGCGGTCATGGGCCGCCTTGATGACCTGGCGGACACGGGCGGCGCGTTCGGGGGTCGCGGCGCCCTCAATGTCCTCGGGCCATCCGTAGGTGGCAAAGAGGCCGAAGACGTCGTAGATGTTGTAGCCGAATGCCTGGTTCAAATCGAAGGTGCGGACGAGGCTCTCCACGGTGGTGTCGTCAAACACATCGGGCGGCCAGCCGGAAAACGGCAGGGGGCTGGTGCGGGTGTCGTTCATCCACGGGCCGAAGGCAATCCTGTCCGTGAACGCCCCTCCGACCGCCGTGGCGAACGCCGGGGACGCCGCCCCGGCGGCCAGCCCAGCGCCAAGCACCGCGCATCCCGCCGGGATGGCTGCGACAAACTGCCTTCTGCTCATTGTGTCCATGGTCCGCTCCCTGTTGTTTCCTGTGCGGGGCCCGGCGAGATCAGCCTTTGCCTTCGCCCGCAAGGACCGCCTTGTCCAGTTCCAGAATCCAGCCGATCATCTCGTTTCGCAACCCGTCCAGATCCGCCTTGTCGATGTCCATATTTTCGACAAAGTCCCCTGCGGCGGCGGACTGCTTTGCCGCGCCTGCTTTGCCGGCCTTTTCAATGGCTTTCCGAAGGGTGGCGAGGTAGCGCAAATCGTCAATGCCCTCCCGATACCCCTCCCATTGTATGGTGTCAATCACACCGTCGGCGGTGGGATAGACAAAATTGTGATCGCGGTACGGGGGCCAGATGTTGAAGTCATTCCAGCCGAACCAGTAGTAGCTGAAGGTCATGCCGCCGTCAAACCCCGCACTATCCAGCACAAGCCCGTAATTTCGCCGGTAGGTCTCGGGCTTTTCAAAGCCCGACTGCGGGTTGGCATAACTCATGATCTTGCGCCCGCGGCTGTGCCATTTGTCCGCGTCCTCCCTGCGGGGGATGTAGGACATGACCATGAGGTCCTGCAGATCGCCCACCACCTCAAAGCTGTCCCCGCCAAGCGAGGCGGCCAGGCCGGCGGCGAAAATCTTGCCGCCCGCCTGGTGAATCTTTTCCAATTCAGGCAGGGACTCCTTAAGCCGGTCCCCCTGCGCCTCATCAAGGCCGTAGAAGTACACTTCCTTGTAGCCGTACTTCCTGGCAAGTTCGACCACCTTCCCCAGCCTTTCGACATCCACCGGTTTCACCGTCCATCCCCCCAGGCCCTCGTAGGTGTGATAGAGGACGTCATTGTTCATGCCCACTTCCCGCCGGATCCTGAGCGCGGTCTCCAGTTGCTCCAGCGGCACGCTTTCGGTGGGGTTGTCGACGCCGTGCGCCAGCAGGTTTTTCAGCTCCGCCCTGTACTGTTCCACACTGCGCACATCCGGACCGACCGTGCCCTGCCCTGTTTCATCAAGCGTGACGCCGATAAAGCCCTTGCTGCCGAAAAAATGCAGATATATGCTGGACTCCAGATGGTTTTTTTCCAGTTCGAAAGGCAGGACCTCCAGTCTAAGCCGCATCACCTCCAGCAGCCTGCCCTGGGAGCGAAGCTCAATTTTTCCCTCATAGCCGCCCGGCGCGGCATCATCAGGCACATGGACGGTGATCCAGAACTGTTTGGAAGTGCGCTTGGGTATGCCCACCGGCTGAAGCGTCCGGGCGTCCCGTATCGGCTGGTTTTCAACGGACATGTCGTCCTGCCTGCCAACCGTGTCGGGGCTCATGACCCACGGCTCGACGGTCTTTCCGTCAGGAAAGACCACCTTGGGGAGGCTGACACACAGCCACCGCTTCGTGCCGTCGGGATACTGAAGTTTGACGAAATTGTTCCGGTGCCATTTCTCTGTCCGCACGAGGTCGTCGTCCTTGAGAAGCAGTTCCGGAGTCAGTATGCGCCTGCCCTCGTCAACCGGCGTGTTGTCGAGGATCATGATGTCCTTTTCGCCGACTTCCTCCACATACTTGGCCGGATTGGAGTATCCCTCGCCGCCGCCGGACTGATACCAGCATTTAACCACCCTAATATCCACCTTGTCCGAACTGATTGTACCGGCGGAGCCGGTCAGATCCGTGGCGGCGGTTTCCACCGTGAGGTCCTCCACGATGGGGTATGCCACGAACGACGCGGGTTCGTATTCCCCCCGGCAGGCACGCACCGTCATGACATCGGACGGCACGGCGGGAATATCTGACCACGGCAGCACGGGGGTGTTTGTGATGGCGGGTGTCGCGTAGACAAGCAGTTCCTGCCCGGCCCGGGCCACTTTTCTGAGCATCAGGTCCGCCTTGTCTTTGGCGCTCATCCGGGAGGGCTCGCGCACACCCGGCTGCTGCATGACCATCATGATGTCCTGCCTCGCCCCGTCGTCCGCGGCTCGGGCCCATCCTGCGGGCAATCCGCACAGGGGCATCAGGGACATGAGCACCCCGCCGATCCACCGTCCCGTTGCCATGAGAAGACTTCCTTTCGCTGAACCGCTGTTGATTTCCGAAGCATGGCCTCCCTGCGGCGGCATCAGGCCGACTCAACCAGCACGGCGGCGTACACCTCCATCCTGGGGATGCGCACAGTCAGCCTTCCGCCGTCCAGTGATGACTCCACCCCGGCCCCCCGGCATGTCACCACCGGATCCGGCCAGGGACTTTCAAGCCCGATGGTAATGTCGCAGATCGGGGGAATCTCATGGATGCGGGGCATGTCATGGGCCATGGCGGTGCGGTTGGCGAGGTGGATGATGACACGCGCAGGCGTCTCCTGCCGCCACACGGTCACCTCCAGGCTCCTGGGCGCCTTCACGACAAGCTGCCGCCGGGGCAGCATCCGGTCGAGGTACTGCGCCATCCGGTCCCGCACATGGACAAGATGCCGCATGGCGTAGTAGCGTCCCAGACCGAAGGCGATGTAGAGGACCTGCCCGGAACCCGCAGTCTTTGTCACTGCCAGCGGCCATTCGGTGGGCTTCATCGGGAAGGGATCGATGTATCCCGCGACAGACCCGGCGGGGTCGGTTGCGATGTGACGGGTCAGCACCTCGCCGGAAGCGACCACCTGTTGAAGCGTTCCGGCGGCCGGTTCGGGTTCGATGCCGCCGTCCATGTAGAAGACACCCTCCTTTGCCCCCCTGCGGGTAACGCCAAGGAGCCCACCCAGGGCGAAGTCATCGCGCGGAAATCCCTTTTCATCACCCAAAGATGTTTCGCCGGTGGCGAGCACACGCCCGCCGGCATTGGCATATTGGGTGACGGCCGCGCAAAAGGCCTCGTCCAGATGGGCGAGATTGGGCAGGATGACAAGGTCAAAGCGGGCGAGATCCGCGGCGGACGCCACGTTCTCGGCCACGACGATTTCAAAGGGGACATGCTCCTCAATAAGCACGCGCGACCAGCCGTCCAGCTCCTGGGACCAGTCCATGCGCCCATCGCGGAAATACTTGCGCGTGGCCCAGGAAAACACAAGCGCCACCCTGGCATCGGGCGCGGAATTTGGGTGCAGGTCCGCGTCCTCCATGAAAAAGTCGAGCCCCCTGCGCACCGTCTCCAGCAGTCGTTTCGGGCTGGTGGTGTCCGGATAGGCTCCCACACAGCAGGGGCCGAGCACATCACACCCGTTGGCCTTGGCGCTTGCCGCGCTAATCTGCCATGCCGTGAACGGCACGGAAAGGTGGGCATGGTCGGGAGACGACGAGGTCAGGAGCTCGCAGGAGGGCTTGCCGATGGCCTGATGCCACCGCATGGTCAGGTCGGAGGCATGCAGGTCGAAGAAAATCTCCGACACGTACAGGTCCAGATGGGGCAGCCATTTCTCATCGAACCCGTAGACGGGCGACAGCCACAGCGGGTTCTGTCCGTTGTGGGCGGTGAACACGCCGTGCTCCCGCATGACCGCCGTCAGTTCCGCGATGAGGGAGGAGCTGCATTCGCTCCGCCAGTCGATGAACTCGCGCCAGTGCGCGTTCACGGCCTCCTGCGTGATTTCCTTCGTGCCGCAGATGCGCTCCAGCACCGGGCGGCAGTGGTCGCACACGCACACGCCGGGGTTGAAGAACATGTCGAGATGGAATCCGTCGGGGTGGTAATTTTCGATAATCTCGCGGGCCACCGCGATCACCTGTGCCCGGCGCGGCGAGTTGATGCAGGCGTAGCGCCATGAGCCGCCGGGCACCTGCTGCACGCGCCAGTCCGGATTGTCCGGCTGCGCCCAGGAGGCGAGGGGAAACTCCTTTTCGGGCCTGCCACCGAGGGGAACCATGTACCACTCCGGATGCCGCGACTCCAGCCAGTTGATGTAGGCGATCACCTTCTGCCCCTGGCTCCGCAGGCGCGAGGACACCTCGCCGAAATAGTCCCGCCCCTTCAGGTTGGGGTGCATCGGCCATATCTTGCTTGGGTAGTACGCCACGCTAAACTGGTTGGCGGCGTACACCGCGACGATGTCCGCCCCGGTCCCCGCCATCTCCGCGGCAATCCGGTCCGGGTCGTAGTTTGAAAAGGCGGTTTCCTGGTCGTTCAACGCATACTGATCGTACCAGTAAATTTTCTGGCGATTTTTCAGCCAGCCGTGCGCCCGCGCGGCGGCGGCCGCCTGGTCGTTTCCTGACGCCGTTGAAGGTGTGATGTTTGCCGCAATTCCCATGGCTCCCAGCGCTCCCATCTGCAGAACATTTCTGCGGGTTAACAAAATGCCCCTGGTGTCCCTGTTAGAGTCCGCCGCGCTCATGCCGTGCCCCCATAGTTCAGCGCCTCCTCAACCATGGCAAAGTAGTTTGGCAGGGGCACATAGTTGCACACGGTGTTCCCCGAACCGAGGGCGAAGCGCCCCCCGGGCATGCAGGCGTCAATGACCCCGCACACGTGGGCGCGGAGCTCCTTTTCGGGAAGGCGCGCCAGCTTGTCCACGTCAACACCGCCAAGAATGGCGACCCGATCACCATGCTGTTTTTTGAAGTCGAAGACCGGGTTGCCCTCATCCTCGTAGGAATGGCGGGCGTCGATTCCGACGTCATCAATGAGGTCGCGCGTGATTTCCCCCAAGTTACCGCAGGAGTGCAGCAGGTAGAGGTGGTTGTGCCGGTGCGCCAGCGCCGCCAGCTTCTTGTGCCACGGCAGCACAAGCCGCCTCAGGTGATCCGGCGACAGCAATGTGCCCGTCTTGAAACCCATGTCGTCGCCCTGGAAAAAACCGTGCAGATTTGGCAGGCCGATGAGGCGCTCATACATGGCATAAATGATTTCCCCCACGCGCCGGAACACCGCCTCCACCAAATCAGGCTGCTCGTAAACCAGATAGCACAGGTTCTGGTATCCCAGCAGCGTGTCCAGGGGTATCTCCAGAAAGCCGCTGGTGGGGCAGACAA
Source organism: Candidatus Hydrogenedentales bacterium (assembly GCA_041859375.1). Lineage (GTDB taxonomy): Bacteria > Hydrogenedentota > Hydrogenedentia > Hydrogenedentales > CAITNO01 > JBHEKP01. Next base: position 10,989 of record JBHEKP010000086.1, on the reverse strand, counting down.
AAAGGCCCATGCCTTCGGGGAGGTTTTCCGCGGCGTACTCGTAGAACCAGAGGTCCGCCTTTTCGGGATCCGGCCAGGGGTAGGCCTCGTAGTCCTCCCAGGAGGCGATGGGGCCCCGGGTTTCATTGGCCCAGTGGCGCTGTCCGCGGGACAAATCCGCGGTGTCCGCCGTGTCGAGGTAATCCCCGGGGAAGTCCACCCCGCCGGAAACGCGGATGTAGTCGTAGCCCATCCGGCGGTAGACCTCGGTGCGGTTGCGCAGATAGGCCTTCATCGTTTCCAGGTCGGACGACGGTTCGGCCCAGTCCAGGCCAAGAAAGGAGCGCGCAATCTCACGCTCAACCTCATGGTCCAGGAACAGTTCGGCCAGGGGCGGCCTTCCGGGGATTTCCTCCCCGCGAATAACACGGGCAAAGCGGCCGATGTCCGGCGTTGGATTTTCGAGCGGAAGCCTCATGACTGTTCTCCTGTGCGCGCCACCCCGTTCGTCATGCGGTGGTGGCGGGCTGTTCTTCTACATAATCCGGGGGATGCGGGCTGGCGGACCGGAATTCGTACAAATCCCCGGGGAAACCACTCAATGCCCCGGCACCGGCCCGTGCCACTATAATGATAGTCTAGAAACGCCCTCCAGGACCGCAAACCAAGCGGTTGGACGGCAAAGGAGGTTTTATGGCTAACATTCAGGTGGTTCTCGGATTCGACATGGAGACGGACATCGGGAGTTGGACCCCTTTTTACGAGGGGCTCCAGCACGGCACGCCGGTCATCCTTGACATTTTGGAGCGGAACGGCGTCACGGCGACATTCTTCTTCACCGGCGACAGCCTGAAGAAGCACCCTGAAACGGGCCGTTCCGTCAGGGCGCGCGGTCATGAAACAGGCGCCCACACCCTCTTTCATGAGACCATCGGCGACTCCCTTTACGAAATCCCCGGCATGCTTCCGGTGCTGCCCGAGGAGGTTCACAACCGTTTGCGGAAGTGCACGGAGCTGATTGAGGAAATCACGGGCGAGCGGCCTGTTTCCTTCCGGTGCCCCCGCCTGTTTGGCTCTTCGGCGGTGGTGAACGCGCTCGAGGATCTGGGCTATGCCGCGGACGCGACCTATCCCATGTTTTTCTTCCGCGACCGGCTGACGCCCTACCATCCCAGCCGGGCGGACTGGACCCGGCCCGGGGACATGCGCATCGTTGAGCTTCCCAATTTTGCGGATCTTTCGATGGATTCCAAGGACCCCTACGGGCGCGACATGGACCAGTGGCCGCTGTACCGCATCGAGGGCGCGGACGCGATGATTCGCCACATTGACGGGTTCCTCGGCCATGCGGCGCGGCAAAACGTCCCGCCCTTCCTCTGCTTCTACTTTCACCCCTGGGAATTCCATCCCATGCCGCAGGGGGAGATACGCTACAGCGAGGGTTCCGTGCATCCCGACCCGTTCATCACGAGAAACTGCGGGGCATATGCGGCCGAACAGCTTGACCTGCTGATTAAACGGCTGCTGGAACGCGGCGCGGAGTTTCTTCAAGCCCGCCAGGCGGCCCTGCGGTGGTAACGGACGCGCCTCCGCGACAACGGCGCGCGACGGGCCGCCGCCCATGAGCGCATCCCTGTTTCCGGCACACCGCCGCATGTACGCGGCCGCCTTTCTGCTGGATTTTTCCGTAATGATTGGCCTGACCGCGATGCCGTTTTTCATCTTTGACCGGCTGGGCGGCGGCGAAGCGCTTTCGGGCGCGGTGGGCGCCGTGCAGATGGCCCTGTACTCCGCGGGCTGCCTCGTTTCGGCCGTGTTTGTGTCCGGAACGCGCAATGTGCTGCGTCCGGCCCTGGCCGGCGTGGGAACCTTCGGCTGCCTTTTCGTCCTTGTGCCCGTCTCAAACTCGGCGCTGCCGTGCCTGGCCGCCGCATCGACGCCCTTCCTCGGGCTGGCGCTGGCCTGGCCCGCCATGCAGGCATGGCTGGGGCGCGAGCCGGACCCGGAGATCCGGGCGCGGCGGCTGGCCGCATTCAACACTGCCACCGCCTTCGGCTTCACGCTCAGCCCCCTGTTTGCCGGACCACTGTATGACATGGACCACCGAATTCCTTTCGCCGCGCTGTTCATGCTCTGCGCGGCCGCGGCCGGGCTCCTGCTCAGCCTGCCGTCCGACGCCGAAACCCGGAAGGGGCCGACGGGACAAAAACCGGAATCCACCGCCGCAACGGACCAATTCCGCCCGTCACCGGGCCTTCTGTACGCCTCATGGGCCGCGACCTTCACCACCAACGGCCTTTTCGCCGCGTTGCGGTCGGTGTATCCCATGCGCGTGAAAACGCTTTCCGACGACGCGGCCCTGACTCTTTGGGGCGGGTTCCGCCCGGATGCGCTCGACGCCGCGGGCCCCGCCACGGTTTTTTCGTGGCTGGCCTTTCTCCTTTCACTGTCAACAGTCGCCTGTTTCTTCATCATGGGCCGGACAACGTCCTGGCAGGGCCGTTTCCGGCCAGTTCTGATCGGCCAGGCCGCCGCCGCCGCGTCTTTCCTGCTGCTTGGCAGGGCGCACAGCCTCGCGGAAATGCTCCTTTGCTTTGCCGTTGTAGGCGCGGCGTTCGGCATGTGCTTCTTTTCGAGCCTTTACTACAGCCTGTGCGAGGCGGCCGCCGGGCACAGGCGCGCGGCAATCAACGAGGGGGTCCTGGGCGCGGGGGGCTTTGCGGGCGGCATGGCCGCGGGCCAGGCCGCCGGGGCGGTTGGCATAACGGCCGCGTTCCAGTGGGCGCCGCTCCTCATCGGGGCCGCGGCCATCATTCAACTGTTGCTGCTGCGCGCCGGAGCCCCGGCGCGCGGACGCGGATAGGACGGCTACTCCCCCGGGAGCGCGGCGTCGTCTCCGGCGCCCTCCCGCAGGCGGGCGAGCATGCCCCGGATGTCAAAGAAGCCCATCACCGCGACGTAGACCGTCATGACCGAATACCAGAGCAGGCAGGCCAGCACGACAAGCGCCCAAAACCAGTGGGTGTTCCCGTTCATGCGGAGGCCTCCCTTGCCGCCCCGGGGGCGGGTTTAAGCAGCGAGCCGGCCACCATGGCCGCGAAGGAACCGGCAAAGGCGGCGATGCCCGACCAGTTCGGGCCAATCCACGCGGCGAAATCCCGCGTGGACGGCAGCTGCTCCATCACCAGATAGGCCAGGGGTATGGCGGCCCCGGCGATGAGGGCGCCGGCCGCACCCCAGTTGTTGGCGCGCCTCCAGTAGCAACAGGACACCAGCAGGGTGGTCATGCTGGCGAAGCCGACGGTGGCCGTGATGGTGAGATAGGACCATACGCTGCCCTTGAGGGGGTACCAAAGCCCGTAAAACAGGAAGAACACGCCCAGTGCGGCCACTATGAGGCGGTTCCAGCGGATGCCCTGCCGCTCGCTCATCCTCAGGCGACGCCGGAGCGGCGCGAGAAGGTCGTTGTAAATCACGCCTCCGTAGGCGAGCAGGTAGGACGAGTCGGTGGACATGTCCGCGGCGAGCATCGCGGCCACCAGCAAGCCCATGACGCCCACGGGCAGGATGGAGCCGAGGAAGAGCGGCATGGCCTCGCGGGTGTTTTCCCCGACCACGCCGGGCGCAAGCGCCGCCAGCGCGGCAATGCCCCAAACGCCTGGAATCACAAAGCGGCACACAAAAAAGAAACTGGTCCGGGTGAAGACGCTGCGGCCGGTCCGGGCGTCCTTGGCGGAGAGGACGCGCTGGATGACGGGCTGGTGCGTGAGCACGCACGCGGTGACCACAAGGCTGTTGAAGATGATGAACGACCACCCCATGTCGGGGTTGGCAAGGGGATTGAAGCCGCCCGCGCCGTAATTGGACTCAACCGCGCCCACGATGTTGCCCCACCCCACCCCCGCCACGATCAGAACGGTCACGACGATCATGCCGGCGCTCATCACGATGAACTGGAGAAAGTCCGTGACCAGCACGGAAAGCATGCCCCCGAGAATGGTGTAAAACGCCACCGCCACCAGCAGGACGGTCATCATGATCTCCAGTGTGTGGCCTCCTGGGGAAATGCCCGCGACCGCAATGAGAAATTCCCCCCCCATCCTCAGGTAGATGCCCATGTTGAGAAGGCCCGAGATGATGATGACGGCGCCGCTCAGCCAGCGGATGCCGGGGCCGAAACGCTTCTCAAACATTTCGGGAAGGGTCATGACCCCCGCCTTGCGCATGGGTTCGATGCAGAAGCCCGTCCAGCCTATGACGAGGTAGGCGAGGGCGAAGAGTATTCCGGGCGTCGCGCCGGCGAATCCCTTGTCGTATCCATTTTGGGCGGTGTACATGCAGGTGACAATGCCGAATTCAGTCGCGGCAAGGGAGGCGATGCCCAGGTGGACGTTCATCTCCCTGCCGGCCACCAGGAATGTTTCGACCCGGCCCACATACTTGCGGACCATGATTCCCGCCGCCATTGTCGCCAGCAAGTACACCCCCACAATGCCGCCGTCAATCCAGGAGAAATTGCTCATCAATCCGCCTCCATGTTCCGGACGCGCCCGCCGTTCCCGGAGGCCGTTCCTGCGTCCGGGGGCCGACCATTTCATTTAGTTTATCCCACGCCATTCCGCCCGTCTTGTGGGGTTTGGCCGCCTGCTTGTAGGAATCCGAGAGGCGGGGCCGCAAACAGCCCCGGCCGTTCCGCCGCACACAGTCTGTCCGTCCATAAATGGAGAAGAAAGCCCCGCATTGCAGGAATGGGGGCTGCGCATCGTTTCTGATATAATGAATCCGAGATTGGGTGCGCGCGGCGGTGCGCGGGATTTCACGCGCGGCGTCCGGAAAGTGCTTCCGGCACGACAGCGAGGAACAGTCCGTGGCTTCAACAGCGGCAGAAACAGGGGATGACCTGACCCCGCTCTACACCTCGACGCTGGATGAGGTGGGGGTTTCCGCCAGCCGTCCGGTGCGGGTGGGATCGTGGATGTCGGGCGGGGGGAATTTCCGCTGCCTGCTGCCCGGCCACCCCGATCATCCGGGCTGGCACTACGGCTGCCCCGTGTGCGTGCCCGACCTTCAGGACCACCGCCCCCACTCGCACGATCATTTTGAAATTTCGATCATCCGCCGGGGCAGGACGCTGCACCGGACGCGGCACGCGACCGAGGAGCTCGGCCCGGGGACGGTGATCGTGCTTGCGCCGGGCATGACCCACGCGATCTACGGCATCGACGGGCTCCACCAGACCAACATCTACTACCTGACGGAATGGCTGGCCGACGACCTGATGGCGCACTGGCGGGAAACCGGGCTGGTGCCGCTGTTCCTCGCGGCCTCGCTGTTCCGCCAGTGCAGGGACGGCGCGGTCACAAAGTTTGTGCTCTCGCCGGCGGAGCTTGCCGCGGTGGATCATGAGCTTGCGGACATCGGCCGCGAGTCCGTGTCGGACCTGCCGTCCCTGACATTTCTGCGGTCCAGCCTGCTCAAGGCGCTGATACTGCTGAGCCGATCCCACACCCGGCAGAGCCCGGTGGAGGTGGGCCTGGGTTTCAGGAAGGAGATAGTGGCGGCGCTGGGCCACATCGAGGAGGCGATTCTGCGCTGCGAGGCCTTCAACGTGGGCGCGCTAGCGGAATCCATGGGCCTCTGCCCGGACCACCTCGGGGCCATCTTCCGCAAGGCCACGGGATGCAGCCCCATGACCTATTACCAGCACCGCCGGATCCAGCACTCCTGCAACCAGCTGCTCGATCTGAGCCGGTCCATCACCGAGATCGCCCACGGGCTGGGGTTTTGCGATTCGGCCCATTTCACCAACATGTTCAAAAAGCACCAGGGCGTCACGCCGATCATGTACCGGCAGCGCTACACCACGGGACAGCGGGGGCGTCAGTCCTGAGCGGCCCCCGGAACCGGATCCTCCGCCTTGGCTGGCCCGCCCGCCGTCAGGCCAGCCTCCTCGCGGGGCATGTTGTTGATCATCTGCCAGCCGCTGAGCACGCTCACACTGATCATGATGAGTCCAAGAACATATTCCCCGATGCATAGATACCCCATCCCGAAAAGGCCGGCGTAAACGCACACCGTCCCGGCAAACCAGCCGACCCAGCCACGCGCCGCGGATGCGGTCCGGATTTCAGGACACTTCTCCGCAACCGGCCCCCACCACCCCCCCGGGCGCACACGCCGGTAAAACCGCTCCAGATGTTCCGCCGACACCGGCGGGGTCATGTACATGATTAAAATCCAGAACACCGTGCAGACGCCGATGATGAACACAATCCGGTAGGGATAGGTGTCGGACGCATAAAACCAGGCAACTTTTTCCATTGCCGCCGGGGAAAGGAAACCAAAGGCCGCGAGCACCCCGCAGAACAAGTCCCCATTGGCAACAACCAGCGAGCCGACCATCGCGCCAATTTCAGCCCAGGCGTTGACCCGCCACCAGTACCAGCGCAAGAGGCCCACAAAGGCCCCGCCCGCCCCGATGGTCAACAGGTATATCCACACCTTGGCCACACTTTCCGACTGCCACGCCGCAAGCGCGCCAACAAGCATGAGCGCCACCATGAGCAGCCGGGAAACATTGACATAGTGCCGCTCCGTGGCGTCGCGCACCACAAACCGCTTGTATATGTCGCTGACCATGTATGACGCGCCCCAGTTCAACTGGGTGCTCAGCGTGCTCATGAACGCGGCGAAGAGCGAGGCCACCATCAGCCCGCGCATCCCCGCCGGCATCAGCTCCGCAATCATCCTCGGATAGGCCAGTTCGTTGTCCTCCCCGGCCTGCAGCGGGAAGTACACCAGCGAGGCCAGACCGACCACAATCCAAGGCCACGGCCGCAGCATGTAATTGGCGACGTTGAACCAGAGGAAGGCCTTTGCGGCATGGCGCTCGTCCCTGGCAGAAAACAACCGCTGCGCCAGATAGCCGCTCCCCTGGCCGCTCCCCCACCAGAGCAGTGACACCTGCACCACAAAAGTCACAAGGGCAAGGTGGGTCGCCGTCCTGAAGTCGGGCACAAAATACAGCACCTTCGGGTCCACGCCGGGCGCCGCCAGGACCTGCTCCACCATGGGACCCGGGCCGCCCATCCGGTAAAAGACAACAACCATGAGGAAGACGGCCCCGAGCATGGCCAGCAGGAACTGGAAGAAGTCAGTCACCACCACGCCCCAGTAACCCGACAGCACCGTGTAGGCCAGCGTCAGCACAACGAGAATCGCCACGGAAAAGACCTTGTCCCAACCCATCATGACATGGAGTATCTTGCTCATGGCCAGCGTCACCCAGCCCATCACAATGCAGTTGACCAGCAGGCCGTAGTACACCGCGCAGAAGCCGCGCAGGACGGCCGCCGGCTTCCCGTCATAGCGCAGTTCAACAAACTCCACATCAGTGATGAGTCCCGCGCGCCGCCAAAGACCGGCGAAGAAATACACCGTGAGCATCCCGCCCATCAGGGCGCTCCACCAGAGCCAGTTCTCGTAAATGCCGCCCTTGCGCACCAGTCCGGACACCACCAGCGGCGTGTCGGCGGCAAAGGTTGTGGCCACCATCGAGGTGCCCACCAGCCACCAGGGAAGACTGCCCTCGGCCGTGAAAAACTCGCTCAGGCTTTTGCTGGCGCGCCTGGTGAAATAGAGCCCGATGATCAGCGAGAAGACCAGCGAAGCGATGATGATAGACCAGTCAAGCAAATCAAGCCGCATTTTTCCTCACTCCCTTGTTTTCAGGCAGGGGCGTTTTCCCTCAAGGCCGCACACCCGCCGCCGACCCGTCGATCACCACCCCCTCCTGCTCCAACAGATAACGCAGCAGTTCCGAAGGCGCGCCCTTCAAAACAAGCGTCTGGGAGGGCAGCATGCCCAAGGACACACGACCGCCATCCACACACATGGATCCAACCGTCTCCAACTCGTAAAACCCAAGCTCCCCACCGTTGAAAATGCTGTACAGATCCGCCGCCGAAAAGGGGCCGCCGGGCTGGTCGTTGTCGGCGATATTGAAATACACCCCCTGTTGTGGTTGGGTTTTTCGGATGATCACCATCGACCGTTGGATGTCGAATGCGCCGATGAGCTGCGGGAGACTCCGGACTTTAACCCCAATCTGATGCCGCGCCCCGCCCCCGAGAGTGAAACTGAAACAGCCCGGACGCCACGAGATGCGGTCGCCCGGATCATCATAAAAATCAAGGTTCAGCGCGTCTTCTCCGTCCATAACCCTTCCAAAGGCCACTATGCCGTCGGCACCGGGGAACTGCTCCAGAGACCAGGGCGCCAGAAGCACCTCATCCATTCCATGCCCGCTCCTGGGCTCAAAGATATCCTCCGTGTGGTAGGACATTCCCTCCAGCGCATAGCCCCCGGCCAGGCGAACCTTGTCCGGCACCGAGACCACCCTGCGGTAATCAAGCTCAATTCGCGCCCCCTTCCGGTTCAGGAGGGATATCCGCTTTTCAACCCTGGCACAGCCCGCGTTGATGCGGGTGACAACGGGCGCGGCCTTCGCAATGCCGTCCTGCACATGCCAGTCACTGCTGCCGGGCGGATAATTGAAGGCAAACGCCCCGCCTTCCGGGGCCGGCCAGAGTGAATTTCCGCCAAGATTGTCATATCCATCGGGCGACGGGTTCTGCATTAACGCCGCATCAAGCCGGTGGACCAGCTCTCCGCCATATTGACAGAATATGCGTCCGCCGAGCGATGGAGGGATTAAAACACTCCCCTGTCCGCAGGACAGCTCAACAAGATTCGGATCGTGTCCGCGCAGAAGCGCCAGCATGGGTCTTTTTCCTTTCAACATAGTCGCGGCGTGCCCGGTGAAATAAAAAAGGGCCGCCAGGACCCTTTAAAACAACCAAGGAACGCCGACCGGAGCCGCCGTGCCAACCGTCTCCCATATCGCATAAAACCATGGTGGTTATTCGGTGAGCAGCTTGTCCATCTTCGGGCTGAAGGGGACGGGGCCGTTTTCGGTGATCTCGTATCCGGTTTCGATACGGGCGCCGTTCCACACCGGATGACCGAAGAAGCTCACATCGATGCAGATGGTCATGCCGGGCCTGAGCACATCCTGGCTGTTGGGGCCAAAGAAGGGTGCTTCGGCCTCGTGCAGGCCGATGGTGTGCGCGAAGGGGCATACCAGATATTTGAGCAGGCCGTGCCTCTCAAAATAGGCCCGGCCAGGGGCGTCAATTTCGCAACCCTTGCGGCCCGGCAGGCATTGAGCCTTCGTCAGCCGGAAAACCTCCTTGAGATGGTGGAGCAGCTCCTTCTGCGACTCTGTGTACCCACCGGAGACGGGCAATGTGTGCCCCACCACCCCCGCATACCCCTGAACCTTTGGAGCGATGCCAATCATGACCAGATCGCCCGCCTCAAGGCGCTTCGTGGTGGCTGTCGGCACCACCGCGTTTGCCCGGGCGCCCGACCCCACAATGGCGCTGAACCCAAACCCCGTCGCGCCCCTGCTCCGGGCCGCGTATTCACCCGCCGCGGCCACCTCAATCTCCATGACGCCCGGCGCAATCTTGCCGGCCATCGCGTCGTAACACTGGTCGGCCAGTCCGAAGGCCGCACGGATTTGTTCCCGTTCCCACGCCGACTTGTCAAAGCGCAACGGCACGTAGTCGTCCGTGATGTCCACGATCTCCACGCCGTCGAACCCCCCGGTGATCTGGCGGTAACAGTCGGCGGGCATGCGCCCCCCCCCCACCAGCCCCGCCCGGCGGATGACGCCGATCCTGCCCTTAAGCTCCTCAAAGAGGGAGGGGAAATCGGTGATGGTGGCGTTGGGATATTCCTCATCGGGCACCATGAACACGGGAAAATTGCGCGTTTCGGTGATGGCGCTGTCCAGTTTGGCAAAGGGCTCGCTCTCCGGCCCCCCAAGCAGCATGGCGGCGCCGTCCTTGAGGACGAGCACCGCGCCGCTCTCGAACTGGGGGCACCAGCCGGTCAGATACCATCCATTGCCAATATTAAACTCGTCGTAATAGATCAGGGCCAGATCAAGGTTCTTTTCCCTGAGAATTTCATGGACCTTGGAAAGCCGGACATCGCGCTCCTTCTGACTGAGATAGCCCATCGTCTTCTCTCCCTGTGGGCCCCTGGCGGGCCTTTTTGCTTCTTTGACGTTCCAGCCGCCGCGCCGGACACCCCGGCGCCCGCATCGCGCAAACAGGCGGCGGGTTTACTTTCTCACATAATCCCGCGGCTGAATTGAGCATTTTTGCGGGTCCGTTGTAAGGAACCGAGCCACGCCCAAACAAAAAAGCGCCCCCGAAGGGGGGCGCAACCGGTTCTTAACCCGCGGAACACGGGGGCATCCGGCCGGGGGGCCGTTGATCTTCAGGCTTCCAACAACCGTGTGAATCCGGGCTTGTAGACGGGGTAGCTGCCGTTCTCGCCGGGGAGGACGGGCGGGTCCATGCCGTCGCGGCACTCCTCCGGGACGGGCGGGTAGGCGAAGTCGGAGTTGCTGACCTGCTTCCAGGTGACCTCCTCGCCGGTGTAGCAGGAGAGCTGGCCCATGATGCCGATGAGGGTGCTCCGGGCCATGAAGTCGCCGTTGTTGACGGGCTCGCCGGACCGGATGGCCCTGAAGAGGGTGTCATGCTCAAGCTGGTAGGGGTTGCATTCCCCCTTCCAGGTCCAGTCGTTCTCGCCCCAGATGCGGGTGTTCAGGATGGACGCCTTTCCCCTGGTGCCGAAGACGGTGCTGGAGGTGTCGTTGTAGCAGCCCTCGGTGGTGCGGCAGAAGGCGTAAATCCGCACGCCGTTTTCGCACTCGTACACGACGGAATGGTGGTCGAAGACGTTTCCGTAGATGTGATCGGTCATGGAGGAGCGCCCGCCCAGTCCGTGGCACTTCACCGGCGCGGCGTCGCCCAGCACCCAGCTGGCGCGGTCGAGGTTGTGCACCAGCGACTGGGGCACGTCGTCGCCGGAGAGCCAGTTGAAGTGGTACTGGGTGCTGCACTGCCACTCCAGCTCCGACATCCAATCCTC
>JBHEKP010000032.1:0-4513 GCA_041859375.1 Candidatus Hydrogenedentales bacterium | reverse complement strand
GCGTCCAGTTCAGGGGCGCGGTGTCTTCCCCGGCCCCCGCGGCCACGCAGAAAAGGACCACGAGTGCGGCGGCAAGGACGGCGGCGGCTTTTTGAAGGACAGACATGGCCGAATTCTCCTCTTTTCCAGGCTCTGCTGCATTGCGGACGGCGCGCGTCCGGAGGAAATGATTGCGTCGGGACGGTCCCGGTGTCAAACGGCCCCACCCCCCCTGCATGGGGCGTGGCGTCATGCGGGATTCTCGTGTGAAGGCGGGATGTTTCCCTGTGATACGCGAAGAAACCGGAAAACGCGCGTTCGCAGTCTTCCCCGCCACCGCAGGCAGCGGGGAAGACTGCCGCCTCACACGCGTTTTCACTCACCGGAGTGATTTTCTGGAAACACGAAAAATCAGAATCCCGGCTCCACGCCGCTCACAACCCACACGCCCTTCTCCTTGACACCTGTGAATTCGAGGCCGAGGGAACCGAAGCTGCCGCTGGCGGTCACGGGCGACACGGTGGCTGTTTCGCCCTCGATGACGGTTTCCGCGTCGGCAAGGTCAATCTCGATGTCGTCCAGGAAGCCCATGTCGTCGGCGTTCTTGAGGTAGTCCATCAGGTCCTGCTTGTCGCCCACCGCGCCGCTGGAAAAGTTGTCCGAGACCATGCCGTCAAAGGCGTCAAAGTTTTTGGCCTTGATGGCGGCAATGCCCTCCGCGATGCGCTGCTGGATGAGTTCCGCGTCCGAGGCGCCTTTTCCCGTGGTGGCGCATCCGATCGAAAAAACCGCAACCATGCAAAAAACCACGGACAACACGGCAAACTTTTTCATTGATCGTTTCCTTTCGGGTAAATAAAACTTTACCGGACTTGCAGTTCCAAAACGACACAACCCGGTGTTTTCAGACCATTGAGAGGGAAAAGGGGTTTCATCCGAGGTGCGGCGGCGGGTGCAGATCTTTCTGGAAATACCATGGCGAACCTGTTAGTTTAAGGACAGATGCCGCCCAAAACATTTCATTGGCCGAATCCTCAATGGTGTCTGGGTGATGGTTGCGGCAACGGCGGCGGGCATATTTATTCGCCGAAAAGCGACAGGAGCGGCATCATGCCAATAAACAGCGGTTCCGAGCGGGAAAAATGGGCGGTCACAGTGCTGCGCTGCGCCATCGGGTGGCATTTCCTGTACGAGGGGCTGGCGAAGGTGGCTTCGGGCCGGTGGACGGCCAGGGGGTATCTTGAGGGCGCGGCGGGTCCGCTGGCGGGCTTCTACCACCTGATGGCCTCCTCGGAACCGGCCATGGCGGTGGTTGACGCGCTGAACATGTACGGATTGACCCTTATCGGGCTGGCGCTCTTTGCCGGTGTCGCCATCCGCGCCGCGTCCGTCTCCGGCATTGTCCTTCTGGCGCTCTACTATTTCGCCTATCCGCCCTTCGGCGGCGCATTGCCGGGCGGCACGGAGGGAAGCCTTTTCCTGGTCAACAAGAACGTCATTGAGGCGCTGGGCCTTGCGGTGCTGCTGTTCGCCGGGGAGAAGGGCTACGGCCTTTACGGGCTGTCCTTTTTGTTCAGGAAAAAGCAGGCTGACGCGGCGGTTGGCGTTCCGACGGCCACAAGGCGCGAAGTGCTCAAGCACGCCGCCACGCTGCCGGTCCTGGGTGTCATGGGCTATGGGGCGTCCAGACAACTCCGCGGGGACGGCGTGGACGCCTTTTCCGGGGCGACCCGGAAAATCACCGTGCCGGACATAACCGATCTTGCGGGGACGCTGCCAAAGGGGAAGATCGGCAAATTTGAGATCAGCCGCCTGGTCATGGGCGGCAACCTGATTGGCGGGTGGGCCCATTCGCGTGATTTGATCTACGTGCCTTCGCTCTCCCTCGCCTACAACACGGAGCAGAAGATATTTGAGACGCTGATGCTGGCGGAAAAGGCAGGCATCAACACCATCAACATCGGATGGCCGTCCAATCCGGTGCTTCAGAAGTACAAGAAGGTCACGGGGAGCAAGATCACCGTCATTTCGCAGGTGGCCCCCGACATGAAGGCGAACGACTACTTCCGCGAGATCAACGCGGCCATAGACTGCGGCGCGGACATCCTCCAGATTCAGGGGAACTGGATTGACGTGCTGTCGCGGGACGACAAGTATGACGTTATTGTCAAAATGATGGAGAAGATACGCGGCGAGGGCTACGTGGCCGGCATGGGCGCCCATTCGGTGGAGGGCCTGATACGGTGCGAGGAGCGGGGCATCATCCCTGACTACTACATGAAGACCCTGCACCACGACCGGTACTGGTCGGCCCATCCGGTGGAAAACCGCACCTCCTACGAGGTGATGGGCGGAAACTCCCCCGATCACAACAAGTACCACGACAACATGTTCTGCGCCTTTCCCGAGAAGGACGTGGCGTTTGTCGAGCGCGCCAAGGTGCCCGTCATGGGGTTCAAGGTTCTTGCCGCCGGGGCCATCGAGCCCAGGGACGGATTCAATTGGGCGCTGCAAAACGGCGCGGATTTCATCTGCGTGGGCATGTTCGACTTCCAGGTGGTCAGCAACGTCAACACGGCGATCGACGTGCTGGCCAATCTGAAGGACCGCAAGCGGGAATGGTACGGCTGAGGCCGCGCATAATCCCGACCCGACAAGGAGCACCGGCTCATCATGAAAAAACTGACAGGTCTTATCGCCGCGACGTTCACCCCCATGCACCCCGACGGGAGCGTGAACCTCGCGCCCGTGCCCGCGATGGTCGACAGGCTTGCCGGACAGGGCGTCAAAGGGTTGTATGTCTGCGGCAGCACGGGTGAGGGGCCCTCGCTCACAACGGGGGAGCGGGAGCGCGTGGCGGAGGCCTTTGCCGCCGCGGCGGCGGGGCGCATGCCGGTGGTGGTGCAGGTGGGCTGCAACTGCGTGGAGGACGCGCGGCAACTCGCCCGGCACGCGGCGTCCATCGGGGCGGACGCGATCAGCGCGGTGTCCCCGTCGTATTTTATCCCGGAGGGGGTTGCCGCCCTGGTGGAAACGCTTGGCCGCATCACGGACGCCGCCCCGGAACTGCCTTTTTATTACTACCACATTCCCCGGCTGAGCGGCCTGTCCCTGAGCCCCCTCGCCTTTCTGGAGGCGGCCCCGGCCCGAATCCCGTCGCTGGCGGGGGTGAAATTCAGCAGCCGCGACGTGGAGGTCATGCAGCAGTGCCTGGCCTTTGACGGGGGGCGTTTCAACATACTGTTCGGCGTGGACGAGATGCTGCTGAGCGGGCTGGCGGCGGGCGCCGACGGCGCCGTGGGCAGCACCTACAATTTTCTCGCGCCCCTGTACCACCGGGTGATCCGGGGGCTGGAAACGGGCGACCTCGCCTCCGCGCGGGCGCACCAGCGCAGGGCGGCGGACATTATCGCGGTGATTCTCCGCCACCACGGAAACGCGGGGCTGAAGGCCGCCATGACCCTTTCGGGCATTCCCTGCGGGCCGCCGCGCCTCCCCCAGACCGCGCTCGATGACACGGAAACCGCCCGGATGCGGGAGGAACTGGACGGGCTGGGGTTCCGGGAGTTTGTGTCATGAGATGCCCGCGGCGCGCCTGGCTCCCCATGGCCGCGGCCCTGTTGTTTTCCGGCGTTTGCGCGGCGGTGGGGCTTCAGTGGGAAGAGCTTCCGCCGCTGCCCGATCCGGAGGGCGTGGCGGGGCCCTTTGTGGGTGTCCACGGCGACGCGCTTATTGTCGCGGGCGGGGCCAACTTTCCGGAGCCTCGCTGGGAGACGCAAAAGGTCTTCCACGACCGGGTCCATGTGCTGCTCCGCGGGGCTGAGGGCGGGAAGGCCGCATACCGATGGGCGGAGGGGCCGCCGCTGGCGCGGCCGCTGGCCTATGGCGCCTGCGCGTCCACCCCGCGCGGGGTGGTGTGCGCCGGGGGCAACGACGGGGAGCGGGTTCACGCCGACGCGTTCCTGCTCTCCTGGGACGCGGCGCGGAAGACGGTAAATTGGACGGCCCTGCCGCCGCTGCCCGGACCGCGCACCAATGCCGCCGCCGCCGCCATCGGCGACATGGTCTACATCGCCGGGGGCACCACCGGGCCGGGTCTGGAGACGGCGGACACGGGGTTTCTGCGGCTCGACCTGTCGCGGCCGGGCGCGGACTGGGAGATCCTGCCGCCGTGGCCGGGGCCGTCCCGCGCGCTGGCGATTGCCGCCGCGCAGAACAACGGCGTGGACGACTGCGTGTACCTGTGCAGCGGCCGCCGCGTAAACGAAGCCGGGGAGACGGCGTTTCTCGTCGACCTGCACGAATTCAACCCCGCGCGGCACCGGGCCGGGGCGGCCGCGTGGCGGCGGCGGGCCGACGCGCCCCGCTGCGTCAGGGCGGGCACCGCCGCGCCCGTGGGCCAGAGCCACCTGTTTGTGCTGTCCGGCGCGGACGAGGCGCTGTTCTTCCAGGCCGACACGCTGAAGGAGGCGCATCCCGGGTTTCCGAAGGATGCCTTCGCCTACCACACCATCACGGACACCTGGGTTTCCGC